>JAIXQT010000207.1 GCA_027485595.1 Pseudomonadota bacterium | reverse complement strand
TCAATTCGATCCTTGATTTTCACAGACTCTTCGCCCGTGTGCCGAATGCTCACGTCAACGAGTCGCTGTTGAGCGACGCGGAGACCGTCGCGGTTATGTCGGCGTTTGAGGGGGCGATGGATAACGACTTCAATTCGCCTGAGGCGCTCGTCGCACTGGAGCAGTTCCGGGCTTCAATCGTTAAGTCTCTCGACTCCGCCGGTACCCCAACACCGGAAATAGAGCACCGTGTGGGGGTGTTGCGAGAGTTGGGAACAATCCTTGGGATCTTCTTTGAGGGGCTTGAGGAGATAGAGATTCAGGGGCTCAAGATTATCGCTCACATCCTTAAAGCAAAGCCGTGCACACCGAGTGAGATACAAGCGCTCCTTGCCGAGCGTGTTGAAGCACGCGCCACAAAGAACTTCGCGCGTTCTGATGAGATCCGAAATGACCTCGCGGCGCGGGGAGTTGAGGTTCTTGATTCAAAGGCGGGGTCGAGCTGGCGGTTCGCGTAGCGGGAGAGGCCGCATACAACACCAGGAGTGTTAGCCAACTGAATCTTGGCGTAACGCAGAGCGTTGTTGTGCCTCGAGCGCTTTCTTTGGCGGATTAATGAGAAGTCAGAGTCGGCGCTTCTTCCATAATTGTGCAGATCGGCACATCTACACTGATTCGGTGTAGATACACAGGTCGTAAGATGAGCGCATGTTTCGCCTCTAACTGCTGATATTGCTGAACAATCTTTTAAGTTGAGCGGGAAACGAGGGGGATGATATTGTTCTGAAGATAGGTCGATGGTCCTAGATGGGCGGATCGGCACAATGCTATGTTAGGCACTTTATGTTAAATCGACCGTCTATTGATGCCGATGAGGAGGCGATCCTTCAGTTCGTCCGTGATTGGGTTGCGCTTGCCGCTAGTGCAGGGTTCGAAGCTGCGTTGCTGGAACTTGACAAGGGCGATACGCCGCCTTGGACTCAGTCGCTGTTCGAGCAGATCACTTTTGACCACTTCGACGACGGGAAAAATCCGAAGATAACCGATCCCAAGAAAGTCAAAGACTTAAGAATAGACGCATACGAGTTCAATGACGGATCTGGTTTTACAGTGGATCACGACTTGGCACTTGATGACAAAAGGTCTGATTTTACTGCCCAGTTTGAATTTAAGAAAGTAGCTGGGCGTTACCGTATTTGTTTAACCGATATTCACGTGTTGTAACTGTGCCTAACAAAGCGCGGGAACACAGGCGAGCCCGCGTGATGAAATAAATGGGTTAAAAGAGCGTGGAGGGCTCGCCGGTGCTCCGCGCAACGTTATCCATTAGAGGAAACTACAGAGTCCCCTCTCGTACTGGTACACTCTACTTTACGGTAGGCCAAGGTTCGCAAACGTGTTGGTGGGTTAGTTTCTCTATCCGGTCGCTTTGAGCGTTCTCTGACTCGCGCGGTACTTATGTATCTAATGCCCCATTCACTAGAACACCCTACTTTGAATTAATCTTGCTCTTGATGACCGGGATATCAAAGTGTCTGGTTCGTCCCCATTCACTAGAACACCCTACTTTGAATTAATCTTGCTCTTGATGACCGGGATATCCCCTCGTACTGGTACACTCTACTTTACAGTAGGCCAAGGTTCGCCCCATTCACTAGAACACCCCCCTTGGTTTGGTAAACGGTACTAGCGACTGGGGAAAACAGGGTGGTTTCATTCCATTACTTTGAATTAGGGAAGCGTATGGCTGACGCTCCTCCTGGTGAGGGGAGTTTTCGGTTTTATTCTTTCCGCTTGTCACCGTCTGGTCTGAGTGTGATACATTCTACACGTCAATTAATTCTTTCAGAGGATAGTTTTTATGAAAAAACTCGTCTTGGCAGGCTATGTTGCCTGCCTTTTCACGGCCTGCTCCCCGACAGCGACGCTCACCCCCGGAGCCGAAGTAGTCAAGGTTATGAAAGGTGATCCATCTCCAACCTGTAAAGAAATAACATCTATTGATGCGACGCTTGGCGGTTGGCCAGGGACGAGGAGTTTAGAACCCTATAAGAACGACTTGCGCAACAAGGCCTACGAAAATGGTGCGAACTACGTTCGCCTTGATACGGTTCTGTACTCGGAAGGCGGCACGATAATGAGCGTAGCCGGCACTGCTTTCATGTGCCCTTGAGTCGTAGCCCCTGCACGAGGGCACGCAAGGCAAGCACTAGAACACCCTACTTTGAATTAACCTTGCTCTTGATGACTGGGATATCTAAGTGTGAGGGGTGTCTTCTCCAGTGCAGGGGCGATTTCGGGGACTGGTTAAAGTCCCCATTCACTAGAACACCCTACTTTGAATTTATCTTTCTCTTGATGACCGGGATATCTAAGTGGCCGGCTCGTCTTCTCCAGTGCAGGGACGATTCCGTGGACTGGATAAAGTGCCTCCGGTCAATTATCCATCGTATCGCACGACAACGACGGCATGCTTAGGGGGATCTTTTAACAGTCGTTCTCAATGTGGTCGAAAAAAGAGCACGAGGTCCCGTCCCCGCTACACGACAGATGGTAACGGAAATATAAATCCAGGAGGAAACCACGGAGTGAAGGTGCCCGGGGGCCACTCAACACGGAACCCCTCCTTTGCTTTTCGGTAGCACTCTCGACAGCGAGCGAAGGTCCGTTTGAAGCG
>JAIXQT010000015.1 GCA_027485595.1 Pseudomonadota bacterium | reverse complement strand
GACATAGGTCATGACGTAGGTATTGAGTGCGTTCGAAAAGGACTTGAGGGCTAACCCACCATGCAGCTGGAGCCATATGTTGACGAGTTTGGCGAATTCATCCGCCGTGATGTTGTTTTTAGAAAGGAAACGTCGGACGGCGAGGATAGCACTAAGGTCTTTCATAGTGGATAAATAAGGGGGCTTACTTGTCATGTCAAGAGATTTTTTAATCACGTTCAGAGGTTAACGGCTTATGAATCATGCAACAATGTGGCTTTACATCTATCTGTGGTCGGCCGTATGGCTGCTCTGCACAAGCATCCTCACCACGATGCGACTTTTCTCACCTCAGCTCACACCCTTTGAAGAAGGAGCCTTGCTGTGTTCTACCGTCTGCACCATGATTGCTAGCCTGCACTACGGTGTCATGAGCATCGCGGACGATCGTGAGGTGCGAAGGGTGCTCAAGTACACGGATTGGTGCCTTACGGTGCCGGTGATGAGGCTGCAGATTTGTGCCGTGGTGCAATTCACTGATATCTTTGTCATACGGAGGATGCTCTTGTACTGCATGCTCATGCTGCTGTCGGGTTTGATCGGGGAGATGTCTCCCAACACGACTGTCAAGGTCGGTATGGGGTTCATCTCGTACCTGTGGTCCGAGGAGTCGGTGCACATCCTCGAAGAGTCCAAGCCGATCATCCGTCACCACGTGCTGCACAAGCTCAACAGGAACGTGTTTTACATTTATACCGTCTACTATGTGATTGGCATTTTACCCGACGGCGATCCCTGGATGTGTTTCCTAGAAGCCATCACGGACACCTTTGTCAAGAGCGCCATGGGAATGTACTTGATGATCCAATCAAAACGGACGCATTGCGTGTAAATATTTTGTCGCACGTGGATAAAGCCAATTCATTCATTCATTCATTCATCACACGTGCATTCACAATGAGACGTGCTGGAACCGAATACACGACCGTCAGGTCTCAGGACGTTGAATTCTCCTTCCGACCCGTCCGCACAGTCTACTACGCTACAAACCTCAAGACGCAGGAGAAACACCGTTGCGTATCGCTAGCATCGCTGATGAGGCGCGTGCAGGAGCCTGAGCACGAGGTCAAAAAGGCTCTTGACCTGCATCGAAGGGATCCCAATTGCGTGTACAAGGTCGGTGGGGTGAACGGCGGTGCCAAGTACTGCATCAGCGAGGAGCAGGAGCCCGTCACAAAGAAGGGGACTTCGTTTCAGCGCAAGGCGGATTTCGAGGCCGTCAACTGGTACGCCCGATGCTACAACTGCCAGCTCGGCAGGAAGCCTCAGGAGATGAACCCGACGCAGGTGCCGGTCAAGTTCTTTCGGTGTTTCAAGCTCATGGGGTCGGTGTTTGAGAATGTCACGGCGTTTGAGAAATGTGTATCCAAAGCCCTCCCCGCTCCTGCTGTGATTCACTCGAGTAACGTTAGTGCTGCCGAGAGAGAGTCTCTCGAGAAGCAGAACGTGGCCGCTAAGCTGAGAAAGCTGGTGAATGCGAGGCACAAGCACATGATTTCCAAACTTGTGGCGTTTGTAGGCTCCGAGCCATGGACTTCCGACGATGCTAAACATCTTGTCGAGGTGTTTGATGCGGCCTTGGTCAAAACGTTCAACAACGAGTACATGTACCCCTTGTTCCCGCATATCATTACGCCCAAGATCTTGGACACGATGCTCGAGCTTGCTCAAAAGGGACCCGCGTACCGCAAGCTCATTGCGCAAGACGAAAACACCATCAAGCAGATCGGGGTCTATCTGTGCAATGCTTATTCAAGGCGCTTGCAAAAGGGCAAGACACCACAGGAGAGAGCCGCCAACAAGTACACCATCACACCGACGCACATCCTACAGTCCAAAGCCTACTACAACCAAGCAGGGCACAGTGCCGAGGCAAGAGAATTCAGGACCAAGATCCTCGACAAGTATTATGCTATCCTTACCAAGGAACTCGCCAAGGCAGCGGAAAAGGCCAAGAGATCGAGACAGCCGAAACGCCAAGGTCCAGGTTTCCTCCCTATGATGGAGACAAAGCTACAGGATCTCAAGGGAGAGGCCGATGCCCTGAGCAACCAAAGGACAATGGCGCAGCTCACAGTACCTTCTTGGTAAACTGCCTCGGAATATCCCTCAGGAAGTGCGTGCGCCAGGTCTTGGTCCGGATATCGAAGCTCTTTGTCCGCAGCGAGTATTCCTGGCTGTAACGCCACAGGTACTGATCGATCACGAGGGCTGCGAGCCAGTACACTTTTTGCTCTTCCGTGATTTTGATATCCTCGCGGCGATAAGGCCCCTTGATCGGGCACAGGAAGGAGATGATTTCTTCCACCTGTCGCATGATGGAGATGCGCTCTCCCTCGCGGATCATCAGGACCGCGTATCGGGGCTCGCCCGTCAGGTTGGTAAAGTGTACCCGGGCTTCATTCATGTCCCGCAAATGGAACCGGAAAAAGTCTCGTGTCTTCCGCACGGTGGTCGGGTCATTGGCCTGCACCATGATCTCGGCATCGATCCGTAGCCCCGTGAGACTGCGGTTGATCCCATCGTCATGGCTATTGTGCCTCTCATTCACATCGCGGATCAGGTTCGTTGCATTCACGGTGGCGCACGCGCCACAGACGCTCTCACCCTCTGCGGTCTCGATGAACTTCCCCATGAAACCACAATAGTAGCATTTCTGGCAACAACCGTCACAGGTCCAGGAGGGAAGCGGTGAGCCGTCTCGTTCCATACGCGTCCTAGGGCGCAGCAGAGTCGATCTGGAGCACCCGGTCACGGAGCACTCCACTCTTTCTTGCATGTGCTGCATGAGGAGGGCCTGGTCATACCACCGGTGCAGGATGGTGATGCACTCCACGACGCGGTCCTTGGCGATCCTAATAGCCTCGTGCTGCTGGGTGGTGACTTCGGGCAACATAAGGACCACGCGGGCCACCACCGCCGTCATCTGATCCACACGCTCCGCGGTCAGCTCGTCCATGCCTTCCGCCACGGGCTGCACAAAGGCCTTGTATTCATCCGTCATGTAGGCGTGAGGGTTGGCCGTAGTCACCGACGTTACCCAATCGGCAGACCCAGGTCCCCATCCAACGTGAATATCCGTCACGACCTGGGTGTAGGTGGCATGGGATACAGAGAGAGGGAACTGCTGAATATACCCCAGGACCGCTTCCGGCAAGGTGCCCATCGTCCTCTCGTAGTAGCAGAGGTAATGATCATGGAAGGATCTCACCCCGAGATCCCGCAAGCGCTCGCGCAGAAGTCTCCCCGCTCGCTCCATCTGCGGCGTGCAAAGCAGTGAGCAATACACACAGTATGGGTCGTCACAGAGAGCAAACCTCAGTGTGCTCTCGTGGAACCAACGCTCTCCCGGGGCAATCAGACAAGGGCAAGGGACAACCTTTCCTCAGCGGGCACCGGTCGGTCTTTTGGTGGTGGTGGATAACGAGGAGGGCAAAACGGTCCGGGCCGAGGAACACCCAGTCCCTTTACTTGCGCTTCACAGGAAAGTTGATCCTGTCTTGCAGCACAACCTGCCGAGCCATCTTTTTCCTATTGGAGTTAAGGCGGGACGTGGGTGTCTGCAGGAGCAGCTCTGCCCCAAACACAGGTGGTGTGCTGGAAGGGATGTAGGATCCCATCAGTAGGGTGGGGTCCCAGATGGGGCTGCAGACATCCTTGCAGGTCATGGCCTTGCACATGGCCTCGATCTGCTCCTTGGTGAAATCAAACACCTTGCAGCAGAACATGCCGGTCATCTGAGGAGGCAGGCAACAACTGGGGTCCTGGATCGCCATCCGGAGCACGGTGATGGGGTTTTTGGGTTCGCCCGGGTTTGGCAAACTCTGGAGGAGCTGCATCGAATAGAGGGCAAGTTTGACCGCATCTTCTGCTTTGATAGCTGTCGGGTCGGCCATGGTTTCTACGTGATCGTTACACACCGATTCAACAAAAAAAACTAGGCTTGGAGCATGGACACCCTAATACGATCCTTGGTTTCACGGTACACCTTGCTGACGTGGCAGCTGACATCTACCTTGAGGTGCTTCTTCCACGAGGTCACGCACTCTTCGACGGACTGGCCGACGCGCAGGCACCTCGTAGGTCCTAGGGTCGTTTGGTCATTGCCAATGCACACGATCCGTACACTGGAGAATTCAATGACTCCGTCCTTCTCGACCGATGCCCTGAAGGTCAGGTAGCAATCGTTCAGGTTGGAGGAGGAGCCCTTGCACATGGTGGCTTCCATATAAGCCAGTGCGGGGATGAAGATGGACGGTAGGATGAACCGATTGCTCAGGTCTTTGAGACTTAGACTCGCGAGCGTCTCAAAGAGGTGGCGGACGGTGATGGTAGTGCGACCGGGTGCGGCAAACGCCGGTACATAAATGAGAAAACCGTAGAGCTTCCCAAGACGGAGATCGTCGGGTGCGCTGGCATCGGATTTTTGCATGACAGAAGGGAATTGGTGGAGCATGAGCTTGACGACGGCCGCGGCCTCGCACTGGATACCGACGGACGCCTTGATGCTCTCGCGCGCCTGCATTTCCTCGCGCACTTCCTCGATTTTAGACACATCAAAGGGTCCTATGATGACCACTTGCGTGCGGAGACCCGCATCCTCTCTTTCTTCTTCACTCCCATTCACGTTGCAGAGCTTGTCAAGGATCAGCCCCCCTTCCCCTTCCCCGACCTTGTGGACAATGCGTGCTCCTACAGGGGTCTCGGGACGGCGGTCCTGCTCAGCTTCCGTCGTGCCGGCCTCGGCCTTGGTCTTGGTGTCGGCTTTGCCCTTGGACTTTGGTTTGGCTTTTGTCTTGGCGTCTGACTCGGCCTTGGTGTCGGCCTTGGTGTCGGCCTT
>JAIXQT010000252.1 GCA_027485595.1 Pseudomonadota bacterium | reverse complement strand
TGGTGTCGCCCTACCTAGAGAGCTAGCTTGCGAACCGCGATCGAATAAAGTTCCGGTATATCCGTCTGCATCTTCTTCTGCTCTGGGGAAAAAGACCCCAGTGCTTTTGAAGCTTGGGGCCGAACGGGCAGGTGAGGTTCGGACGTTGAGGGGGCCTTTGAGGTTTTTTCGATCGGTCCGTTTATACAAAGTCCCGTCTAACTATTGTGTTGATCAGTGCCCTGAGTCCCCTCATCTCCGTTGAGCTACAACCCGATCGAGCTGGCTGAGGTGTGTTCGGAGAGTTGAAAGGCACTGGTCGAAAGATACAGATCGGGTGAGCTCTACTGATCGCCAAGCCTGCCGCAGTATCCTATGGTCAAGCGACATAAGGTAGGCCTCAAATGACCGGGGTAACGCGGTATTTCGATGACGAAAAGTTATGCTCACCGTGCGCGCAAGCGAACTGTTTATAATTATTCGTTCGAAGATTACGTTCAGATCATAGTAATCCTTGGCGCGCGAATTAAGGGATCCACGCGACACCAGGGTCTCTAGTTTCTCCGCCAGTATGAATTCAAGAGGATAGATACTCCACGACACGGGCGGGAAGGTTGGGAGGATCGAGCTCAGGAGGCCCTGGCTTGGGCCTCCGGGTAGTATGTCACCAAAAGCGATGTCGAGGTGCGCCCTGGAGAGCTTATGTATTTTGCCTGTGTGTGGAGTCTCTCCGATATGATAGGCGGTGGACACCCTTAGGCCCTCATAAGTCGCCATGGTCCGGTAGCGCGTCGGTCTCAAAATCGCCAAACCAAAAAGCATCATCGAGATCAATGTGAAGCGCGTTGATAATTTCGCCGATGAGCCGCTCCCTCGGTATCTTGAGAGCTAGCGCATCAAGGTCTTTCGTGAACCTTTGACTATCTGTTGTCTTGAGCAGCGTGAAACCGCCCTTAAAGACAAGGTGGTCGCGGAGCAAGGAAGACGTGTGAAGCCGCGCCACCATCCGCTCTAACGCCAGGATAACTCGCAATTCGTTTGTGTTCCGAGCGAGATCCCGTGCCAGCCGTCGGAGCTGGACCGAGACCTTCACTTCCCGCCGTTGCGCGGTCATGAAAGCGCGCGTAGATACGGCAGTAACCGTTCGTACACCCCGAGTTTCTGTGCGGTCTCGGCTATTCTTGCGGGTGAGGTGAGCTTTTGTCGAAGCGCCTTTTTGAGAGCTGCCAAGCCCTCATCCAGTCCAGGTTCGACGGAGAGCATCGTATCCACGATAGTTCGCTCAACAGATGTGATGGAATAGCCAGTTTTTCTCACCACACCAACGTTCCAGTGAGGGGTGCGTTTACGCACGAGGCGCAGTCGGGCTGATGTGCTCCGTTTTGGGGCAGGGACCATCACCCATGTATTTCGCGGAATTATGTCCGTTAGGTTGTACTCACTGAGCGCTGAAAGTAAGCAGATAGCTGAAGGTTCGCCGACGAGGGCGGTGGCGGCCCTGAACGCGTCCTCCCCGACCTCTTCTCCAACAGCGCGGTAGAGGCCGCGCTCAATCCTCTCAATACGCTCTTCTTTCAGCAGGCGTTGGAGCGTTCGCCGAGAGAGCCCACGTTGAAGAGCTTCCTGATATGAAAATGGCCGTTTGGTAGGCGTTTGGCGTCTCACACTGTACATAGGATGACACACGAAATCTAACTGTGTCAATGAATGTTCGCCTTGGCTCATCTACTATCCCCTCCCCACTACGTAAAACGCCACCTTGGATTTTGGTTCCGGATACAATCGGAAGGGAGATCAAAAAGTTGTGTCATGCCCCCCCCGAAGGGAGCTATGCTCATCAAGGCGATATGGAACCGACTGAATAAGTTCAGGTGCTTTGTTGTTGAAACGGCCCGTTTTTGTGAGAGCGAGCTGGAGCTTGTGCTACGAGCTCGTCGAGGGTGCGAGGGCCGATGCTCTGGATGTGGGGTCAGGGGCCCGTGTTATGAGCACCGACGCAAATGTTGGAGTCGGTTGGTATGGAGCCATCTATCGGGGGAAGGAGAGGATAGTTGCGGTGAAAGAATCTGCCCCGGGTATCGAAAAATCTCCCGAGTGTCCGCGATCTCCCTGAGACACGCATAGATTTCGAATTGAATGTGCTGGAATCAATCGGTAGCATGAAGGGGATGAGCGCAGCACACAAAGAGCTCGTGGAGAAGGCAACAACCTATCTCCAAGAGCTCGTTCCAACAGCAACCAACATCACTTTTGAGGAGTTTGGGACTTCGCTTGCCCCAGAGAATCCTCCACACGCGCCGTTTGTCGTTTTGAGTTATACAGAGCCCCCCGTCGCATCCGAAGTGACGAGCATTTCGCGACTCTTTTCGAAACGAGTGAAGAGCGTCTATCTGAACGGCACCACGGGTGAGCTTCTTGCGATCAAGAACAAGCTCCTCTAGTGGGCATCATATGAAATCAAGAAAACGCGCGGCGATTCATACCAACTTGGTGCTTCTGGCAATTTTCGCTCCCACCGATGTGATTCCTTTACGCCGTTAATCGCCCCGGATGATATCACTCTTACTGCCGGTATGCTGTGAAGTGGAGGAGCTTGCCGTTGAGACGATTCTCCTGCACCTGCCACTGACCTGCCCCGAACTGCTCGAGCTCGCTGAAGTCGAAGTTGCCCGGCAGTTAAAACGCAACTCCCGCGAAATGTCGTATCGCTGAATCCAAAAGACCCTCTCCGTCCGGCGCAAAGAAAGCAAGTTTGAATCGGTCAATTTTTGAGTGCTCGGGACCGCCCCAAGGGGGATCAAGGAAAATAGCATCGCATCGTACTGTGCTGAGTTGAGAGAGCGCGTCGCCCTGAACAAAGGTAATTCTATCTGAAACCCCTGCGAGCTCAGCCCCCTCATACTGCTACATTCTACTCTTAAAAAGTGCGTGAGGTGTTTGTTATCAGAGGGGGTGCCGAAGCAATTGATGAAAAATGTCATTGCGGCACCGTGCCCTAGGCGGCACCACGAGTACGGTGCACCAATCGACCAAGAACCTTGCTTGCCCATCGTTAGTAGCGAGTGTCTATGAGGGGAGCCCCTGAGGTTGGGGGCTCCCCTAACGGGTTACTCGCCCTGCTGACGCTCGATCTCCATCTGCGTCTCCTCAAGCGCATTCAAGAGCCCACCCTCTATTCCTGTCTTTGAGGTCGCTGTTACCTCGGACAAGGTATTCGTCATCGACTCAACCGTTCGGTCCTCGGTATCAGCCTCCAAGCTCTTAGTAGAGGTACGAGTCGCCGTGCCGCCATAGCCTACAGCGCAGGTAACTCCTCGGCATTGCACCGCGAGCGCGTACGCTGCGATTGCTGTTCCATCGCTCGCATCTCTCAGTCCAACGGAAACGCCCTGAGTGCAGCCATCATCACCGGGTCGTATAAGTGAAGCATCGAATCCGTCCTTATCGTTCACACTCCCGGTTAAAGTCAGCGAACCGCTTTGCACGGTAACCGCGGAGCCGTTCTGAGAGACGATGAGAGTGGCGCCGATGTTGTTCCCGAGCGACGAACGGCAGGTATCTGTCAATTTAGTCCCGACAAAGCCCCAGGTGCCCTGGTAGGTGCCAGATGAGCCGTCTCCGCCTCCTCCACCGCAGCCGCAAAGCAGGAGAGAAAAACTCAGTGCCGCGCTGATAATTGATATGGTTTTCGTATGGGAAATCGATGTTGCCATGAGTGTGTCCTGCCTAAAAATGCCCTTGGCATCACTACCAAGGGGATAAAGTGTCACAGGCATGTACGGAATGGCTTCGATTGGTGCAACGTTGTGTGTCATGAGAAGAGCCAGGTACCCACTATATTTCATGAACCGATGACAACGGTCTGACTGCACAGCCGCGGCTATCGGATCGTATCCGCGTAGTGATTGAGAACCCATGACGCTTGGTCCTGAGGGACGTGACTCATCCCGTGATACACGTGGCCGAAAAGGAGGCGACTATTCTGCCTTTACAATACCGCTTGTGTAATTATCTCGCAGCTCACGAGCAAGCGGCGCTCGTCGTTCCGTGCAGCAGCTCTCGCTATTTCGCTTGTACCAAGCTCCCTTAGCCACAGGTGATTACATGAATGTTTCTGGTTCGCTCTATTCTCTCCTTGCCCCACTCGTTCAAGCAATCAAAGTGCTTTGCTTATCTTTGATACTGATGAACGCATCCGTGGTGTCTGCGTCACCCCTTGCCCCCCGCAGCTTTCAAGACCCCGTGAGCGGCCAGACTGTTGGAGTGACAATACCGCTGAGCACTTTGAAAGTAGGCGAGGCAGCCGGCTTAATCACGACTCTGTCAGCCAGAGATGTTGAACAACTTTCGTTGGCGGCCATCAAAGCCAATGGGGCAAGCCTGGGTATTTCCGATCCAGTGAATCAGCTTGCAAAAGTAAAAGAGGAAGCTGACGGGCAAGGAGTCGTTCACCTTGAATACCAGCAGGTGCTCCAGAAAGTGCCTGTATTCGGTGGGCATGTGCGGGTTCACTTAAACCTGAAGAACGACTCTATCTTGATGCAGGGGCGCATATCACAAAGAGGTATAGATAGCGTTACTCCCACCTTGCTTCCCGATGACGCGCTGCGAGGAGCTGAGGATGAGTGGAAGCGGGAATATTCGTCGGATCCAACGTCTAAGCGGACACCTGAGCTTGTCGTTCTGGATACCGGATTGCTCGAGGACCTAAATTCCGGGAACGTGTATCTCGCCTACAAAGTTGATGTCGCCGGTCAACAAGGAGCTCTTCGTTACTTTATAGATGCTCGAACTGGAGCGGTCGTCTATAGAACTGCCCTTTCTACAGGCGCGAGACGCTACGTATACGATTGCTCCTACGGGGATGGTGGCTGCTATGTGGATTTTTACAGTTATTTCTGGGGACACTATTTCGGACGCAGCGAAGGACAACCTGATCGTGGACCCAACCCGATTAACACAGCACTTATTCAAATATATCCCAACGAAACTGATCGTTTATACCATCTCCTTGGGACTACCTATAACTACTTTTTTGCGACGTTCAATCGCGATGGCGCCAACGGACGAGGAGGCTTAAGCGATGGGGTTGATTACGCGGCAGATATAATCAGAGCCGCCTCCTATGGTGATTACAAGCTTCCTAGTCTGAGCTGTCCGAATGCGAGGTTTAATCCGATGCTCTCTGGATTGGAATTCTGCGCTGGTCTTATGTTGGCTGACACCGTTGGTCATGAGTTTGCTCATGCGGTTATCTATCATTCTGCAAATCTTGTGTATCAGGGGCAGAGCGGTGCCTTGAACGAAAGCTTTGCCGATATTTTCGGAGAAGCTGTTGAGCGCTATACGTCTGGCTCTCATGATTGGCTGCTTGGAACATCCTCGAGCATGGGGACTCTCCGAAGTATGGCGGAACCCACCTCTGTGTTCTTCAATCCCTATAACGGTGAATATTCAAATGGCGGGCAACCCGATCGTTTTCATAGTCCGTTGTATCAATGCGGGAGTGATGATCACGGTGGTGTTCACACTAACTCGGGAGTTCTCAATCACGCGGCATATCTGATCGCGGCAGGTGGGAGCTTTAACGGGTGTACGATAATCGGGCTAGGCGAGGCTAAAATGGAGCAGATTATGTATCGAGCACTAACTCGATACCTATCATCCTCATCAAAGTTCTACGACGCCTACCTCGCTATCCGTACCGCCGCCCTTGATCTTTACTCCGCTGAGGAATTCCTTGAGGTGGAAAAAGCGCTTCGAGCTGTTGAGCTTCCACAAGCCGGGTATTGTTCCGGGTTGGCGCCAGACGATACAGGCTGCGCTCAAATTGTTGATAACTGCCCTAACCATGTCAACCAGGTGAGCCCCGGCGTCTGCGGTTGTGGAGTCTCAAGTGCTGATGCAAATGGAAATGGTCAAGCTGATAGCGGAAGTTTTGAAT
>JAIXQT010000096.1 GCA_027485595.1 Pseudomonadota bacterium | reverse complement strand
ACCAGCAACTGCCGCTGATTACGTAGGTCATTTCAAACACTTGGCATAGCCCTACTCCGTACCCCTCAAGCGGCCGGCCGCTGTACAATCATGAGGCTTTGAGTCATCGTGAGGTCATTATGGACCGTTCATCACTACTTCTCGCCTCACTTGTAGCGCTCATGGGCCTCACAGCACCAGCAACCGCGTGCCCTAAGGTGGGTGGTATTCCGGACCTCAACTGCGATGGAGCGGCAAAGGTCCTCATTCTCGGGGATAGTCTCGTGTATGGAATCGGGGATACGGCCAACGGCAATAAGGGTGGCTATGTACTCCGTGCCGCACGAGCTTTTCCATCGGCGACCTTCCTCAATCACGGAATCGGAGGTCGTCGGGTCTCAAGAACGATCACCGATATCGAAGTGGCCTTCGCAGGAGCGGGTGACTCCAATCTTGCTGTGGACCTCGCTGAAGCTGACGTCATCTTTTTCGATTTCGGACGTAACGATTGGTGGGAAAGAAAGCCGGCGATCGCTACATGGAGAAATCTGAAGAGAGCGCGGGAACTCATCCAATCCAACGTGACGAGGATTACTGGACACACCCCGCTCGTTGTCACCGCCCAGATGGCTCTCGCTAACCGCACCGGTCAAGGGACATGGGTAGTTGAGCTGAACACACTCTTGGCTCAAAAGAGCACCTCTTCCGCTCCAGCGGACCTGCGCTTCAACGCGCTCAGCAAGAAGTTACTCGGCGACCAAGTTCACCCCATATCCAAGGGCTACACGGTGCTCGCCAAGATATTTTCCAACTATCTCTCCTCCACCCTGCCGAAACACGCGGCCCAATTTCGTAAGGATTCGGACAGCGATGGACTCTACGACGAGTATGAGCGGGAGCGATTCGGAACAGACCCGTCTGTAGCGGATACCGATGGCGATGGGATTCGGGACGGCGAATAAAACTAGCGCGTCCTTCTACCCAACACCCCGAAGGTTCCTATTCAAAAAAACTGTTTAACTCCGAAGCTGGAGTTGGGGGTGGAAGCTTTGTGGAATCCACGCGCCCAGCCCAGGCAGCGAGTAGATAGGTTAGAAACACATCATAGTATTCACGCTCCGGCGGAGAGAGGTCTGAGTTTTCACGGATCGTCTTCGCGAAGTACCGAAACATCTCAGCATCCTGCCCCGCCCCGTTGTCGCTCTCGTAGGTCGCTACGCTCACTCGTGACGCTTGATCCAGCACTTCCGTTGATGGATACCTGAGCTGAGGGCGCCCGCTTGTTCCATTAAGCGGGGAGACGGCCGTCGGTGTAGCCACAGCCTCTGACGGCTCTGAGGTATCGCTACTCTCCGAGGAGCTCGACTGCGCATCCGCACTCGCCTCGATTACTGGAGGGGTGTCTTGCGCCCCCTTTTCCCTCTTCTTCCGTGCAGGCTTTGGCGTTGGAGTCGGACGAGGCCCAAGCTTTCCACACGCCTGTACGACCATCTTCCAAAACGAGCGGCAGGTAACGCACACCTTCTCGCGGGCTACCCCAGCTATCGCGATCGAAACGATCCGTTCGCGCCGCCCATCCTCCTCAAGTCCAAGGCAGAGCGTCCTGAAGCGAGGCTCCATCCGGGCGAACGAGAAGACCGGGGGCGGCCCTTTTTGTTGACGAGGTGTTACCGTGACCTCAATAACGGGTTTAAAGAAATCATCCTGGGCCGAAGCGCTCGGAACGAGCCATACGACCATGAGAAAAGAAAGAAACGTGTAGGCAGCTCTCGATACGATTCTGCCACGCGGCATACCAGCCCCATCCCCACCTGTCGAGAAGACCCTAACCATGGCACGCTCCGCGCATAAAAAAACGGGGGCGAGTCAAATGACCACCCCCGCTTATGGTATCGGAATCCAGCCGCCCCACAAGGGGGGCTCTTCACGAGATTACGAAGCGAGTCCTTGCTCCTTCATATCCGCAGCAGCTTCCTTCATGGAAAGACGAATCTTTCCTTGTCGGTCGATTTCGAGACACTTAACCCATACCTCATCTCCCTCGCTCAAGACGTCGCGAACGTTGTTAACGCGAGCATCGGAGATCTGGGAAACGTGAACGAGTCCATCAGTGCCTGGAAGGATCTCAACGAAAGCGCCGAAATCTACGAGACGCTTAACGACACCTCTGTAGAGCTTTCCAACGACAGCCTCTTGCGTGAGGCTCTCGATGATAGCGATGGCATTCTGAACTTTCTGGTTATCATTGCTCGCAATGTTAACCGTTCCGTCGTCCTGAACCTCCATCTTAACGCCGCACGACTCAGTGATAGAGCGAATGGTCTTTCCGCCTGGCCCGATGATGTCACGGATCTTATCAGGGTTGATCTTGATCGTAACGATCTTCGGTGCGTACTTGCTGAGCTCTGGACGCTCCTTCGTGATAGCCTTCGCCATCTCGTTAAGGATATGAAGCCGGCCATCTCGGGCCTGAATCATCGCCTTGTCCATGATCTCACGGCTAAGGCCCTTGATCTTGATGTCCATCTGAAGCGCGGTGATACCCTTCTCAGTACCACACACCTTGAAGTCCATATCGCCGAGGTGGT
>JAIXQT010000221.1 GCA_027485595.1 Pseudomonadota bacterium | reverse complement strand
TGATGGTCATCTCTCGGTTTGAGAAGGGGACATCAAGCTCATCGACGAGTTTAACGAGCCGTTCGATGTTGTCCTCAGAATCGATGACGATCAGGGAATTGGTTCCAGTGTACGCATTTACAAGGCCATCAGCGGATACGAGCTGCGAGAGGATCTGCTGAATATCTTGGGAGTTTACGTACTTCAGGTTTACAAGGCGTGTAACGACCGCCGCTGTCGGTTTATCTTGTCGTGACTCGGTCAGCGTAGGGATAGTGCTCTGGCGCGCCTCTTTTGAGGGAACGATCTTCCATATGTTGTCGCCGATCGGCACAGAGCTAAACCCCTTCAGCGCGAGCACCGAATCAAGGATTCGAAGGGACTCCTCAGCGGACACCTTGCCGGGGAGGTAGATAGAGACCTTTCCACGAACCTTCTCATCGAGGATGTAGTTGCGCTTGAGTTTGCGAGAGAAGATACGAATGATCGAGGCGATCTCGGCGTTCTTTACGTTGATCTCGGTGTTCGAATCCTTCGCGATATCCTCGCCGGCATCTCCCGCTTGCGCTCCACCTGGTCGTGGCTGGGCGAATACCGGAGCGATGATGCTCTGACTTATCAGGGCTCCCGCGACCATAGCTTTCATGAGGTGAGTTACACGTTTCATGCGTTACCTTATGGTATATTTAAATTCTCTATCTTGCTTCTCGCGCTCGAGAACAAGGTTAATACTGCGCTCCTGCTTGAGTTGCTCAAAAAGTTTCAACGCCTGAGTGATGTCGGCCAGGCTGTTTCCATTTATCGACTTGAGAATGTCACCGTTCTTCAGACCGATCTTCTCGTAGAGGCTGCCGCTCTTGATCGCGAAGAGTCTCAGGCCGATCGAACGTCCATCCTTGAAGTACGGCACGGCACGCGCTTGGGTAAGGAGGAGGGGAAGGTTCTCAAGGCCCTTATCGAGCTCCGCCTCATCAACAACGAAGTCATCTCCATTCGAGGAGATACCACCCGCGGACGGCGCGTCCGTTCCACCGAATTCATCGAGCCTCAGCACCTCAAGTTTGCCGAGACGCTCGATCTCCACTCGATCCTCATAGATCTTCTTGAGGGTCGCTTGCTCAAAGATAGAATCCTCAAGGAGGAACATATCCTGCGTTTGCTTCTTCTTGTCCTCGATTATCGCGTATGGCTCCTGTCCCTCAGTGACGAAGGTGCCGATGAGGGTGAGACTGAGAGGGCTGGGAGGAGGCGCCGCTGGCGCAGCCGGAGCCGCGGGGCCACCAAGCGTTCCGAAAACCTTTGTATCGGCGATGATGTTCCAATTACGAGCGGCCTCAGGTGTTGGCTGAGCGGTCGATATGGAGGCATTCAGGATCGTTCCGAGTCGACCCTCAAGTTCGCTCTCAATCCCTTTGCGAGAGAGGGTGTCCTTCACCACGACCGAGAGGAACCACGCAAGTGAGGCGGTAGCTACGATCATGGAGAGGAGCCGAACCCCCTTTGTTACCAAGACGATGTTTTGGCGTCGCATTAAGCGATGAAGAATCTGCGCAAAATCGAGATCCTTAATCCCTTGAAGCGAGAGAGAGTTTGCCACGAGCTACCTATTAAAACCGATACTGCAACATCACAACATTAAATGTTTCGATGGGTTAGTGAGATTTATCGCGCTCTACCTCGCGTCTCAAGCCCTCTATATGGAAGGCTTGCGTCCTTTTTTGCCCATCGACGATAAGATGAGATGACGACGTTCTAAGGTGAGGAAAAATCAATTGCTCCCGTGAAAGTACCCCGCATCGGCGTGAAGCGCCACGGACAATCCGACGCTTCATGAGTAGGGATTGGGTTGGGGATAGGGGAGAAACGTGTTGGCTGCGAGGCGCTACTCAGGGGTAGCCGGCAGATCATCGAGGGGAGTTGAGGGCTCGTTCTCTTGCTCATACGCCATCTTTAAACGCCCGGTCCATCGCTCCGCAAATAGTTTCTTCCGAGCTTCGACTGCGGCTGTGTTTCCCCTCTGCGTATAGAAGTCGATGATAAGTTGGTCGTAGGCGGCGAGTTGCTCCACGACAGGAGCTCGCTCTCGTTCGGCGGCGAATGAGTATTCGGAGCCCGTATATCTCTCCACAATGCCATCAAAGATGACGAGTGCGCGTTCCAGGGGTTGCCGATCACGACCCGTTCCTCCACCAGCGGAGTTGACGTGAGCGCGAGCCGCTTGGAGTTCGATGTACGGTGAATCAGGGCTTCCCGGATAGCTCTTGAGGTATCCCTCATAAAACTTGGCCGCCTCATTAAATTCGCCGTTAAAGTAGTAGCAATCGGCTACCTTTACCTCGGAGAATTGGCCGTAGGCGCCGAGCGGGAATCGGTCCTTGATCGATTGGAATTTGTCCCGAGCGAGGGAATACATACCAGCCTCATAGAGCTGCTTGGCTTCGGCAAGAATATCACCCTCTGGCCCCAGATCGTCGTCTATCTCGTCTTTGGCCTTTATCTCCTTGACCTCAGGATCGGCCGGGGTGGGCTCACCTGTTGAGGCGCATCCGCTCACGTAGGCGATGGTGAAAGCTAAGCAGACCAGGTGTATGAAGCGCCAACCTCGAGCATGGATGGGGGACTGGCGCCTATCTGCTCCGGTATCTGACTTGTTGACTGAATCTGCTTGCATGAGACCTGTTCGTAGCAATGTACCGGGGGTAGGCTAGCAGCATCAGTGGGGTTGCGCTATACCGGCTCCGTAAGCGTCCTGAAATCATTCAGGGATATGGGAATATGCGCGACGAGTCCATACGACGCTGTATTGTAGGATGTTGCGCGGAGGATGCCGTTCACTATGAAGACATGTACTACGATCGCGGAACTTCGCGCGGAGATTACGGCTTTCAAGAGGGTGGGGAAGCGGGTCGGCTTCGTGCCGACGATGGGAGCCCTCCACGAGGGGCACCTCTCCCTCGCTCGAACCCTCACCGAACACAGCGATGTTCGAGTGTGCTCCATCTTCGTGAATCCGACCCAATTTAACGACCCAAAGGATTACCAAGCGTACATCATTACTCTTGATAATGACAAAGCGCTCCTGGAGCGAGAGGGGGTTGATATCCTTTTCGCCCCTTCAGTAGCTGAGGTGTACCCCCCGGGATTTCAAACCTCCATCAACGTAAGTGAGGTATCGAAGCCGTGGGAGGGAGCGCTTCGCCCAGGCCATTTTGCCGGCGTCGCCACGGTGGTTACGATCCTCTTCAACGCCGTGACCCCTGATGTCGCTATCTTCGGGGAGAAGGATTTTCAACAGCTACGTCTGATCGAGCAGATGGTTCGAGATCTCAAAATGGAGATTGAGATCCTTCGAGGGGCGTTGGTGCGTGATGACGATGGATTGGCGCTGAGCTCTCGTAACGCTCGGTTAAGCGTGGAGGGGCGTCGAGACGCGCTCTCCATTAGCCGCGGGTTATCTGCAGCGCAGTCGGCGCTGAGAGAGGGCGAGCGAAACGCTGATACCCTTGAGGCGCTCGTCGCACGAGAGATTGAAAAGGTTCAGGGCGCCACGATTGAGTACCTCGCCGTGGTGGATGAGGAAACCTTAGACAAGGTGGCGACCGTTGTTGGTAAGTGTCGAATCCTCGTTGTGGTGAGGATCGAAGGGGTGCGACTGCTTGATAACATCGCGCTGCGGTAGGCGAGCGGCCGGGTTGGTAGCTTGCGGGGGGTACTACTATGAAACACGCGGAGATACTCGACATCGTCTCACAGGTGGAGGAGTTGCGGCGAACCCGGGGGCGGGTAGTCGTCGCTATTGATGGAAGAGGGGGCGCGGGTAAGTCGACCCTCGCTCGCGCGCTCGTGGAACAACTGCCGCGCAGCGCACATATTGAGCACGACTGGTTCCATCATACAAAAAATCAGGTGTCCACACGCGGTCGATTCGACCATGAGCGACTTATCGCGGAGGTTCTCTCCCCCTTTCGCGAGGGGCGAAATCAGCTCCAGTTCCGTCGATATAATTGGGGATATCTCGCGGGAATCCCGGATGGGTTTCATGAGTCCCCGACCACCGTATCTGATGTTGATATAGTGGTGCTTGAGGGGTGCGAGACCCTTCACCACGCGCTCATCCCGCATCTCGATCTTCGTATCTGGGTCGACACATCCCCGGAGCTTTCGTTGGAAAGGGGGATGAGGCGAGATATTGAGGAGTACCACCTCGATCCCGACCGGGTGAGTGCCGCGTGGAAAGAGTGGAGCACCTGGGAGGGGGAGAGCCTCGCCAGAGATAATCGTCGCGCTCGAGCTGATGTGGTTGTTTAGGTACACATACGTGGACCCCATGGATGTTCCATGGGGTCCGAACGTTTCACTGGGGCATCGTATCCTAACCTACGCAAGGTCGCGCGGAGAGGTATCGATACGACTCTTTCTATTCTCTCTCGCCTTTGCGAGGTCGATCAGAGTTGGAATTCGTACCGGTTTCTTAAAATGGCCTGTCGTATCCCGCTTGCTCTTACCACCCGAGAGAACGGCGAGCTTTGGGCCGGAATCCGGTGTTCCCGGCCTCTCCTTTGGCTCATGCTTGATGGCTTCCATGACTCCGTCGAAGAGTGAGTCCTCGAACTCCTTCATCTCTCTGTCTTTGTCAGACATGAGACGCTTGTCGCTCCGCGCGAGCTCCTTGATCGTTCGAGTGAGCCTGGGGATTACCACCGACCGCTCAGCTTCGCTCAGTTGAGCGAGCCCATCTAAGAGCCCGGCGGTTTCCTCTCCGCCCACGCCCTCAAGTAAGGTCTGCAACTGCAACTGCAAACTAAGAAGGCTCTTTGTAAAATCTCCGCCGTTGGACCAGTTCATGTTTACTACTCCTCAAAGTGCGTTCGTTACTACCTAAACAACACTTAAGACCGACAAGGTCTTCTGCCTCCTATCCGAGGATCCGGGGGATGTGCTTCAGGTTACCTGAGAGGTGGCATGATGTGTGCCTGGCTAAGCTATCGGGATTATTGGTTGAGATCGCGATTTTCCTGTCGTTATTTTGTACAGGTGTCCTCACCCTCAAAAGAGGAATTTTCTGTGCCTACGAGAAACTCGCAGTTAAAAAAAATAAAAAAAAATGATTTCCTGCTGCGCATTTCGATAGTTTGACTGCAACTTCGTTGGAGACGTCAAAAAAATCCTCAACGTATCTCAGAGGATACGTCTGCGGTTTTTTCGCCATCTCCGCCTCG
>JAIXQT010000045.1 GCA_027485595.1 Pseudomonadota bacterium | reverse complement strand
GTGCCATCGCTCGCGCTGAGATTAAAGAGGAGTTGAAGGTCGCGGAGCGGGAGCTTTTCGCTGACACCTTGCTTCGACTCCTCAAACGAGTGGGGGAGAGCGCGCACAAGGCCGCTCAGTTAGAGCATGAGGAGCAGGTCGCTCAGGGCGCTCTCGAGGAGGCCCGACGGGTTGAACAGGAATCTCGTGATGAGGGGAATCGTTTCGACGCGGAAGTTGAGCTCTACCGAACCCAATCGGAGCAGTTGCGAGATGAGTTGAATCGACGTCAACGCGAGGTCAATACCCGTGAATCTCGATTGCGAGAGTTGAACTCAGTTATGCAAGCTCGCACGACTGAGATATCTCGACTCGAGGAGCGCAAGAACACACTCCTGGCACGACGCCAAGATTCGCAAAATGCGCTCACCAATCTTGAAACGCAAGCGATGGAGATTGAGGAGGGGTTGGCATCACTTGATCTCTCAGGTGAGGAAGAGCTCGCGCAGCTCACCCAGGAGATAAACCGTCTTCGTGAAGATCAACGAAACAAAGAGCGGACCATTCGTGAGCTTCGCGACAAGCTTGTATCGGCGCAGAGCCGACGTGAGGCATTGCAGGCTCAACTAACCGCAGCGTCTCCGTTGACGCAGCTTAAGCGCGCGCTCGGTGGTGAATTCAAGATGCCAGCTGAGGTCACAGGGGACTTTAAGCTCCTCGTTGATGGAATCACCGTTCCTGATCGGTATGCGAAGTGCTTGCAGGCTGTTCTCGCAGAGCGGGCTTCTTTCTTGGTCGTGGATAACGTTTCCAAGGTTGCGCGAAGCTTCCAGGAGATGGTGCTTAAGGCAGATCCTCAAAACAAGAAGGGGATCGGACTTGGACTCTTCGCGAAGCTGCCACCACCTTCAGCGACTGAGCGAGCGATCACCCGTATTGAGGGAGTCACGCCGATCCTCGATTTCATCAAGACATCCGATTGGAGTAAGGGGCTCGTTGAGCGACTCCTTTCGAACGTATGGGTGGCTCAGGATCTCGACACAGCGATCAAGTTCTCTGAGGCTCAGAGCGCGGGGGGCGAGCCACCACTTGACCTCGTGGTTGTGACAGAGACCGGAGACCTTCTCTCCCCGTGGAGCTTCTACAGCCTCCGTCACGAGGGTGGAATCATTCAGGTCAAGAATAAGGTTGATGAAGCGACCGCGATCATCGAAGAGAACCAAGGCTCGTACGACACCATCGTCGCTGAGCGTGACGCGACCGTTGCTCGACTCAATGAGTGTGAGCGACGTCACGCTGAGCTCGTGCGTTCGATTCAACAGGCGCAGCAACGTCTTCGTGAGCTCTCGAACCGTCAGGGCGAGATCCGCGGCAGGTTGGCGAGCGAGTCGAAGATGCTCAATCAACTCGACGCTGACGTGCAGCGTATTGAGCCGCAAGCTGAAGAGGCACGCTCTCAGATGGCCGCTCTCGAGGGGGCTATCTTGGAGCTCGCTGAGGAGATAGAGACCCTCAAGGAGCAGGATAACTCCGAGGTGGAGGAAGCTTACAAAGAGGTAACTGCTAACCTTCGCGCGGTTGAGGAGAAACGCCGTGGTGTTCGCGATGGTGTTACCAAACTTCTCCGAGATCTTGAGTTCAAGCGCCAAGGCTACGAGGCCGCTCGAGATCGGCTCGTACGTGAACGGATGGCTGGTGAGCGAATCAAAGGAGAGCTCGGGAGCGCGGAAAGCGCGCTTCGAGAGTCCTTCGGTGAGGAGGCGCTTGAGGAGATCCGCCAGAACCAAGAGAGCACAGAGTTACTCCAGGATTTCGCCCGTCGTGAGCTCGACGCTCGTGTGACCGGGATGCGCCAACGGCTGGAGCGAGAAGGGGAGGTTGATCCCTCCGTCATCGAGCAACACGAGGCGGAAGCGAAGCGTCTTGAGGATCTTACGACGCAGCGTGAGGACCTTGTGCGCGCGATCGAGACCCTCTCAGTTACCCTCGTTGAACTCCAGGAGGCATGCGCTCGTCGGTTCATCCAAACGTTTGAGACGATCAGTAAGAACTTCGCGATCTTCGGTCCGAAGCTCTTCGGCGGTGGAAAAGCTGAGCTTCATCTTGAGAACCCAGAGAAGCCCCTTGAGAGCGGCGTTGAGATCCTTGTATGCCCTCCAGGCAAGAAGCCTAAGAGCATCGATCTGCTCTCAGGTGGAGAGAAGGCTCTCTGCGCGATCGCGCTCGTGTTCAGTATGTTCATGGTTCGTCCGAGCCCGATCTGCGTACTCGACGAGGTTGACGCTCCGCTCGATGAGGCTAACGTGCACCGCTTTGTCGCGTTCATTAAAGAGATGAGTGCTCGCACCCAGTTCTTGATGATCACGCACAATAAGGCATCGATGGCCGCTGCTGATACCTTGGTGGGTGTAACGATGCCTCAGCCTGGCGCTTCGAAGGTGTTGACGGTTTCGTTGCAGGACGCTGAGAAGCACGCTGGATAATTGAGCGCGCACCGGCGTGTGTCGGTGCGTTGTTGCGTTGAGCGCGCCCAGGTGGCGTGCCATACCACACCGACAGGACGTCGGTGTGGTCGTTTTTGGCGGTAAGTGTATGTTCGAAGAAATTAACGATATCTATTCCTTGTTCTATACGGTCATTGCGGCTGTGGATGCTGAGATATCGCTCCTCGTGCTGGGGTTGGGCCTTCTCTATTGCATTGTTGGAATCGTCTCGCTGAAAGCAACGGGCGCTCAGGTCTCGTATCACAGGGAGCTCGCGGAGCTTCGGGCTGAGGTCCAAAGGCTTTCAGAGAGGGTGCTGGTTGTAGAACGAGAGGCACGCGCAACGGCTCTGGAACCGTCTGCACAAGAGGCAAAGGTTGAGGAGGCGCCTGTTGTCGCGGCGCACCCTGCACCCGTCGCAGAGGTAGCGGTTCAGACGGAACAGGCCGCTCCCTCCGCCCAGACCTTAGAAATTCCTGAGCCAGCGCCCGTCGCGGACAAGGTCCCTTCGCCACCAGCTGAGGTGTCGACGATAGCGAAGGGTATGGCTAAGAGCCGCACGAGCTTCCTCGGCAAGATAAAGAGCCTCTTTACTGGGCGTAAGAGTGTCGACATTGCTAGCTTGGATGACCTTGAGGAGATGCTCATCACGAGTGATGTGGGAGCCCGCGTCGCGGATGCCCTTGTGAACTCCGTGCGTGAACGAGCCTCCCAGCATCACGAGGTGACTGAGGACGATCTTCGGGTTCTTCTCAAGGATGGGATTCGCAAGGAGCTTATCCCTCTGGCTTCTGATCACCGCATGTATCATCCGGTGGGACATCCCCTCGTAGTGCTCGTTGTTGGGGTGAATGGCGTCGGCAAGACAACGACCGTCGCCAAGTTAGCTACTCGCTACCAAGCGCAGGGCAAGAAGGTTCTCGCGATAGCGGCCGACACCTTCCGCGCGGCAGCCGTGCAACAACTTAAAGAGTGGGGTAATCGAACCGGATTTGCGGTGTACAGCGGGGCCGAGAACGCGAAGCCAGCGGCGGTGGTGTTTGATGGGATGGTGGCGGCTCAGGAGCAGGGTGTTGATGTTGTGTTGATCGACACCGCTGGACGGCTTCATACGAAGTCTAATTTGATGCAAGAGCTTGAGGGTGTTCGTAACTCGATTCGCAGGCATGTAGCGGATGCGCCACATGAGACGATTCTCGTGGTCGACGGGGTGAGTGGTCAGAACGCGCTATCGCAGGCCCGAGAATTTAACTCGAGCACTCCACTGAGCGGTCTTGTTGTCACCAAGCTCGACGGTACTCCTAAGGGTGGAATCATCGTGGCGATCTCTCAAGAGCTTAAGATCCCGGTTTTCTACGTTGGTGTTGGGGAGAAGGCTCAGGATCTCTTGCCCTTCTCGGTGGATGAATTCGTGGACGGCTTGTTGAGTGAGGAGGCTGAACGGGCGGCTTCCGTCACTCCGCGGTCAGTAGCGAGTGGTGGACCTGAGGCGACAACCGCGTTGTAAGGGGGCACGAGGATAGTCGAGCTATGGAGCAATCGAAGAACGTCCCAATTCATATCCTTACGCAGTTCGATATCCCCGGAACCCTTCACAGTGTCGAGGAGCTTAAGCGTGGACACATCAATCGCACTTACATCGGTCATTGGGATGTAGGTGGCGTTCGCAAACGATACATCCATCAATCGGTGAATCACCGGGTTTTCACCGATATTGAAGCTCTCATGGGCAACCTTGAGATAGTCACGGATAAGCTTCGAGAGGACCTTCAAGCTCGGCCTGTGATTCCTGGAGAGACCACCCTCACCTTGGTAAGAACCAAAACGGGGGCTTCTCACCTGCGGGATGAAGGTGGTGAACACTGGCGTAGTTTCGAGTACATAGAAAATACGGTCTCGTATGACGTATGTCCGAGTGCGCACGTCGCGCGAGAGTCCGCCGCCATTCTAGGGAGGTTTCAACGGGCGCTCTCAAAAATATCGGCGAGTGAGATAAAGGACACTATTCCGTACTTCCATCACGGATTGCGACGGTACGACGCGTTCGACAGGGCTTTGAAAGAGGATTGTAAGGGAAGAGCTCGCGAGGCTATGGCTGAGATAGACTTCGCGCAGTCCCGCCGCGAGTTGGGAGGGGCTTTAATTTCAGCCCTCGAGCGACATGAGATTCCGCTGCGAGTATCGCACAACGACATGAAGCTCAATAATGTGCTCTTCAACTCGGCTGGTGATGTGGCCATTTGCCTGCTCGACCTTGATACCGCTATGGCCGGTACTCCACTCTTTGATTTTGGTGACCTTGTGCGGAACACAGCGGTTCCATGCTCTGAAGATGAGCAGGATTTTTCAAAGGTCGTAGTGGACATGGAACTCTACAGATCAATCTGTGATGGATACCTCTCAGAGGTGGGCGACATGCTTACCACCACGGAGCGCTCCCTTCTCTCGGTATCCCCTCGAGTTCTGGCGCTTATTCTCGGCGTTCGATTCCTGACCGATTATCTGCAGGGGGATACCTATTTCCGTATCCATCGACCACGGCACAACCTAGAGCGCGCGCGCACCCAATTCGAGATCGTTCGAGCGATGGAACACCTTGGTCCCGAGATGGCGAGCTTCGTTGCCCCCTAGGGCGGCTCTAGGTCGTGTTGGCATCGCCGGCGGCAGTGGCGCCGATACCGGATCCGGGGATGATGTCTCCATGGAATCTGTGAGGCCACCACCACCGTTTCGCAGAACGACGAGCGCGCCTCTCATCGTCAGCGCTCTATCTGAGCTTGCTCCCCGCGCAGCGCCATTTGGATCCGGACATCATCCCCGTACAAATATTCTTGCGCATCCGGTATGGGCGCCAGGACCTCTTTGATGGCTCGGAGGGTGTATGAGGTTCCACATGCGCGAGCGAGATGAGACGAGGCCCCAAGTTCGCGGTACAGAATGTGCACAACCTCGGGAGATCCTAATCTTGTGGAGAATCCATCAATAATCCCGGATCTCTTAACAGCGGGAGGCTTTTGCCCGTACACGGTCCATCCTCGGACGGTATTGGTTGGTATGCCGGTCGCTTCTCCCACCTCTCGGCTGCTGAGAGTTCCGAAGCTCGCTAACCCCATGACGGCTGAGTAGTCATCTTCGGTGTAGTGACCTTTCGTGGAGGTTCGGGAGGCTAAGCGCTCTACGGCCTCTCTCCGGTCGCTGAGCGAGAGCTCAACGTGCTCCGCGAAGGCTTTCCATTCGGAGATGTCCTTTAACTTTAAACTTGGCACCTCTCCGTACACGACGATAGGAAGGATGCCCACTCGCGCAAAGACTCGACAGAGATCCTCAAGGAGCTCCGCGCCTCCCTTTTTGTTCAACCCGATCCCGCCGGACCTTCCGGTGTAGATCCATCCGCCATGGTCAAACACCCCTCGCAGAAAGCTTTTACACTCACCCTCCGTTCCGAGATGTTCCCACGGGATTCGGGTGTTTCCTGATGTGACCTCGCGGACATGGGAGGCTAGCTCGGCGCTCGGAACGTTGACTCGGAGATATGGCTTTCCGTGAATTGTGAAGGGGTGCAGGGGTGGCATCTCACCGAAGATCGCGGCTATGCGTTGCTGAAGTAATCCGATTTGATGGTGGTCTTGCGAGGTAAAGGACATCGCGAGCCAGTCCTGGCCTCCTAGTTCGGTCATCGAGGTCCATGCGCCGAGCAGGTAGGCCACATCTGAGCTCTCTCGTCGTAACGCGGCGTGAAGAGGAGGGGCGTGTAATCGATGGAGGTCGTGATTCGACAAGACCGTTTGCTTGGGAGGTTGATACAAGTGCTGCATGGGCCAAGTTTTTCCTTGGCCTGATCTTACACCTGCGGCGCTCGTAGAGCGAAGGTGAGCCTACAAAGAGGATACATCCCGACTCATACCGCTAGGTACGAGGGGTACGGAGCGCACGACCGGCGGCGCTCACGAGCGATATCTCCTAAGCGTATCGTGTAAGTAACTCAATCATTTTTATTTGATAGCGCCTACCGGAGCGAGAGCCCCACGCAAAGTAACACTCATTCAGGCTATCGAGGAGCTGAACAAGCTCGCTCTTTGTATGCTCAGACGCGAGGTAGTCCTCAGCGAGGCAGCCTGAGGTGTTTATCTTTACCTCATGCAGTTTTTCTTGCAGCAGGTGCACAAGGGGCTGGTTTGGGCGCTCCACTGACTCCGTTTTGGCAAAAGCCTCATGAATGACGGCACTTGGGACCTCGAGAATTCGGAGCGTGCGAGCGACCATGTAGCCATCGGCGCGAAAGCGCTCATTTTTATCCCAGTTGAAATGGGATCTCAGGGCAGCTTTAATCGTTGGGGTCTCTCCCCGAGATAAGGCTTGGTGTGTATCAAAGATCTCCTGAAGATATCCGGCGGTATACTCCTGTCGTGCCCAGTTCTCCCGGAAGTATGCTCTAAGGAAGAGACCGGCCGCTAATCCGGAGGCAGCCGCAGCTAAAGGGGAAACTGTGGACGCCGTTGCCGCGACGAGTCCCATCGAGAGTAATGGAGGCGTAACCGAGATCGGATTGCGATTGCGGATATCATCATGCATGCAATGGATCGTTTCTCTGGTGAGCCTCTCGGTTACGAAGCCAGAGGCCACGATGCTTTCGGCGATCTCGGTGAGTATGGATACCGGTGTTCGGTTCGCCGGGGCTCTGTTGTGTACCAGACGCTCTGCATAATACAGAGGTGCCTCCGGAGTCGTAGTGGATTGCCACCGAAAGAACTTAATGAGGCTGTCTCGAGACTCCAGCGGATGAAGGTTCCGTATAAGTTCATTTGTACTCGCTACATCCTCTGGCGTCGGGAGAGGGGTCTCGTCCTTTTTCTTGAGGGCAGTGTGCCGATCGCGGATCGTATTAGCGAGGACACCGGCATCAAGAAGCTCCCAAGCGGTATCGAAGCACGATGATTGTTGGGAAACATGAGCGGGAACCGGGGGGAGCGATCCATGAAGAGGTCCTTCAGATGTGGATGAGACCGCCGCGGCAGGGACGACGAGACCATTTTGTGGGGGTGATTGGGGCTCCAACGGCATGACGCTCGATTGTACAGAGCCCCGGATCCACATCAACTAAAAAGATGGCTGGGGACGATCGTTGCAGGTGGGAGATAGGGCGGTTTAAGGCGCTTTTAGGGCGTTTGGGAAGCATTGAGGGGGTACGAAAGGAATCGCTCTCCCTAGCAGGGTGGTGAAAAATGGTTCCGTCGTGAGCATTTTGAGAGTTTTGACGAAACGAGGCGGAGACGACGAAAAAACCGGACCCGACTTCGCCAAGGCTACGTCGAGGCCTTAGCTAGACGAGGGCGTATCCACAGAGATACGCTGAGGATTTCTTCGGCGGCTCCAACGAAGTTGCCTTGTCCTCTGAAGCCTTGGCGGAGGGGGAAGTCAAGCTATCGAGATGCGCAGCAGGAAATCATTTTTCACCACCCTGCTAGTGGATGGTCGGAGACTCCTCTGAGTCGGCCCCTTCCTCTTCCTCATCAAACTCCTCATCCTGCGCCTCCTCGGCGTGGCTCTCTACTTTCTTTCGGAATCGAAAGTAGAGGTAGATCGCGACTCCAACACCGACAAGAACGAGGAGGAGCTTGATCTGTTTGATCACGCCAACGATGTGATCGTAGTGCTGGCCAAACAGGTACCCGATTCCCAACATAAGGGGTGTCGTGATGAGAGCCGCGATTGCGTCGGCGATCAGGAATCGGGTGAACGAAACGCGCACCGCGCCACACACGAGGAAGGTGATCGTTCGAAGATAAAAGAGGTGGCGTGCGACAAAAATCGTGAGGAAGGTTTTCTTCTCCAGGTTCGCTCGGAGTCCCTGGAGCTTCGACGAGGTCATGTATTTCTTGACCCATCGCTTTCTGAAGAGTCGTGGACCTGTGATCCATCCAAGCCGATAGATGATAAGGTCGCCCGCGATGATGCCGAGGTAGCAGGTGAGGAGCATGATCCACAGCTCGGCGTTCTCCGAGGCAACGAGAATACCGGCGATGATGAGCGAGAGATCCTCTGGAACGGGCAACCCGAACGCGCTTCCGAGGAGGATCGCGATAATCAGGAGATAAGCCACGAGGCCGTGTGATGCGAGGAGCGCGTCGAGCATCCTGTAAGTATAGTGCTTTCGGCCGGTAAGCGCAAAAGGCTTCAGCTTCACTAGAACACCCTACTTTGAACTGATCTTGCTCTCGATGACTGGGATAATTAAGTGTGCAGGTTCTCCGCCTCTGGGCGGACCCATTCTCACTGCCCGGTGAACGCTCCTTTAGTTTGGCAATTATCGTATCGCACGCCAACGACGGCATGCTTAGGGGCATCTTTTGACAGACGTTCACACTGTGGTCGAAAAAAAAGCACGAGGTCCCGTCCCCGTTATGCGACAACTGGTAACGGAAATATAAATCCAGGAGGAAACCATGGAGTGAAGGTGCCCGGGGGCCACTCAACACGGAGCCCCTCCTTAGCTTTTCGGTAGCACTCTCGACAGCGAGCGAAGGTCCGTTTGAAGCGATCCAGGAGCTCCAATCGTAGCTCTCTATCTCCGCAAATGAGGTAGATCTTTCGTTCCTTCTTCTTCGGTGTGTGTGGCTTCATGTACGGCTGTCTAAGGAGCACATCACGGGGAACGCACCTCTTTCCGGCGGCTAAACGCGCTGCAGCGTTTGCTTGCTCGGTCTCTCTTACTTGAGTGATTATCTTTTGCCGGACCCTTTCAATCTGTTCGGGCTCAATGATACCGAACACCTCTAACCACTTAAACGGTTTGACTATGATGGGATGGCTGATTGCTTTCTCTGACGCTGTAAGCTCTTGGTGGATACGCGCATCCTGGTGTGGGGAGAGTGAGCGGCATGGTAGCTGTGGTATCTCAGATACGGGATACCACCGTGCATCGATTGCCACCTCTGCGTCTACGTCGGGCTCACACCTTAGAAATGCCGACCAAGAATTGATACCTGGATACTCTTCAATCGAGTCACAGAGCGATGCGTTTGAGGGGTTACAGTAGATATATACAATACGCTTGATCGCATCATCTAAAGTTGCGACCTCGGCGACCGTGGGGCGATCCTCCCATAAAGAGAGAGAGGATAGTCCAAGGAGTGCTTTAACGGCGTCGGTAGTCTTCTTTTGAAGCTCCATGTAGAACTTACTGAGGGTCTCGCAACTATTCGATACCGCTACGGTATGGCTATGGTTGTTCATGTCAACAAAGTGAGAGAGCTCAACTTTACTATCCCGCTGAGTTCTTCCAAGGATTCCCAGCCTTATCTCATTAGACGTTTTGGTTGGAGGCATAGGCAGGCTCGCACGCGTCCGCGGAACGATCTCGTAGATGGTATTTTCTAAGAAGGCGCGATTTTCTCGTGGCATAGCCACTTTTCGCAAATGAACAAAGAAAGTTGTGCGAAAAAGTAGGGTGTTCCAGAAATTGGTGGTCCAGAAATTGGTCTAGAAATGAGGGTGCGAAAAAGTAGGATATTCGGACAATTATGGCCAAAAGTAGGGTGTTCTAGAAATTGCCTAGAAATTGCAAATTGCAGCTAACAAAAACGTGATCATTTTTCCCCTGAATTTCCTCAAGTTTGCCCAAGAAGTGACGACTATACTGTTAGTGGGTAGGTGAAGCAGTAGCACTCAATTAGTTGTGACGATTCAACTAATCGTTCCCGAGGGGGGCAGATGCTAGGCGCACGGTCTTGATGAAGGCTCTATAGAGTCCTGGTAAACTTTATCGGAGCTTTGCAGGCACAAGAAATAGGTGAACTATGACTTGGAAGGGATGGATCCCCGGGAAAGAGACCTCGAGACAGCGTGGTGGAAGCATCCTTGATTACTGTATAGTGGTCGGATTGTTGGGAATGGTGACCCTAGCCACCGTGTCATCGATGGGCACAGGGATATCTTCCAAGGTTACAAGAACTATTATACCAGCGCTCAATGGTTCGAACCAAGGCGTGGGTGGCACGGAACAGGACGGAACGGGGTCAAGCTCGAGTGGTGACTCCAGTGACAGCTCGGGCTGGAACTCCTCATCTGAGTCAAGCTACTCGTCATACTCAAGCTACTCGTCATACTCAAGCTACTCGTCATACTCAAGCTATTCGTCGTACTCAAGCTACTCCTCATACTCAAGCTATTCGTCGTACTCAAGCTACTCCTCATACTCAAGCTACTCGTCAGACTACAGTTACTCCTCAGACTACAGTTACTCCTCAGACTACAGCTACTCGTCAGACTACAGCTACTCGTCAGACTACAG
>JAIXQT010000047.1 GCA_027485595.1 Pseudomonadota bacterium | reverse complement strand
GGGATTTATGTTGGGAGAGTTGCGGGCCGCGCACTTTGCGGCTCAGGCTGATGGGTTCTTGGCTCTCGACGACGCGAGTGTCGTATCTCGTATTCGTGATGTTCAGGTGGTTGAAGGAGATCGACGTAATATCAAGGTTACTCATCCACACGACATCTCGTTAGCTCGGCTTTTTGCTCAAGTAGGATAGTTCGCATGGAATTTCGAATTGGTCAGGGTTTTGACGTGCACCGCTTCGCCGCTGGTCGGCGGTGTGTTCTCGGTGGCGTCGAGATAGCGCATCCTCAGGGGCTGCTCGGGCATTCCGACGCCGATGTTCTGACTCATGCGGTGATGGACGCCATATTGGGAGCTATCGGCGGGCGTGATATCGGCACGCTTTTCCCCGATACAGATCCAGCTTTTAAGGATGCGGATAGTATATCTCTCCTCGAAAAGGTGTGGACCATCGCCCGCCAAGACGGTTGGTGTTTGGTCAACGCGGATATCTCAGTTCTCGCTGAGGCTCCCAAATTGAAGCCTCACATCTCTGCTATGATTCAGCGCTTAAGCGGCGCTCTTCAGTGCACCCCGACGCAACTTGCAATCAAGGCAACCACGACAGAGCGGCTGGGTTTTGTTGGACGGGAAGAAGGGATCGTGGCAACCGCTGTTGTTCTACTTAGCCGATAGTTTTGTCACGCCATCCGAAATCTCCTCGCCGTGAAGGAGCCGTTCAAGACGGTCGAAGTCTACCGGTTTTGTTACATGGAGATCGCACCCAGCATCGCGAGCAAGCGCTTGGTCTCGCTCACCTCCCCAACCGGTGATCGCTATGATAGTGACGAGATCTCCCTCTGATGTTAGTCGAATCCCTCGAGCCACGTCGTAGCCGCTCATGTCTGGGAGGCCGATATCGAGAAGAATGATCGAGGGCTTGTTTGCTTGAAACTGGCGTAACGCGTCCTCGCCGCAGCTTGCAACTGATACTTCGTAGCCGTCTAGTTCCAGGAGCATCCGTAGCGTCTGAGCGCCGGACGTATTGTCATCAACGATGAGGATTGTGTTCCGGTCGGAATTGCCGGGGCTGACCGGTAGTCGGGGAGTGGTACGAGCTGCGTTAACCATTTCGCTCCTTCTTTTGTGCCTACATGGGCGTACGGCGGGACGGTTCAAACTGCTACCTATGGGACCTGTGACACAGCATCACGTGAAACGTTGTGTTCGCCAAGGATAATGTGAGTTGGGGGCGCGGTCTGATGACCCTGGACAGGTCTATAGCCCTAACTGCCTGACGGCACATGGTCGATTGGGATGGCTGGGCGCGTGTGAAGCCGGGCTTAAGGTAGTCCAGGCTCGTAAGCGCTTCCCCCAGACGGCTCATAGCGGAGCGGAGGTGCCCTTAGTAACCCGAAAAGGAGGGGTCTTCTGTTCACTCGGAAGCGGTGGTAAGGGTTGCGGCACGGTGGCGCACGATAGGCGCGAGAGTGGTTTTGGAGGAAAGGGCGATGGAATATCGACGTTTAGGATCGGCTGGATTGAAGGTCAGCGAGCTCTCCTTTGGTTCATGGGTCACATTCAAGGGGCAGCTCGACGAGTCGCGCGCGATCGAGCTGATGCGATATGCATTTGATAAGGGTGTCAATTTTTTCGATAACGCGGAGGTGTACGCTGGTGGTGACGCGGAGATTCTGATGGGCCGTGCGCTGAAAAAACTGGGGTGGCGGCGCAGCGCGTACGTGATCTCTACTAAATTCTTCTGGGGGTTGCACGACGGGCCCAACGAGAAGGACACCTTGAACCGTAAGTATCTCATGGAGGCGGTCGATGGATCCCTCGCGCGATTGCAACTCGATCACGTCGATCTTATCTATTGCCACCGACCTGATCCGCAGACCCCTATGGAGGAGGTCGTTCGAGCGATGAGCGACATTATCGATCAGGGCAAAGCCCACTACTGGGGAACCTCAGAGTGGGGCGCCGAGCAGATCGAGGAGGCGTGGCACATCGCCGACCGCAGGAATCTTCACCGGCCTCAGATGGAACAGCCTCAGTATAACGTACTTGTGCATGAGCGGGTTGAGAAGGAGTACGCCCAGCTCTATGAGAAGATCGGTTTAGGGCTCACTACATGGGGCCCACTTCGTTCTGGACTTCTGTCCGGTAAATACGCCGCCGGTGAACCGACGGATAGTCGTGCCGCTCTGCCGGGATATGGATGGTTGCGTGAGCGTTGGACCGATCGGGAGCGCGAGATAGTGGTGAAGTTGGGAGCTATAGCTGACGGAGTTGGCTGCACCTTATCGCAGCTCTCAATCGCTTGGATATTGCGCAATCATCATGTGAGCACCGTTATCCTCGGCGCGAGCAAACTCGAGCAGCTCCAGGAGAATCTTGCTGCTACCCGGGTTAAGCTCAATCATGATGTTGTGGCCGCGATTGCTGATGTGGTTGGTGGGTATTCAGCTCACAAGTAGATCCACTCCCATCTCTCACAACCTGGGAGTCGTCATGGGAGTATCCCTCCTTCCTCCGTACGCTCCAGTAAAAGCTTAATGGAGGCTTGTATGGCAACTGTAACACCGGCAGGAACGACCGTGGAGCGTTCCAACCTTTCGAACGTCGTAGGGGTGCTTGCCCTCCTTGCGGTGATAGCGTTGATCTATTTCATTGCGCGTGGTCGTGAGCCACGTCCGACTACCCCGCAACCAGGAGCTCTGGCTCCGACCGAACAGGGGCAGCCAGTTCCACCAGCGCAGGAGCAACGCTGAAGGGGAGAGTCGATTGAATGGGAGGTTTGACCCCGTTTCACGAGAGAGGGGCGTGCAAAATACGCAAGTGCTGCTTGGCGCCACGGAGCGACGCCCCCCCCTGTTAGAATGGTATTGAGTGTCCCGGGAGCACCTCCGTGCTCGGTACGCCGAGCCGTTCGCATTCCCGAGCGAACTCGGAGTAGGTCCCTGTCAAAAGCTCAAAGGTTTTGTAGTGTATCGGTACCGCGAGTTTACATTGTGTCCAGGCGGCGGCCTGCGCGGCTTCGGATGGTCCCATGGTGAAGCGGTCCCCAATCGGGAGGAGGGAGACCTCGGGCTTGAATTGCTCACCGATACGTTTCATGTCCGAGAACAGTGAGGTGTCGCCTGCATGATAGATCGATGACCCATGATGTGAGATCAACACGCCGCATGCCTCACCCGCATATACCGTACCACTCTTCGTGTCGTAGGAACTGGAATGATAGGCGTTAGTGAGGCGGAGCTCGACGTCGCCCACCACCACCGAGCCACCCTTGTTCATCGGAATAACTTTATCGCTTGGCACTCCTTCGGCGATCATAATCATCGCGAGCTCATAGGTAGCGGCGATACGAGCGCCTGTCTCCATCTGCACTCGCACGGCGTCCCCCGCGTGGTCTGAATGTCCGTGCGAAAGAACGATCAGGTCAAGCTTGCGTGGTTTGTGAAGTTCGACCGGGCAGAGGGGATTGCCCTGAAGCCATGGATCTATCGCTAGTACAGTGGTGTCCAAGGTAACAAACACCGCTGAGTGGCCCGCGTAGGTGATCTTTCGTTCTGTCATAGGTCCTCTCTATTCAAAAGTTGTGTATCCGAGCGTTCGAGCCTCCGCGATGATGTGAGGCGCGTATCTCACCGTTCGCTCGTCGAGTCGTATAGCTCCTTCAATAATATTTCGCACTATCCACGGATAGAGTGTGTGCTCTCGAGTTATGACCCGGGCAGCAAGGGTCTCGGGGGTATCGTCAGCCAGGAGGGGGACCCTCGCTTGCGCGATGAAAGGACCGGTATCTACCCCGGTGTCGACGAAGTGCACGGTGCAGCCGTGCTCCTGATGCTGCGCCTCGATAGCTCGAGCGTGAGTGTTGAGTCCGGGAAAGTGTGGGAGGAGGGAGGGGTGGATATTGATCAGTTTTCCGTGAAATCTCGCGACAAACTCTTGCGGTACCACGACCATAAAGCCAGCGAGCGCTACAAGGTGAGGGTTTGTCGCCTCCACTGCGCTCAGTATGCCGGCTTTAAAGGTGGCGAGAGAGGGGAACTCTTCGCGCCTCACGACCGTAGTTGAAATGTTGGCTTCGCGGGCGATGGTCAGCCCCCCAGCGTCCGCTTTGTCAGTGATAACGTGGTGGATACGATATCCCCGCTGCTGTTGAATCAGGGCCTTAAGGTTCGAGCCTCGTCCGGAGAGGAGGACTGTAACTTTTCCTTCGTTTGTCATTTCAGGTGCATCTTAGTGTACAAGGCGTTACACTTACCATATCGTTTTAACGACAGGTCTCCAGGGGGCTTCATGAAGGTGCGTTCGTTTTTTTTCTTTGCAGGAATACTGGTCGCGCTCAGTCCCTTCCATGGAGTTGCGCTTGCTGACCAGGGTGATAGCGGCGATACCACCGCTGACACAAATGACAAACCCACGACGAGACAGGATGATGATCGCCTCCCGCCGGTTCTTCCAGGGGAAGAGGTGGTGACTGAAACCGGACAGAAGATGCGCGTCTGGTCGAGCGCCGGCCCTGTGCCGAGGAATCTTCAGCCAACACCTCAAACGTTGTCTGGGGATGGTTACGGTGGTCCGGCAGTTATTGTTGATGGGCGTGGGTTTCGGGGGCGGTAGAGGCCCCCATTCGGATCCGTGTTGCCACGCCTACGTGGTTGTAGGGGGGCCCGGCGAAAGGGTGCCCGGGGGCACAGGTCCCCCTTACCTTGCTCGCACACTCTGCCTCAACCACGCCCCATATTTTTCAGATACATCCGCAGCCTTAATCACTACGAACTCGGGGACCTCGTATGGGTGATTTTCCTCGACGGCTTTGCGCACGTCGTCGGTAAGGTCACTTGTGGTCTTGATCAGGAGCAGCACCTCCTGGTCGATGCAGATCTCTCCCTTCCATCGATAGACCGATTGCATCTGGGGAAGGACGTGCACGCAGGCCGCAAGCTCCCGGTCTACCAGGAGTTTTGCAAGGGCTGCGCCCACCTCCTGAGAGGGGCAAGCGACTAAGCTGATGATTATATTCATCAAGGACTCCTACGTTGTGAAGGGGGCGGGTACCTGGTAAAATCCTGCGGTTTCCGTACCGTATAACTGCGTGTCGTCGCAAGGGGTTTTATACCTCTGCAAAGGAGCTCATGAATCAAATCGTACGCGCCATCGCTTTGTGTGCTGTGCTGACGTGCTCCGGCGTCTCGCTCGCTGAGGTGACACCGGACAAGGATCTGCCGACGCGAGGCAGTCTTTCAACGACCTTCAACACCGGGCGTTCGGTGAGCACTGCTCCAGAGCCGTTCGGGTTCGATGAATTGAGACGGGACGAGGTCTCTCCGCTAAGCGGCTCTATATCCAAGGTTACAGCGGGGCATTTGGAGCTCAAGGTGTTTAATAACTCGAAGACCGACACCTATTCCGTAAACGTTGAGGCCCTCCAACTGAACGAGAGCTTGAGCGTCGTGAAGCGAGATGTGTTTAGCTATACTCTCCCCCCTAACGGATCTAAGCAGCAGACGCTTATCGCGGCCCCGGGCGCGAAGGGCGCGGAGCTTAACCTCGAAAAGTATACCAATCTCACAGAGCGTAAGAGAAAGGCGGCGGCGCGCGCGACCCCCGCAAGCTCTCCAACGCCGAGTAAATAAGAGACGGAAGAAGTTGTGAGTACCCAACGAGCGAAGCTTAAAAACCCTACGAACAAAGAGCTCAAAGCACTTGAGCGGTATGTTGTGCCTTACAGTAATAGCGCTGGCGATGTGAAGTTTCATCTCGCCTACCCGAACCACTACTGGGTCGCGATGTCTAACCTGGGATTTCAGGCCGTGTATGACATACTCGCCCGTGACACGCGAGTCCTGATCGAGCGCGGATTCCTGCCGGAGGAGCACGATTCCGAGAAGGTCGCCTCAACGAAGTGGCGATCGTTCGAGAATAACAACCTTCTCGGTGACTGCGATATTCTTGGCTTTTCCATGTCCTTCGAGACGGATTATCCGCACCTGCTCAAAATGCTCAACAACCAAGGGCTCCTCTTCGGCTCCTGGGAGGAGCGAGAGGCCGCGGCGCAGAACGCCAAGTTTCGATTCCCACTTCTGATCGCGGGGGGGACCGCGGTAACTCTTAACCCCGAGCCAATAGCTGATTTTCTGGACGCGATCGTTATCGGCGAGGCGGAGGAGCTTCTGCCAGAGTTCGTGGATGTTTTTCACAAAGCAAAAAGTGAAGGGTGGTCCCGTGAGGAGCTCTTGAAGGGGCTCGCGCAGATCGAGGGAGTCTACGTCCCGCGCTTTTATCAACCGCACTACAACGACGATGGGACGATGAGGCGGTACGAGTCTCCTGATGACGTTCCCGCGCGCCCGCGACGTCGGTTCGTAAAGGACCTCTCGAAGTTCAAGACCCATAGTCGGATCCTCACACCTGAGACTGAATTCAAGGATATGTTCCTCACCGAGACGGGGCGTGGATGCGAGATGGGGTGTCGCTTCTGCGTCGCCGGATACATCTACAGACCAATCCGTAAACGCAACGAGGAGACGTTGCAAGATACCGTGCAAGTAGGCCTTGAGCAGAGTGACGCTATTGGCTTCGTCGGCGCCTCTGTCTCCTCCCACAAAGCGATATCGAAGTTAGCCCAAACGGTAGCTGAAAAGGGGGCGCGCGCCTCTCTGAGCTCGATTATGTCTCAGAAGGTGACCCGCGCTCTTGCTGCGAGTATTTCTGAGAGCGAATACAAAACCGTATCGCTTGCTCCTGAGGCGGGAAGTGATCGTCTTCGTCGCGCCGCCGGCAAGCGTGTGGTTAATGAGCAGGTCATTAACGCCGCGCGAGAGCTCGCGGAAGCGGGTATTCGGGGATTCAAGCTCTACTTCATCGTTGGCCTTCCAACCGAGACCGACGAGGACATCGATGCGATTGCGAAGCTTGCGATCGCTGTGCGTGACGCGGTATCGGAGATCTCTCGCCCAACTGGGAAAATGGGGTGGGTGTCCCTTTCGGTTAATCCATTCATTCCGAAGGCGTCGACCCCGTTTCAATGGGAGCCGATGCTCGATCCGAAGACCTTGGAGAAGAAGATCGAACGTCTTCGAAAGCAGGTGTTGAAGGTTCATAATCTCGAATTCCGGTTCGAGCCTCCGAAGGAGAGCTATTTCCAGGGACTCCTCTCGCGGGGAGACCGCCGAGTTGCTAAGCTCCTCCTTGAGGCGGAGCGGCAGGGCGAGAGCTGGAAGTGGCTCATGAAGCGGACGGAGCGGGAGATCGTTTCGGGCGTGCCGCCAGTTGATTTTTACGTCTCTCGACGGATCGGGTTTTCAGAGATCCTTCCGTGGGAGGTTGTTGATTCGCTTATTCCTAAGACTTTGCTCGAGCGTGAGGCGATGCGAGCGCACAATGGTGAAGACTGGGTCCAGCCAGCTGTGCCAGGATACGAGCGGGTTGAGGATGATGTAATATCTCAAGAGATGGGAGTGTAAGTATGTCGACTATTGGTCAGATCGTTCCAGTTATTTCAGGGAAGGGTGGGGTTGGTAAGTCAACGGTCGCCGTCAATCTCGCTATCGCGCTCGCTAAAACGGGAGCAAAGGTAGGTTTGATCGACAGTGATTTTTATGGGCCAAGTATTCCAACGTTGCTCGGAGGTGGTCAGGTCATTCCCGACCACGAAGAGAAGCTCATTCCACCTGCAAAGTACGGGATTAAGTACATCTCACTCGGATTCTTTCTGAAGCATCCCGATGATGCCGTCATTTGGCGTGGGCCTATGTTCAATAAGGCTCTTCAGCAGATGTTTGAGGATGTGAACTGGGGCGTTGTCGATTACATGATTATCGACATGCCTCCAGGAACGGGAGATGCGCAGCTCTCACTCTCCCAGATGGTTAAGCTTGCCGGCGCGGTGGTTGTGACCACTCCTCAAGAGGTGGCGCTCGCGGATGTTCGTAAGTCTATCAACATGCTCAAGAAGGTGAACGTTGATGTTCTCGGAATCGTTGAGAACATGTCCGGTTTGCCGATGCCGGATGGGTCGGTGATGCCGATCTTCGGCAGTGGTGGTGGAGAGCGCACCGCGAGGGAGTTCGGAGTGCCGCTTCTGGCCCAGCTTCCGATCGATACAGCGATTCGAGAGGGTGGAGATGCCGGTACGCCGGTCGCGACTGGCGAAGGAAAGATAGCTGATATCTTCCTCGATGTGGCCCGGAAGGTTATAGCCATGCTTGATGAGAAGAGAAAGGGCGACCAGGGTCTTAAGGTCGTGAATTAGGCTTGTTTTTTGTGGGCGATGGGGCTCGGCGTGAGCCTCTAGCCCTTCATGTCAGCAAGTGCTAGGGTGACCTCCAGTTTTGGGTTAAGGATAGAGACCATGTATACCGCAGTGCTAACTCTTCACGTCCTCTTAGCTATCGTGCTCGTTATTCTCGTGCTTTTGCAGCAAGGTAAGGGGGCTGATGCTGGCGCTGTGATGGGTGCTGGTGGAGCTAACACGGTCTTTGGAGTTGGTGGGGCGTCGTCACTCCTCGTTCGTATGACAACCTTCATCGCTATCGCCTTCATGTTAACCTCGGTAGGGCTCGTCAAGCTGGCCCTCGACGAGGGTGGGCGTGGAGCGGCAAAGGTCGACGCCGTGGCCGGGTCCGTTATGGGTGGGATTCCTGAAGCACAACAACAACCTGCCTCTCCGGCCGCTGAACAAAAGACTGAACAAAAAAGTGATGTTCAGCCACCCGCAGCAGTTGACGGCGCCAACGTTCCGAAGTAAATTTCCGGTCCGCGTTGAGACAACGCAGACCTTCATACGCCCAGGTGGTGGAATGGTAGACACGCCAGTTTAAGGGGCTGGTGGCAGAAATGTCGTAGAGGTTCAAGTCCTCTCCTGGGCACCATTCGATTGAGAATCATTCATTCTCAAGCATCAAGCAGATAAAAATTTACAGGTAGCTCTCCGCCGCGAGCCCTATCTGCGTGCGTTGTGCCTAGCAGGCAAGGATATTTCGCTCTGCCTTACGTCTGCCCGTCATTTCATAAACCCATACACCACCAGATGGATATCGTTTAAGGGGCGAACCTCCAACCCGGAGATACCGGCCTGCGAGAGCTGTTCCTGTACCTCCGGAACCTCGAACGCGGCGCAGAGGGAGTTGAAGAAGTCGCGCTTCAGGATCTCTGGCTCGTTGCCGGCGAGCCTCTCTACGATTTCGTGAGCCGCCTCTATGCTTTTAGGCCTTCGAAGGTCTGATACGAAGATAAAGGAATCGGGGCTAGCCATCTCCTTAATGGTCCTCCATAGGGTGTGAGGGTCGTGCAGGTGATGGAGGAAGCTGTTGCTCATGATAGTGGCGTACTGCGAGCGGGGGAGGTTGTCGTTAGGGATGAGTGCAACGAGAAAAGAGAGGCGCCCCTGCATTTCCGGTCTTCCACTGGCAGCGTCCCTCGCGAGTTCGATCATCGCCTGCGACCCGTCAACTCCGACGAGCGAGGCTTCCGGAAGCGCAGAGAGGAACCGAAAGATAAGGTCCCCTGAGCCGCATCCGATGTCTAGGAATTCCCCTCGTTGAGCCTTGGGAGGCGCGAGCTCCTTGAATACATCAACCCGCCGGTTGTGAGCGCCACTAAAATCGGCCGCGTCATATGCCTTAGCCTGTTCAAGGTCTCCCATGATCTCTGGTTCTACAATTCTGTGCATGTCTATATCTCCTTGTTTTGACAGAATAGTCATCTCATACACGCGGGGCGGGCGCACCGTACGTGGAGCCTATAGCTGTCCCTCGATTGACATTTGTGACGGACATGTCACATTTGGGACATGTTTTCAGCTCCTCACAAGGTCCGCGACTATCTCGCCGCGCGCCCCGCGATCGTTGAGTGCTTGCGCCTTGGTGTCGTCAACTACTCCGCGCTTGCTCGTGAGATAGGGCCACCTTCGGCGCGTGACGCGTTGGTGCAGGCGTTGCGGCGATATCAGGCCCGTCTTAAATGTGAGCGTAGTACCGAAGACCGACTCGCCCGAGTGTTGCAAAAGGTGGAGGTCGTTATCCGCACGAACGTGACCCTCTTTCAGCTCACTCGCACCTTGAGTGATAGCGAAAGGCATAAGCTCCTGGAGCGCCGAAAGGGGGGCTTTCTCCACGTCTTTGAGGGTGAGACCCGTTCGATCGTTGCCTGTAGTTTGGATTCGGTCCACGAAATTCCGTCGAGCATTCGCTCAGGCAGCATCTCCGTCCCCTCGCTCGCGCAGGTAGCGATACGGCATTCAGCTGATGTCGCGAAGTTGCCCGGAGTGCTCGCTCGACTCCTGGGGGTGTTGGCGCAGCACGATATTCTCGTGGTGGAAACGGTGACGTGCGTTGGTGAGCAGCTCCTCTATGTCGAGAGTCGAGATATTCAAAAGATTATGGGGCTGATTGAAACTGGGTACACCGCTTCTCGGCGAAAGTAGTGTGGTCACTAGCACTCTTGTGCGGTAAGAATGCACCGTGTCACCAAAATCAACCGTCTACCAATTCTCAATCGATCTTTCCGACACCGACCGCGGTGTGTATGAGAGCTTCAAACTACCCACAGCGCTGCACCCCTCAGAGAGCCTTGAGTTCATGATGGCCCGAGTCGTGGCGTTTACGCTTGAGTATGGGGAGGGGATCTCGTTCTCACCGGGCATCGGCGCAACTGAGGATCCAGCGATATCGATTAAGGGCCTTGATGGTCGC
>JAIXQT010000012.1 GCA_027485595.1 Pseudomonadota bacterium | reverse complement strand
GTTACGAGTTTACCATCATCCACCGACAGCTTCGTGTCGCCGTATATCTCGCGATTACGCCCCGATTTCGATCGATACGGAAGCTCATCTCGATCGACTCCGTCCGAGAATATCTGATCCCAATCAGATTCCTTAAGAACCTTTTCCATCTCTGGTACGGTTTGCCCCGTCGCGTACGCCGCGCCTACGATCGAGCCCATACTTGTCCCAGCAACAAACGCGACCGGCACTCGATTCTCTTCAAGCACCTTGAGCACTCCCACGTGTGCCATTCCCAGTGCGCCACCACCGGCCAAGACGAGTCCTATCCGCTCCCCGCGGCCTATCGTTGATGGAGCCTGAGGTTTTGACGGCCGACCCAGGTCCTGAGCGTCTGACGAGGTAACCACCAGAAGGATGGTTGTAAAGAGAAGAGTCCAGAGCTGAATCACGTGTTTGTTCATAGAGGACGCCTTAATGCACACGGCGACGCCCCGCCTGACCGGAGTACGGGGGCACGCCATTTCGACGCTTTACGGTAGTCTTTGAGGTGGGTACATGGCAATGAGGGTTACACACCCTTCCCTAAAAAAGTCTCCGCCTCGTTTCGTCAAAACTCTCACAAAGCTCGCGACGGAACCATTTGTAACCACCCCGCTAGGCGAAATAGGATCGGGACCTGGTAGGGCTTTTTGCGTTCTGCCCGAGGATCGCGCTCTGAGTGGTCCGCAATGTCTCGCTGAGTGTGGGCATAGTTTCGCGGGTAGCGGCGGAGAGCGCGGAGGTCACAGCCAGCCAGAACTGCGCATCATCCGGATCGTTACACCCCCCGAGATGGGTGGTAACAAGCGTCGCCAGGTCTCTTGCAACCTCGTCAGGGGTAGTGGCTGCAGCGGCTGGCAATCGCTCAGCCGATCCGCTTGTTCTATAATTGTCACCCTCTCTCATCTTCTGGACGAGGGTAACGTACAGCGACAGGTCCGATCCAACGCAGGGAGATGTTGGAGAGAGGGACTTCCGGAGCTCAGACGCCCGCCCGCAGAAGGCGATCAGTGCATCGCACTTTTCGGCATGCGAAACCTCTATCTCTGGACGGGGTGGTAGGGAGAGCCCAGCTTCAAGGGTTGCTCTCAGGACAAAGTGTGCGGTCTTCGATGTCATACCTTGGATCCATCAACGCTTTCACTCGGTGGGGCCAACATTCCGTCCAAAGGAGCGAAAGGGAAAGGGGTACGGTACACCGTAACGGACTCACAGGTCGAGTCAAAAGTCGCAGCACCCTGTCATAACCTCATCGGGTCAGATCGTTTGAGTGGATTAAACGTTGGAACAGCGCTCTGCTTCGCCCCCTATTTGAGGTGTAGTACGTCGCAGAGCGCTTTCTTCAGAATATTATAGGTACCGACGGTTCTGTCGTGCGAATCCTCGCCTAACGATTTGGGGCTCTCCAGGTAGAGAACACCGACCTTTCGCTGCTCGCCCAGAGCGCTATAAATCCCCTCCAGAGGAATGGGTTTTGCGTCTTCATGAAGATCAAAGAGCGGCTCGTGAGTGCCCAAAGCCGCAACGGCGAGATCGCCTGGATCCAGCGAAACGTTACTAATTGCTCGGAGGTTAACCTGCCCGATAATCGTCCGGGGCTTCAAGCTAGCTGTGCTCGGATCTATAACGAATACGCACCCCCCTGTGAAACCAGCCTGAGGGATGATCGACTTGAGGAGCGTTTGAATCGCGGCCTTATTGACGGCATAGCCGTCTATATCGCTGTAGAGCGTTCTGAGCGCCTCTTGGACATGGGGTGGACAGAGCCGGAAATCCTGGTCGGCGATAACCGCCTTCATCCGTTGATGCACATCAATGTTTCTCTTAGGGTTGAAATTCTCCAGGCTATTGAATACCTCGGGAAGGGCATCTTGATATTTCTTTGACTGTTCGACGGCCCGTTCCTTGATCAGGTCGAGGGCCCCGGTTCCGGCGTTCTCGGTGAGGTATTGATTCGCTTTCTGCCAGTCGTTTTGCGCCGATGGGTACGTTTCCGGATTTTCGGCTCGGGCGAGAGCTTCTCCAACTTCACAAAGCTCATCATATGCTGCCCAGGTTGTATCATCGACCGCTGCAGATCCCTCTGGTTGGTCGGGATTCTCGGGTCGCAGCACTCTCATCGCTAACAGCGAAGGCGTGAACCCCAGCTCCTTTGAGAGCTCTTCATCCAGCGTGGAGTTTGGTTTGAGGTTGTTCAGGACCTTTGAATACAGCGTTGGATAGTTCCATGCGATAAGGTTCAGGCCGATCTCACGTATGACGCCGCGTGAAAATCCAACTTCGGGATCGAGGTCCTTTTTTTCGCTGAGCACTGCCGCTGTTGAAGCGATAACAGCCGTCTCTCTCAATCGAGCGACTTGAAACGGCTCACTCCAGTGGAGCGAGTGTGTCGTAGGCAACTTTTTATCAGGAGCAATGATCTCCTTGATGCGCTCAGGACCGCCCCACCGTATTAACTCAACGGGGTTGTTGAGTATCGTTGAGCCTACCTTCTCCTGCATCCCGATAATACCCAGTTCCTTCACCACGAAGGTGAAGAGCGCGAAGTCTCCCTTGAGGTCATTCAAGAGGGATTGAGGGGTGCTCGCGTAGGCGCCGGTGTCGAGGTTTTTCCGTATCGAGGTTAGGACGTCTTGGTTGATCGGAAACCAAGGTCGCACCACGTGTTGAAGGGCCCGCTCAATGCGCCTGCTGTCCGATCCATCGCTCTTGAAACCGCTCATGACTAACACTCCGTTGTATAGGTCCTGAAATCCTTTGTCTCAACTGAACTGCCTTAACCAGTTTCGATGTCGATATACTCCGAGGAATGAGGCACGCAGGTTTTGAAGACTGGCACCATGCGCCCACCTACTCGTTAGGGTGTATCGCCACGTTGGCGGAATATCTTGAGCCTTAAGATCCAAAAAAATTTAAGGAGTTAGCGCTTCCTAGAATAGTGGAATCAGTGCTTTAGGGCTCTGCCTGTTCCTGCTGGCGCGCGCCCGGACAAGGTCGTAGGATTCCTGCGTATGGATGACGACGATTCTGACACCTGTATCATCAAGGAGCGCTCCGCCGTTGCGGCTAATATCGGTAGCCTGCAGGCGACCGTAAAGCGCCTCACCGAGGAGCGTGACGTACTGCCGCAGCCGCTTTTTTGGTCGTTGTTCCACTCAAGACTCTCCGCCATTAAGAAGCAGAAGGAGATCTCTCGGGTCGTGAGCGAGGCGCTCGGGGAGCCAGAGGGGTAGCCCGTCTCGCAAAGCTTGTGCGCGTAGTGTCGCAGTGCATTCCCACGGCGTATAGCTCATTCGATGACGATATCGACGCGCAAGGGGTGCTACCACGTAGCTCGCATCGGCCTCGTAGCGTTTCGATCCAACGAACCACTTCCCAGAGGCGCACTAACTCGCGATGAGGAGATCCTCCTGTTCCCGACCGAAAGCGGCACGCTCTCGCGCACGCTCTATTGGAACCTTGAGAGCTGTCCAATACGGAATGTCGTTCATCAGCGCTCTCAGTCCATCGTCGTCCCGAGCTACAAGGAGCGGTTGCACGGCCTGTCGAGTGGTTGGTGTGTAATCGCCCCGATATCGCAGGTC
>JAIXQT010000141.1 GCA_027485595.1 Pseudomonadota bacterium | reverse complement strand
TTGGCCGTTCATGGGGAGCTCCGCGGAGGCAACGGATTGCGCGATGGCGGTGGGGGGGCATGCTCGGGTCTTGGGTACCGCACGACTTGTGATGCCAGGTGAGTTGAGTGGCGGGTCCAGTCGTTGGATTCTCCCCATGAGATAGCGAGACAGTAGTCACAAAGTGTGGTACACGAGGTCTGTCCCACTCTTGAAAACTGAGAGGGATGAGATAGTTAGCCTTTATGAGCACGGACCAATCTACATTTGACTCTCAGCCATCGATTGAGGCGTTACGTTCGCAACTCGATAAAGCTTTAAGTGAGGCCGAACAGTTACGAGTCGAGAGAGATGAGTATAAGCGGAAGTTTGATTCAGTAACGCAATCATCCTCATGGAGGCTAACCGCTCCCATTCGTTCATTGGTTGGCAAGCTGCGAACGGTCTTTCCACTGTATCGATTCCGGTCTATCGATTTGAGCGCCCGGATATGGAAGAGTCTGGAGCTTAGGGATGATCGCTACGTGATCTCCGGCCCTTCCCCGACCTTGGATGTGGATGTGGTGTCCAAGGAGCCTTCCTCGGCTGATGTAAAGCGCGGGTGGTATTCGTTCGACGCATTGGTCAGGACCCCGAAGGGGACGCTTTTTTTCTTCCTCTACCTCGGCCGACGTCATCAAGAAGATGTAGGCTTCAACGAAACTGAACGATTCCTGTTCTCATTCGATGACGGTGTTCGCGCCCGTCATCTCGTATGGATTCCGGATGGAATTTGCCATCTGAGGCTCGAGGTGTACGACTTCGATAGTGAGTTCACCCTTGAGCGTCCTCAACTCACCGCTTTGGGAAGTCTCAACGTTATATGGTTGCTCTATCTGAAGCACATCAAGCCACTTCTCTCTCAGCCGTCTGTGCTGTTCGCTAAACTGCGCAAGGCGTGGCACTGCTTTAAGGAGGGCGGTTTTCATGCCCTTAGGGCCAAGGTCTTTGGTGGGCGCGTTACCACAAACTATAACGAATGGGTGCAGCGATTCGATGCGCTGAGCGAAGATGATCTTTCCGCTGTCAAAACCGCCGCGCAAGCGCTTGCAACCCAACCTAAGATCTCAATCGTTACGCCGGTGTTTAATCCACCCATCCATCATTTCCGTTTATGCCTCGATTCTGTGCTGCGGCAAGCCTATCCGAACTGGGAGTTGTGCCTTGCGGATGATTGTTCAACTAATCCTGAGGTAAGGGCTGTTATCGAGGAGTATCGAGCTAAAGATTCGCGGGTAAAGGTATGTTACCGCCAACAGTCCGGCCACATCTCCGCTGCCTCGAACAGCGCTCTTGAACTCGTGACGGGTGAGTATGTTGCGTTTCTCGATCACGATGATGAGTTGACGATGGACGCGCTCTATTTGGTAGTGCGTGAGATAAACCAGCATCCAGACGCGCGACTGATTTATAGTGATGAGGATAAGAAGACCGCGCACGGTGTTCGAATCAATCCACACTTCAAGTCAGACTGGAACCCTGAGCTACTTCTTCATCAGAACTACATCTGTCACCTTCTCGTCATTAAGAAGGATGAGATCGATAGAGTCGGGGGGCTTCGAACTGGCTTCGATGGGGCGCAGGATTGGGACCTGATTTTGCGGGTTAGCGAGAATCTTCAGGAGAGCCAGATCCGACATATTCCCCATATCCTCTACCACTGGACCATCATCGCGGGTTCCACCGCGCACTCCACAGCTGCGAAACCGTATGTCTTGGAGGCGCAAGCAAAAGCTGTACAGGAGCACCTCGACAGGACGGGGCAGCACGCTCGAGCCAAAATCTGGCACAGTATCTCGCATATCGCCGTCGATCGACCGATTCATAACGAGGGCCCCAAGGTCTCTCTCGTTATTCTGACCCGAGATAAAGTTAAGCTCTTGAGGCAGTGTGTTGACTCACTCCTGGCGAGAACCTCATACCAGAACTACGAAGTTATCGTCATTGATAACGGTAGCGTGGAGGAGGCGAGCTTTACTTATTTTCGGGAAATAACCAAGCATCCGAACGTCAAGGTTGTGCGGGATGATCGACCATTCAACTTCTCTGCCCTTAATAACGTGGGTGTCACGCACTGCACAGGGCAGATTCTAGGGTTTCTCAATAACGATCTCGAATTCGTAAAGCCGCATTGGCTTGAAAAGATGGTGGCGCAGGCTGTTCGAAAGGAAGTTGGCGCTGTGGGGGCTCGTCTTCTCTTCCCTAACAACCTTCTCCAGCATGGTGGGGTGATTATCGGAATCGGTGGGGTGGCTGGACATAATCATAAAGGCCGGCCGAGAGAGGATTACGGATACTTTAACCGGGCGATCTTGAGTCAAAATCTAAGCGCGGTGACCGCCGCGTGCCTCTTAATGCGTCGAGAGGTATTCGACCGCATTAATGGTTTTGATGAGGGTCTCTCTGTAGCTTTCAATGATGTTGACCTATGCCTTCGCGTGCGGGAAGCGGGGTATAAGGTGATCTACGAGCCTGACGCGGAGTTATACCATCATGAGTCCGCGAGTCGTGGATACGAGAATACTCCACAGAAGTTCGCGCGCTTTGAGCGAGAAGTTGAGACGATGAAGAACCGCTGGAAAGATAAGTTGAGGGTTGACCCCTACTATAATCCAAACCTTACCAATCTGAGCGAGGATTTCGTGTTTGCCTTTCCGCCTCGTATTCAGCGAGCGTGGCGGGAATAAGCGGTCAAAAATAGTTCGAATATTCTAGCGGTTAACCCGCTATTGCCTAAGAAAAGTGGCTTTGGTAGCTTCGGCCGACGACGCACCACTTCGCTGGAGTCGGCTCCCCCATACAACGCCATGGATGTCGCGATAGTCATTCCTAGTTACAAGGTTCGGGATCACATCCTCGCGGTTATCAGCCGCGTCGGGCCCGTGGTCAATCGAATTTATGTTGTTGATGATCGATGCCCACAAGGCTCCGGGACGTTAGTTGCTGAGCGGTGCCGTGATCCCCGAGTAGTCGTTCTCTTCCATACTGAGAACCAGGGAGTAGGGGGCGCGATGATCACGGGATATCGACGTGCGCTCGCGGATGGGGCGGATGTGGTTGTGAAGCTCGATGGAGATGGGCAAATGGACCCCGAGCTCATACCTAATTTTCTCTCGCCGATTGAGCGAGGAGTTGCGGATTACACCAAGGGAAACCGTTTCTACGCTATTGAGAACCTCGAGGGCATGCCGCTCGTGCGGGTTCTTGGAAATACGGCCCTCTCGTTCGTTAATAAGCTCTCAAGCGGGTATTGGAACGTTATGGATCCTACCAACGGATACACAGCGATACATGCCTCCGCTCTGAGTGCGTTGCCCCTGGCAAAGATCGAAAAGCGCTACTTCTTCGAGAGCGACATGCTGTTCAGACTCAACACGGTTCGGGCGGTTGTTCGCGATGTTCCTATGAGGTCTGTGTACGGGGATGAGAAGAGTAACTTGAGCGTTCTCAAAGTGCTCCGCGATTTTCCGACTAAGTATTTGGGCCGATTCTTCAAGCGGCTCTTTTATAGCTACATCTTGCGCGACGTGAACGTATGCTCCATTCAGGTGGCAGCGGGCGTTCCGATGGTAGTGTTCGGCTCCATCTTTGGCGCGTATCATTGGTACCTCAGCGCTCTGACCAATTCGACAGCTCCAACAGGTACGATCATGTTGGCGGTCTTGCCTGTTATCGTAGGCGTTCAGCTCCTCCTCGCCGCCGTGTCATTTGATGTCACTAATATTCCTCACCAGCCCTTACAGGAGTCTCTTGGTTCAGGCGCATCGACGAAACCGCTGAGAATTCCGCCTCAGAAAGTCGCTAATGATTAGCGACGCCTCCCTATCTGCTGAAGTCCCTCCGACCAGGTGACGAACCCACTCTATCAGGGTACGATGGCCTGGACTTTTCAACACAGTGGCCTTGGTAGGGACAGGTATGCTTGACCACACATTTGTTATTCTGGCTTACAAGGAGTCGACGTTCATTAGGTCGTGCGTAGAATCCCTTCTCAAGCAGTCGGCTCCGAGTCACATAGTCATCTCAACCTCCACCCCGTCTCCTTTTCTCGATAGCATTTGTCACGACTATGGACTTCCCTTGCGAGTCGCCACGGTGAAGCACGGTATCGCCGCTGATTGGACCTTCGCGTATGAACAGGCGAGCACAAAATACGTCACACTGGCTCACCAGGATGATATCTACGAGCGTGGCTATGCGGAGAGACTTGTAAACTGCGCGGAGGAGCGTGAGTCGACCCTCTTCGCATTCTCGGATTACTACGAGCTGATTGGAGGGGAACGCAAGGACCACACGGTTAATCTTGCCATAAAACGATTGTTGCGGACCCTCAGTTATCTCGGTCAGCGCCACATATCCTCCAAGTTGCGCAAGAGACTGCTGATCGCTTTTGGGTGCCCGATCCCGTGCCCCAGTGTGATGTTTAATAAAGCTTTGATCGGAGATTTTAGCTTCTCGAGCGAGTACTCAATCAACATGGACTGGGACGCTTGGTATCGACTAACAGAGATACCTGGTAGTGTCGCGTGCGTTCCGGAGAATCTTGTGGGCCATCGGTTGCACGCCGAGAGCGAGACTACGGCTGGAATTGGGGATCGTCGACGCGCTCAAGAGGATCATCGAATGTTCGCTCGAATATGGCCGGCTCCGGTCGCTCGAATTATCGGTTCTGTGTACGAACTCGGGTACAAAGGAAACGCGGGGCATTGAGTGAAGTATCTTCGGGCGTTGTGGCGAAAATCGATCGGGTTCCATGCGCCCTGTGATGGTCTCGATTCAACATCGCCGCCGGCATGGCTTTGCGCGCTCCTCATTTTTCCAGCGATTGTTTTTCTCAGTGATCTAGCTGGATACAGCCTTCTCTCTGTAAAGGGGGTGCCTTTTGTCGGGCCACTCTTAATTCTCTGTCTGCTCTATGACGTTTGGTGGAGGGGGGCGAGTCTATGGACTCATCGAGGAGCATGTGCGGCGTCCTTTGGCATCGCTCTCGGCTGGATTGGTATATTTTTTTGGGTATGCGCCCCCACCGACATTCTACCGGCCTTCGACTCGATAGCGGTCCCCGCATTCGCCCGGATTTTTTACGAACAAGCGGAGATCCCGCAATTTGTTGGTGCCGAGCGACGAGTGCCGTTCCTTTATCCCCCAGGCTTTCCGATTCTTCTGGCTGATTTTTTTAAAGTCCTCTCTCCCTCGGGGGTATTGATACTATTCAAGTACCTTTGCGTTGTTTCGCTCGCCTCGACTCCTCTTTGTTGGGCTATCATGTGTCGGCGCGTATGGCAGGTAACCTCCACTCCACTGTGGGTGCTCACGGTGGCATTTTATCTCGCGTTCGTATGCTTTGATCGAACGCTCGTTTTTGGTCTGGTTATCGCTGGCAAGAACTCGCAACTCTTTCAGTCCGCCCTCATGCCTCTTTTTTTTATGAGCGTGATCTCGACCCGCCGCGTTTCTCGCATGATTCTCCTTGGAGTGGCCGGATGCGGGATGTTTTTAATTCACTACTCTGGCATGTACGTGATGGCTCTACTGCTCGGGGTGTGGAGTCTGATAGAGGTGCTCCAGAAACGATCCATTGCCGGTTGCTGGAGACCGTGGGCGATCTTCGCACTCTCAGTGTGCCTGTTCGCCCCGCGAGCGCTGCAAGTCTCCAGTAACCCCAGCGCGGTTTCGATAGCGACCGGTAGCGGAAGCGTTGATTGGTCGGTCCTACGGCTTTTCACCGAGGAATTTAATAGTTTTATCTTCATTTTTAATGAAATTGGCATTCGTTGGTCATACAAAGGAACTTATGTTGCCGTTGTCCTCGTCCTGACCTTGTACGCTTTGCTCATCTCGGGTCGGTGGGCGGGTGCCCCCAAAGCTGTCCCTGCCCACAGTAGCTTGAGGAGAGTCTTGGCATGTTTTTTTGGTGCTTGGTTGACTGCCGCGTTGATCGGCTACGGAGTACTACCCTGTCCAGGTATCAACCTAGATTATGTCCGGTGGTTTTCGTACAATTTCCTGTCCGCCACGATCGGGGTTAGTTTCGTTATCTTAGGACCGTTCTTCTCTCGCCGCTTGCTGATCCTTCCTGTCTCGGTAGTAGCGGCATATGGGATCTGGAATTTAATCTGCGATCTCTCGGCGGCCCGAAGCTGGGTACAGGCGAGGGCTATTCCGCTCTCCAAGATCGGACTCTTACAGAGAACGCTGCCTCGGCATGAACCGTGTCAGGTTATGACGAGAAATGGAGGGGTGGGACATTTTATGTATCAGATCCCAGCGGTCCTCGAGTACATCCCTGTTGTATCAAATTGTGACGTTATTAGCGGCACATATATCGCTCCGGACAGCTATGGGCTTGATGAGGGAGGGCTGCCAACCCGTGAGTTCCTTCTGCGTCGCGTCGACCGTGGACCGATCTATTTTCTCGGTAGGTCTCGAGACGCAAGCAGCCTTCGGGAGCGGTACGCCCATGATGGTATCTCGCTGGTTCTGGTGCGTCACAGCAAGTCGATCGGCTTGTGGAGATTAGATGGTATCGGGTCGCAGGGCCTTTCAAATCCTGCCCCCTAGCGGGGTGGAGAAGAAGGGGGGGCGTGAGCGTTTTGAGAGTTTTCACGAAACGGGGTGGAGACGAAGACACACGGAGACGTATGCACCGAGATACGTTGAAAATTGTTTCATTCGTTCCAACGAAGTTGCCTTGATTCCTTAACCCTGGGGAAGGGGTGAGGGTAACCTATCAAAAAGCAGACCCAAAAATAATTGTGAATCATCCTGCTGGGCCATTTGTTGTCCTACCGCTCTCAAAGGAGTAGACCGGCATCCTATACTGTAACGGATGTCCAGCCACGCCGGTGTGAGGTGGTGCTCTCGGTGCCTCGATGGTAGCGTGCTAAGAGTGGAAAGCTCGTCAGTGCCTTTGGGTTTTTATCATTGTATGGTTGCGCCAGAATCTTATGTTTATTCAAAAATGGCCGACATCCTCAAGGTCATGCGACGAGGCTTTACGCATATTTCCTATACCTACCGCTGTCTGTTCAGTCTGCTACTCCTTTCCTTGATTCACGGAGAGAGAGCTGACGCGCAGGGAATGTCTCTCTCTCTGCCGCTCGCCTCAGTTGACGCCTGCCAAGAGTACTTCACCTCAGAGTGGAACACTCCACTCGATATGAACGAGAGTGACGATCTTTTATACAATTTGCTTCCCCGTGAAATATCTCAGCTTGATCAATTTACCTATGCTGACGGTGTTGCTTCTACTAGGGCGAGGGGGATTGATCCGCTCTTTCGTTTGCTAACACCTGTCGATCACGAGAGGGGGACCCTTGTCGCTATTCCCGATGACACGACCCGTTTCGGGGTTAATCGGCCGCTCGTAGGATTGCAAGCGCCCTATTACGATACCCTCAGTATGCGAATGTATACCGATAGGAATTCAAATCTGCAGATCATGTATGAGAAGCAGGATGGCTCGTATTCATTCACGGAGCCCGTTTCAACGTACGTTGGATGGCACGTGTATGATGTCGACCTTCGAACGGCGGCGGTTCAGGTTTCTCAAGGTAATTCATCGTGGGAATCGAGTCCGGTTACCGCTATGCGGGTTGACCCTACGTCGGTGGACGGCGCCCACATTAAGTTCGATTGGATACAGCTCACCCCGAATGCCGCTCGATGCCCAACTCTGGCTATCAATTACACTCGGACCGTTATGACCGGCTCTATGACGGTCGTTGTTGATGACGACGCCGACCCGTCAAACGGAATATTCTATCGCTCTCCACCTCAGACCGCGGTCAGCGGCACGGTTAATGTTCCCACGACGAGACTGTTTCCCGGAGTGTACAAGGTGTATGGGCTTCTGACCTCGGACTATGCCACGAGCGTGCTAGAGCCGTGGGACATGGACACCTCAGGGGGAGATGTCAAAACTAATCGATTGGTCGACATCGACTCCAGCACCATAAGTTTCGCCAGCGGGAAATTCTGCGGAACAACAAATGGTACGGATCCGTATTTCTTTCTAAACGTACCAGATGACAGGCCGATTGATGCTTCGAAGTTCAACCGACTATCCTTTGACTTGACGATATCGGGAGCGATGGACGTGTACGCGGTCTTTTATGACTCCGCCAATAATCCGAAAGGAGCTGCGAGGGTACCCGTCAACGGCAGTGGTCGATACAATATACATGTGGGCTCTGAGGCGGGGTGGTCGGGTACGATTCACGGTCTCCGGCTCGATATAGGAGACGCGAGTGGCGTGCCATTTTGTGTGGATAACGTGACCCTCGCTTCCTCCTTCCTGGCCTCGATTCCGAGTCCCACCTATACCTCGCCCCTTACCGCGACCATTCGAGAGCGCGCGCTGGCGACATTTGTTCAGCCAGATAAAGAGGGAGGGCTCGACTATTTTGTGAGGGAGAAGGGGAACCCGTCTAACATGGACTCTCCCTCCGATATTAGATTTACATCCGGACTCAGCGCCGCGAATATATATCCCGGAAATGTGTATACAGACAGCGCCGGATTCATTCGTATGGGTGATTACCTAGAGGCGACAAGTACAACGGGAAATGACGATCCCGTTAACGGCTCGGTACTCAGCTCGCCCCCAATTAATCCAGACTTATATCGACTTGTATGTTTCGACCTCGATATTTTAAAGCCGGTTAACGAGTATCGCACGGTTGCTCGTGTGCTCTGGTTCTGGAATGACAAGCCGTATGATGGGGATGACCTCGTTATTAAAACCTACGGGGAAAAGCGATACTGTTTGAGGCTCGACACTCTTCCTGTCGAGGGGATTACCACAGGAATGGCCCATCCATGGCAATTTAACAGAGATGGAACAGGTATCAAATATTTTCGAGTGGATCCACATGAGGAGTCCGTGGCTACCACCTATCGCGTTGGAGACATTCGACTCGCGTCTGATCATCTCGCAAACGAGCGTTATGCGTTCGTTATCTCTGGTTCGCGTGACCACGCCGTGGATGTCTATCTTGGAACATCTCCGCGCTCTACCGCAGGGGGTGTTTTAATCGGAACTCTCACTGCGGGGAGATCCTCACAGGTGCTCGTATGGAATAGCTCGACTACAGCGGAAGGCTTTTATTATCCGTACGTGGTTGTGCAAGGAAATACCTACTACGCCGATGCTCCCGTGCGGGTTGTTCGCGCGTTCAGCGATACGACCGCTCCTATCCTGGGAATCGATGCTCCTCAGGCGGGATACAGGTTTGCGCAGCAGATGCAGATCGCGGGACACGCCTTGGACTCGACGAGGGTTGCTACGGTGGAGGTCCTCGTTGATGGTGCCCTCGCGCACTCGTTCCGACCTAATCTGTTCAATAAAGTTGTCCGAGATGCCTATCCACAATACCCATACGCAAGCCTGGCGGGGTTTAACCAGTTTGTCGATCTCTCGTCGTTGGCCCCTGGAGACCACACTGTGATAATTCGCGCCTACGATACCGCCGGAAATATGACGGAAGCCTCGTCTGCAGTTGTGAGGAGTTCTGACAATCCGACCCCGGACGTAACATATCCGGTTTGGAACGAGCCCGCGCTCCAGGTGCCATTATCCGGGGTCATTTCGTCGAATCCTGGTAAATTCCGCATCTCGAAGGCGACTGTCTCTAAAAAGGGAGAGGTCGCTATATCGCTCACCGGAGCTGGTTCGGGGCTTTGTTCGGTGGACCTCAGTCTCGGTAAAAGCTCAAAGAAGGCTTCCGCCACGGTCGGTAGTTACATTCCCGCGGCCGCCAAGTTCAATCTCTCGGCTAAAAAGCTCACCATTGATAAGAAGGCAGGGAAGGTTTTTCTGTTTGCTACGAGGCGGTGCACCTCTACCCAGTACAACTCTGTGACGACGAAGCCGTTAATATACGGTACGACGCGCGGTAAGTTAAAAAGTATCCTTGCTATCGCCGCGGCCCTTAAAAAGAACGTGAGAAGTAATCAGCTCTTGTCCCGAAAATAGACAAGGCCGCGCACCGGAGCTCGCGAAGGGTCGCTGATGATATCGCCAGGCGGCCTCTCGGGGAAGCGCCCCCATATATGACGAAAAAAGCCGCTTTCCTGTCGACCCGTGTATGGGTGTAGAATGCCCGAGCATTTCTGCTGTCGGAAACACGTGTCGTTTATGGAATTCATCAGGTTCATCCCGCGACCGCTAGTGCTATGCCTCCTCATTGGTGTTGTCGCATGGAGTGTTGCCGTTTTGTTCCGGCAAGCGGAGGTGACCTTCGAGGTACGGACTCCAGTTTCCGGTTCCCTTGAGGTCTTTTGGCGAAACTCCGGCCAAGATTACGCCCAGAGTCGTTCTCATGCAGTGCGCGTGCCATCTACTGACAGGTTTCAGAGGATCACGATTAACTTACCCTCTCCATGGGTAGATGACATACGCCTTGATCCACTTGATAAGCCCCAGACCGTCACGTTCCGAACGATAGAGATACGTAGAGGTTTATCGACTATCACGTTAAGGGGACAAGAGCTCGCCAACGCCCTTCAGCCCTTACACCAGGTTCGGGCTCTCTCTGTTTCAGGCTCAGAGGTGAGTGTGGTCGCTGAAGGAGCAGATCCTCAGGTGTCGCTGCGTCTTTCAGGATTGGGGATGGCGTTCTGGTTTTATGGCTCCGTACTAGCGGCGGGGGCTACGATCGGTTTTCTGCTGTATGCGTTGTGCTCTGTAGTCGGGCGAATTCAGGATTCGCCCTGGTTCGCCACGCCGTCGAGGACCATGCTTCACCGATCTTTCCTGGTGTTCTTTCTAGGACTGTTCGTCTTTCTCGTGGCATTTAGGATTCATGGTTCGTCCCTTCATGCTTGGTACGACCATGTTCCGTCCCTCTTTAAGACGCACGAGAAGCCTCTGCTTGGCGAGCCCAGAGGGATACGGAGCGATGAGTGGTTGGTGCAGACTCCGGGCATTATCTCCGAGGCTCTCCTATCCCAACCGTTTGAGTGGCCCAATCCTACGATTGGGGCGGACGCCGCTCCGATGCTGATGGGTCTACCAACGCGGCATCCTACAACAGTCTTGCGCCCCCAATACTGGGGCTTCTTTCTTTTTGACCTAGAGCATGGGTTCTCTTGGTTTTGGAGCTATAGAGTTGTTAGTTGCCTTGTAGGTGTGTACCTCCTGCTCTACTGCCTCACTCGGGGTCATCCAGTGCTGTCGATGATTGGGAGCTTATGGTGCTTTTACTCCCCCTTTGTGCAGTGGTGGCTCAGTGCGACGGTACCTGAGTTGATTGGGAATCTTACACTTGGCCTCTATGCGACGGTGTGTTTACTTACCGCGCCGAGTATCGGTGGTATGTGCCTTTCCGCTCTGGGCATCGTGTTGTTTGGGGTAAGTTTTGCACTTCAGCTCTATCCGCCCTTTCAGATCCCGCTCATGTGGTGTGCCCTAGCTCTCCTAGGGACCGCTCTGTCGAGCGTAGTATCCCTTGAGCGATTTCGAGATAGAGTGAGGCCCCGCCTTGTAACACTTCTTGTCGCGTTCCTTGCCTCTGTGGTGGCGATAGCTTCCTATCTGTACTCAGCTCGGCATGCGCTTTCAATCCTCAGCCATACCGCCTACCCGGGTGCTCGCTCCCTCTCGGGTGGTGGATTTGAGTTGGCCCGCTATTTCAATGGCTTTGGCTCAATTCTGATGGGGGAGGGGAGCTTTCCCGACAGCCTCGGAAATATGTGCGAGGCCAGCTCGTTTTTGATGGTGTGGCCGGTCGTTTTTGTTTGTTTTCTGTTCGGTCGTTCCGGAGGAAAGTTGGGCGGCCAAACTCCGCTCGTCTTGTATCTCCTGGCGATGAGCTCCTACGTGTTACTGGGATGGCCGCCGCTTCTCGCGAAACTAACTTTTCTCAACCAAGTTCCATCGGGTAGAGCGATACTTGGTATTGGATTAGCGAATGTGTGTTTCACGATAATATATCTCGCTGGAGATGGCGCCGTATCGAAGGTCGGTCGCCTCTCCGGAATGTGGGCTCTCACTGCTGGGGCCCTAGGATGGTGCTCGCTGATGCGGGTCGCCTACGGCGATTTCTTTGGTACTCCTCAATTAGCCGTGAGTGTGTGCGTACTCCTCGCGCTATCACTTCCACTCATTTTGCAGAGACGCGGGGCTTTCGGATTCGCAGTCGTGGCGTTAACTCTTGCCGCTTCAGCTGGAGTGAATCCTGTCGCGCAAGGGCTTCGGCCGCTCCTAAATAACAGGGTGACGGACGCCGTACGCGCTTTGCCTGGTCGATTGCGAACCGAGCCGGTCTTGGTTTTTGGCGGGTTTGTTGTCCCGCAGCTCTTCGAGGCTAGTGGTTTGCAAGTTATTACGGGATCAAAGTTCGTTCCCGACTTGGAATTTTGGGGGAAGATCGACCCGACTGGAGCGTATGTCCATATCTACAATCGGTACGCGCATGTAGTATTTCAGCCAGCGGTGGAGCTATCGATATCTGATATGGTGGTGAATCAGCCCGATTTGATAACCGTTACTTCAGCACCGTGTGGAGTCGATCTGGAGCGAGCGGGGGTTAATTTTATGGTTCTTCCCCGTGCATACGCTGGGCTGGACCTCTCGTGTCTCCACAGGATCCCTTCGGATTTGGATACGAGTGGTTTCGAGTTCTACGTGAGAAAGTCAGCGGAGTCGCGCCTTTTAGCTCCGAGCTGAAGTGGATATCCGATTTGTCAGCTCGGCGCTCCTTATGTCCCACAGGAGAAGTCGCAATCGGTGAGAGATCCTAAGGTTTACGCGCGATGAAGACGAACTCATTGTACTTGAATACCTTTCCGACTATGCGTGGAAAGGGGAAGCTGTAGTAACGCTCAGTAGTGAGTCCAACCTTCGAAACGATATCGCCCACTTTCTCAAACGGCATGAATTCCACGTGCGTAGCGTCGGAAGCGTACCCTGCCTCTTGAGGGGTAATGATAACCACCTTCCCTCCGGATTTTAAGTACGGGATGTACTGCTTAAGAATGTCGACATCGTGCTCGGCGGTAAGATGTTCAAATACGTGTGCGATAAGAATCGAATCAAAGGTGTCCTTCGAGGGGGTGTGCTTGGAGAGGAAATCGCCATTTGTGTATGCCTCGAAACCGATGTGGTTACAGTGGGCAACCGAATGTTCATTATGGTCAACTCCAACGGAGCCGATCCCCAGTGCTCCCATGTTGCGACCGATGCCGCAACCGACGTCGAGCGTTTTGCCGAGGTGGAGGCGACGTAGGTTCCATTGATAGGGAGCCTGTACATTGAGGATGTGTTTCCAACGACTACCACTGAGATTCTTCAGCCGTTTGGTATAACTCTCCGAAGCCGTAGTTTGTGATGCTTGCGATAGAGTGTTTGTCTTTGTCATAGAGACCCCGTATGCCTTGTGGCACAGTTGAATTTAGCCACGTACAAGAGCGAGACCAACCGCTGCGATCCTTCGAATGATTTTACGGATGAATGTCGGCATCTTCTCCATACATTTCTTTGCTAATTTAACCTCTAGGGGCGAATTGACATGAGCCTGGATAATAGCCTCGTACTCGCTGATTCGCTGTCCGAAATACCTATGTGCCTCCTCATGTCGCGCTCCGAGAATCTCATTCTCCCGCAAGAGATCCTTTACTTTCTGTTGCGTCTGTCGGTCGATCGACAGAGATGATCGGAGACTGTCGTTTTCTTCTCGCAATTTGTTCACCCGAAATTCGGTCTGGTTCAGCTCTTGGGCCGCGATCGCGAGTTTTTCCATGAACAGACGCTCTCGTTGATCGACAAGGATGCTTGAGCTGATCGGATTCAGGGGGGCATTGCTCGCGATACCATACATAAAGACGCCGTGACGCTCGGGGATGTCGGTAACAGTTCCGAGCAATTTGGTCATGTCTTGCCAGTGAACAAACCCCGCGGCAACAGAGTTAGCGCCACCTTGCTCGGCGACTAACGCGTTCCCCGTGATGCTGCCCTGCCAAAAAAGAGAGACGTGTTGGAAGTTTTTGCTAAGAATCTGTTTGAACTCCGCATGTGAAAATTCAAACTCATGGAAGTCGTTGTGCTCTTTGTTTTTTTGATTGTAGACGTTTCGCTCAGGGGTGCTTACGAGCAGCTTCGTCGATGCGTGAAAAGGGGCGTTGCCAGACGCTATCAGTCGAACCAAGGACTCCTGCAAAGGTTGCGGGAGATGTTCTATCAGCTCATGGCATACAACCACATCAATCGGGTCTGGGATGGCGGTGTCAAGGGATGCAACGTCCCCGCAAATGGCCTCTACGTTGTGTACGCCAAGTTGGCTCGCGAGACTTTTGAGGAGGGCGATTGAGTCTGGATCGCGGTCTATTGCTACGACCTTTTTGGCTTTTGACGCGAGGATCAGACTTCCATACCCAATCCCACAACCAAGATCGAGGACGGTTTGAGTTGAGTCGATAGCCCTCGCCGCGAAGACGTAGCGGTGATAGTGCTCATAAAAAATTTCGACGCCACTTCCAAAGACAAAGCGCTCACCCGTAAACGGAGTGGCCTCGGTGCTAAGGGCGGATATGACTGACGAGAGTAGCGGAGTTGGATTTGTCTCATCAACTAAGGTGTGCGAGGAGTTTGAGTCGTTCATTGAGTGGCCCCTGATACGTACAAGGAAAAATTATTCTTAAAAGCCTCGAATCCTAACTGGTGGGAGTACTCTCTCGTAGCTTGAAACATGTTGTAGTGTGTTTCAGTTCCAAAAGCCTCGTCAAATATCCTCATGATACTCTTGAGTTCATCGATCGTAGCGAAGGTAAAACCGGTTCGTCCGTGGTCAATCATGTAAGCAACGCCGGATCGTTGGTACACCATAGGAACAGCGCCGTAACACATGCTGTCCATCGCCACGAGGCCGAGATGTTCGCAATGTTGGGGGAGCTGACCGCTGTGAAGGTGAATCCCCGTGAACTGCCAGAGCGCGGCAGCCTTTCGGTACAGTTCTTGGAGGCGGGTGAATTGTACATCTGTTTCGATGTGAACATGTGGCCCCGCTGCTTCATGGCAGTCCGCTAGGTATCTTTGATTTGCCTCCCCAGGGTTTAGATTTCCAACTGCGTAGAAATGCCAGTCGTTTCCGATCTCCCCGTCTCGGACAAGTTCTTGAAAGGTTCGGATGGCGTCAAGTTGGCGCTTGCAGTGTCCGTCAACATTAAAGCGACCGACATTCAAGATGATCTTTTCCTTTGAGCTGAAGGCTATGCCCCCTGCGTTCATATGTGAATTGGATATTGGCGGGGGGAGGGTGGTTACCGGGAAATCAATCCCCCACCAATATTTGGTGTACAGCTCTGTAAATTCAGAAATAACAACTACATGTTGATAGGACAAAAGGTTCTGTCGGGTAGCCGGTGATATCGGTTGGGGGAACATCAGCGCGTAGAGTCCGTGTGGAGCTGGATTTGCCATCGACGAGCAAAACGTGCAGTTGATGAAGAGATCAAAGCCTTCGGATGTACAGTAGTGTTGGATTTCCTCCTCGGTGTCGAGGATTTTTAAAGACCACTCTTCGCCCCCTGGTATTTCGAATACATCGCAGAGATTCTTGACTGATTGCGTAAAGGTAGAGGCTGTTGTGAGAGTTATCTCGTAGCCGAGCTGCGAGAGGGCGAGACACCAATCGAGCATCATTCGCTCACCACCCCCCGCCGTGTGAAGGTATTTGTTGTAGACGAGAGCTTTTTTCATCACATCACATCCGCGAATGAAGACTTTAAGCGGCGGAAACACGCCGCACCCAGGGCGATCGTAACGATTGCCCATGCCCAGAGAATTATGATTTGGGGGGGCTCTATTGGCATTCCGAAC
>JAIXQT010000219.1 GCA_027485595.1 Pseudomonadota bacterium | reverse complement strand
TCTAGAAGCCATCTCAAAAATACCATGGAGGCGAGGCTCTGCGAGCTAGGAGAGCGCGAGAATGCAGGGAGAAAACGCGCGCAGGTGTATCCGCTGCGATACAGCGAGCACGTTTTCTCCCGAAGACGACGCGTTCTCGTAGCGCAGCGAGCCGCAGCCCAGGGGATTTTTGAGATGGCTTCTAGCGCCTCATTCCATCGAAACTCTCACAATGCCTTCGATGGATATTTTTGCTGGAACCTTTTTCACCCTTCTGCTAGCGGGAAAGCTCCTGCGACCGTTCATGGAAGTGTCTTAGGCCGGGAGTTTTTTTGGCCGGGAGCTTTTTGGCCCGGGAGTTTTTTGGACCGGAAGTTTTTTGGACCGGAAGTTTTTTGGACCGGAAGGTTTTCGGACAAAGATCGCGATTGTTCGGTCTTGTTCACAGAGGAGAGTATGCGGGAGGGGGGACTTGAACCCCCAAACCTTGCGGCACCAGATCCTAAGTCTGGCGTGTCTGCCAATTCCACCACCCCCGCACGAGGGTTAAAGCGCAGTCGATAAGTTCGGAGAGCGCCGGGCTTCTAGAGTCTAGGGCTCTAGAGCTCTCGCGAGCTACTCATCAACTTTTTCGCTTTTTCTATAGCGGTTATAGCAGGTTACCATTTTTTGGTTACCTGCTGTCGCCTTGGGGTTGGGCCCGTTTGGTTGCGTATACGTGAACGGCTCAGCGCGGACTCGCAGGAGAGTCTCTCGCAGTTGCCATCCAGGCGTCACACCTTTTCCTACCTACTTGGCTTTATAAACCCGCGGCGAGCATATATAATCGTCGTCCTCGTTGCAATAATTACTGCGGCCGCGATGAGCTACGGAATAATAAGCAGGTGACGGTGTCGAGTCTGGTTGGGAGTGCCTTGCCGCAGCAAGTGATTATGAACCCCCTAGAGCAACCCCTCACATAGATCGGAGTTAAGATGGATTTTCAGTCGTCAGTTGTAGATATCGATGAAGTGACCAAGCAGATCTCTGTAACCGTTCCACAGGAGCGTGTCGCCAAGGAGTATGAGACATCGGTCAAGAGCGTCAGCAGAACCGCTCGCATTAATGGATTTCGTCCGGGCAAGGTTCCTCGACATATGGTTGAGCGCCTCATGGGTGATCGGATTCGCTATGACGTCGCGAATCGTTTGATCAACGAGGGACTCCGTGGAGCTTGCGAGCAGCATAAGCTTGAGGTTGTTGGTGAGCCTGAAGTTGACCTCAAGGAGATGGAGCCGGCTAAGGCACTTGAGTTTACCGCGAAGGTCGCGCTCTATCCGCAGCCAACCATCACCAACTATCTCAATCGCTCGGTCGAGGTAACAAAGCGCGTTGTTGGTGAAAATGAGATATCGGAATCTCTTGAGCGTTTGCGTGAGGCGCGAGCGGAACTCAAGCCGATTGAGGACAGAAAGATCGCTGAGAAGGGAGATGTTGTAGCTCTCTCGGTTTCCATTCAAGTCGATGGTGGGGAGTTCTCGCGCCCCGAGCCGTTCGTTGATGAGCTCGGATCTGGCAAGCTTTCAGTGGATGTTGAGGCCCAGGTTGCTGGCATGACCGTTAACGACTCCAAGGAGATCTCCGTTGTCGCGCCAGCGGATCACGCCAACCCAGAGATGGCTGGCAAAAACCTTGTGTACAAAGTCACCCTTCACGGCATCTTCACCAAGAACATGCCAGAGCTTACCGACGAGGTCGTTAAGACGCTCGGTTTCGATGTCGAGACGGTAGACGCTCTTAAGGTTAAGGTACAAGAGCAGCTTTCGAAGCAGGCGGAAGAGGATATGAAGAACGAGGCGCAAGGCGCGCTCCTTGACCTCCTTGTGAAGGAGAATCCTTTCTTGGTTCCGCAAGTTCTTGTTGATGAAGAGATTCGCGGCATCGTAGCTCGTTACGGATTCTCTGGTCGCGATGTAGACCCGCAGACTATCGATATCGCTCCTTTCAGGGCTCAATTCGAGGAATTCGCCCTTAACCGAATTCGCTGCGCTATCATCATCGACCGCGTTGGTTCGACTGAGGAGATTAAGGTCGAAGAAACGGATCGCGACAAGATGATACAGCGCATCGCCGAACAGAACGGATCCACCGTGGAAGCGACCCGCAAGGCGTTGCTCGACAAGAGCCGCATCATGTCGTTCTTGCTTGAGGTTCGACGAACCAAGATCCTCGAACACCTGATGGCTAAGACCACCGTGCAGCACGTGGACGCGCCGAAGGTTGAGAAGGAAGAGAAAAAAGCTAAAAAGGCTAAGTAATTCCACCGAAGGCTGGCGGTGTTCGCCGCCAGCCTTCAGATATGTTCTCGTTGGCGCTTATTTCGCGCTACCTGTTTCTCCGCGATGTGTATAACTCCCACAGGTAATCGTCTCTTGTCGGGGAGTGTTTTTTGCTGAGGGTGGCGACACTTAGGTCTTTTTACCGCTGTCGCCCCGTGCTAAGTTCGCACTCGTCTAGCTAGCCGCAATCTCAAGGATTTTCTTCCATGGCGTACATTCCATTCGTAATTGAACAGACAGGGCGAGGTGAGCGCTCATACGATATCTATAGCCGCCTCCTCAAAGAGCGAATTATCTTCCTTGGTACTGAGGTTAACGACATGGTCGCCAACCTCATCATCGCTCAACTTCTGCATCTAGAGAGTGAGGATCCAGAGAAAGACATATTCCTCTACATCAATAGTCCAGGCGGTGTCGTGACAGCGGGTATGGCTATCTACGACACAATGCAATACATCCGTCCGGATGTGGCCACAGTATGTGTTGGACAGGCGGCAAGCATGGGTGCTGTTCTCCTCGCCGGTGGAGCCAAGGGCAAGCGCGCTGCGCTTCCGCATTCCCGAATCATGATTCATCAACCTCTTGGTGGTTTTAGTGGTCAGGCTTCTGACGTTGAAATTCATGCCAAGGAGATGTTGCGCATTAAGCATGAGCTTACTGAGCTTCTGGCTGGCCACTGCGGCAAGCCGGTCAAGCAGGTGTCTGAGGATAGTGACCGTGACTTCTTCATGACAGCGATGCAGGCAAAGGAGTACGGACTTATCGATGATGTGTTCGAGCGACGCGTTGTTGAGGCTAAGAAAGACTAACCCTTCGAGGAGGATGACGGATGAGCAAGTCTGGAGATAAAGGACGACATACCCTGGTGTGTTCTTTCTGCAGTCGTTCGCAGGAAGAAGTTCGGAAGCTCATAGCTGGCCCGTCAGTCTATATCTGTGACGAGTGTATCGACCTCTGCAACGATATTATCGCAGAGGAGGTCGAGACCGAGAGCGTTCTTCCGGCCCAATCGAAGGTTCCGAAGCCCAAAGACATCAAGGCGTTCCTTGACCAGTACGTAGTTGGTCAGGATTTCGCTAAGCGAGCTCTCTCCGTCGCGGTGCACAACCACTATAAACGCCTTGAAATTAAGGGCTCTCAGAGCGATGTTGAGATCGCTAAGTCGAATATCTTGTTGATCGGGCCGACTGGCACGGGTAAGACGCTTTTAGCTCAGACACTTGCGCGAATCCTTCAAGTTCCGTTCACGATTACTGACGCGACCACTCTCACTGAGGCTGGTTACGTTGGAGAGGATGTTGAGAATATTATCCTCAACCTCCTGCAGAACGCTGACTACGACGTTGAGAAGGCTCAGCGGGGAATCGTATATATCGACGAGATAGACAAGATATCACGCAAAGCCGAGAATCCGTCGATAACCCGTGACGTGTCCGGTGAAGGTGTGCAGCAGGCGCTTCTCAAGATGCTTGAGGGGACCGTTGCGAGTGTTCCTCCAAAAGGAGGTCGTAAGCACCCGCAGCAAGAGTTCCTTCAAGTTGATACGAGCAACATCCTCTTCATCGTTGGAGGAGCTTTCGTGGGTCTTGAGGACATCATTCGTCGTCGCGTTGGCGAGAAGAAGCTTGGATTCGGCGCTCACGTGAAGACGCAAAAGGTTTCCAAAGAGAAAGAGGCGGCATCCCTTCTGGCGCAGGTACAGCCAGAGGACCTTCTCAAATTCGGACTTATTCCTGAGTTTATCGGACGTCTTCCAATGATAGCAGTCTTGAATGACCTCGACGAGAGCGCGCTTATCAAGATCCTTGTCGATCCTAAAAATGCGCTTACCAAGCAGTATAAGAAACTCTTCGAGATGGAGAACGTCCAGTTGCGTTTCACTGAGGGCGCACTTCTCGCTGTCGCTAAACAAGCTATTGAGCGTAAGGCTGGTGCCCGTGGACTTCGGGCAATCCTCGAGTCGATAATGCTTGAGGTTATGTACGAGGTACCATCGGAACCCGATATCAAAGAGGTTATCGTGTCAGAGGATACCGTTACCAAGGGTGAGAAGCCTCTTATCGTGTATCAGCACGCCGAATCGGCGTAAGCTCGTCCTTAGTTTCGAAGAGACGGGGGCCGCGCGGTTCTCGCAACCGGCGAGCGATTTTCAAAAGATGTTTTGCTTAGGTCGTGGCCGTTTTGCGGCCCGTTTCCGGGACCGGAATATCGACAAAAATCGGCGTTTTTTGCGCTTTCCCACGCGTTGAGGTTGGGGTCTGCTCAGCTTTCACAAGAAGCGAACTGAGAAAGAGAAAGAATCTTTCTACTGCCGCTTCATTATTGTGATTTTTCTAGGCGTCGACTAGCATCCTAGATCATAGGTGCAAAGATTCTGTAGTCGATCCCATAGGGTTACGGGCTCTTCCGAGACTTCCAAACGGGATATGACTGTCGGATCAGCTTTTGTGAGGCGGTCGGAGTGGCGAAAGCTAATTTCGGTCATGCACCAAGCGCGGTTCTGCTTGTGACCCAGGCTGATTCGCGAGTTGTAGGTTACTAGTAGTAAAATCAACGGGTTTCTTCCGCTCTATCCCGAGGTCTGCGAGGGAAGGAGATGGAAAGCCAAAGCCAATAGGCATCTGAGAAAACGATGAAATCACCACATACTAATCCAATCCCGCTTCTTCCGCTCCGCGAGCTTGTTGTGTTTCCACAGCAGGTAGTTCCGCTCTTCGTGGGTCGCGAGAAGAGTGTGCGCGCAATCGAAGAGTCTCAGAGAGAGGGTAAGTACATCCTCCTCGCCGCGCAGAAGGATGCTCGCACGAGTAATCCAGGGCCAAAAGATATCTACAACATCGGAACGCTCGGCGAGGTAGTGCAGCTCATTCGACTTGCTGATGGACCGATTAAAGTTCTTGTTGAAGGAAAGGCTCGTGCTCGAATTAAGAAGTTCGTGCGAGAGGATGATTTCATGCTTGTTGACGTCGAGGAGATTCAGATCTCCACTGACGTTTCGACCGAGCTCAAGGCGCTCATGCGTTCCGTTAACGTGACGTTCGAGAATTATGTGAAGCTCGGAAAGAAAGTTAATCCAGAGACAATCATGCAGGTGAACGCGATCGAGGATCCGTCCCGCCTCGCTGACGCCATCGTTGTGCAGCTGAACATTAAGCTTGAGGACAAGCAGGAGATCCTTGAGTGCATCGAGCCTCAGGAGCGCCTTGAGAAGATCCTCGGGCATATGAAGTCTGAGATCGAAATCCTTCAAGTTGAGAAGCGTATTCGAAGTCGCGTTAAGAAGCAGATGGAGAAGACGCAAAAGGAGTACTACCTCAACGAGCAGATGCGAGCGATTCAAAAAGAGCTTGGAGAGAAGGACGACTTCCGCAACGAGATCCAAGAGCTTGAGGATAAGTTTAAAGCTAAGGATATGCCTGAAGAGGCTCGCGAGAAGACCGAGAAGGAGATTCGCAAGCTCAAGATGATGTCCCCAATGTCGGCGGAGGCTACGGTTGTTCGTAACTACGTTGATTGGATGCTCTCGCTTCCATGGAACGAGACCTCGAAGGAAGAGATCGATATGGAGAAGGCTCGTGAGGTTCTCGACGAGGACCACTACGGGCTTGAGAAGGTCAAGGAGCGTATCCTTGAGTACCTCGCCGTTCAGAAGCTCGTTGGCAAGATTCGTGGACCGATCCTGTGTCTCGTAGGACCTCCGGGAGTAGGTAAGACCTCGCTCGGTAAGTCCATCGCGAAGTCCACTGGACGTAAGTTTGTTCGCGCCGCCCTTGGAGGCGTTCGTGATGAAGCTGAGATCCGTGGTCACCGACGTACCTACATCGGAGCCCTTCCAGGAAAGGTGATTCAATCACTGAAAAAGGCTGGAACCAGCAACCCAGTGTTCCTCCTCGATGAGATCGACAAGATGTCGACGGACTTCCGAGGCGATCCGTCGTCGGCCCTCCTTGAGGTTCTCGATCCTGAGCAGAACGACTCGTTCAACGATCACTACCTTGACGCAGACTACGATCTCTCAAAGGTAATGTTCATCACGACCGCGAACTCACTTCACACGATTCCTCAGCCGTTGATGGATCGTATGGAGATTATCCGACTCTCCGGTTACACCGAGCTTGAGAAGATAGCTATCTGTAAGAAGTATCTCCTTGAGAAGCAGCTCGCTGAAAACGGACTCACGATCGCCAATGTGAGGGTTGAGGACCAGGTATACTCTGACATCATCAACCGTTACACCCGAGAGGCTGGAGTTCGTAACCTTGAGCGAATGATAGCGACCTTGGCTCGTAAAGCGGCGATTGAGGTTGTGGAGCGCGGAATGGACGCAGTTGTTGATATCAACGCGCAGAACCTTCCGAAGTTCCTTGGGCAGCCGAAGTTCCGCTTCGGAAAATCCGAGGATCTCGATCAAGTTGGACTCTCAACTGGATTGGCGTGGACCGACAAGGGTGGAGAGCTGCTCGTTATCGAGACGACCGTTCTTCCGGGTCGTGGACGTCTCCAGATTACCGGTAAGCTTGGTGACGTGATGCAGGAGTCGGCGCGAGCCGCTCTCAGCTACGTTCGTTCGCGCGCGTCGGTGTTCGGATTGCCGCGGTACTTCTACGATAAGGTAGATATCCACGTGCACGTTCCAGAGGGAGCGATTCCAAAGGACGGTCCTTCCGCTGGTATTACGATGGCTACATCGATCGTATCCGCCCTTACGGGAATTCCGATCGATAAGCACATCGCGATGACCGGTGAGATAACCCTTCGCGGAAACGTTCTTCCGATCGGAGGACTCAAAGAGAAGGCCCTCGCAGCCCACCGTGGTGGTATCCGCCGAGTTCTCTTGCCGAAGGAGAATGAGAACGATATCGAGGAGATCCCAGCAACTGTTCGTAACGAGCTTGAGCTCATTCCAGTATCTCACGTTGATGAGGTGCTGTATGAGGCACTTCGTTGCCGCAGACCTGAGGATTTCGCGGCTCTCTTGGCGTCCAACGCGGCTCGTCATGAGCTTCTCTTCGCTGATGAAAAGAAGAAGGATGAGCAGGGTGACCGCGAACAGCGCGACGAGAAGGGGCAGGGGGCCACTATCGTAGCTCACTAAAAGGCGCGTCCCTGTGAGAGAGAAGGCCCTGGAGGCTCCGTATTGGGAGTTTTCAGGGCCTTTCTCTATTCTAAGCCCCTCAAAAATTTGGCCATTATTCATGAGCTAGCGCAGTTGACTTTGTAATCTGGGATCGGTAATCTCCCAACTCTCGCGACGAAAGGTTCCCTTTCTGTCATCAAAGCGGGCGCTTAGCTCAGTTGGTAGAGCGTCAGCCTTACAAGCTGAATGTCGTAGGTTCGATCCCTGCAGCGCCCACCATTTTTTCCGCTCGACGCTCGCGTCCAGGGGCTTCCGCCCCTCTCCCCCTGATCGGGGGTTCACCCCCAAAGATAGTTTGTAGCTTACGGTGCTGGGGCGGGTTCACTTGCTTCGCTCGTGAACGGACGCTCGACGCTTGCGTCCGGGGGCTGCCGCCCCTCTTCTTATGGTGATGGGTTCATCCGAGCTGGAATGGTACTTTCGGTGCCGGGGCGGGTTCACTTGCTTCGCTCGTGAACGGACGCTCGACGCTCGCGTCCGGGGGCTTCCGCCCCTCGTCTGATGGTCGGGGTTCATCTGAGCTGAGATGGTGCTTTGGGTTCAGGGTTCGTTCACTTGCTTCGCTCGTGAACGGACGCTCGATGCTCGCGTCCAGGGGGTTTCGCTCCTTTCTACCTCACTAGTTGTTTCAAAGACCGCGAGGGTACATTTGCCGGAAAAAATTTCATCGTGCGCTATCTTGTATGTCGCGACCACTATCGAGCGGTCTCTGGGAGTAGGGAGGAGGATGAAGGGAAGGGGGATGGCGGAAGGCTATGTGGCTAGGTGGGCGCTCAGGGCGCGATCCTGATCCTGCCGCAACATCTTCTGGGCGGCCAACTCGTTGCCGCTTCGGTTCTGCTCATACGCCTTCATGGCGTCGCGCAGAGCCTCAAAGAAGTGCCTGGTCTCGCGGTGTAGAGGCACGGTTCGGTTCGTCAACCTGGCCTCAAAGTAGTGAGAGGATAGATCAAAGAGGGTGGAGTTTTGGTACCGTGAGTTTTTTGGCGCGGGCTCCCATGCCTGGCGTTTGTCGGACCACGCCCAGGTGAGGCCGAGCGTATTGAGGTGGGCCGTGCTTGGCGGTGACGCTCGGTCATCTCTCGTGAGTGAGGAGCGGGCAGCCGGTGGAGTCGCCGCTGGAGTGGGTACCTCATCAGGCTGGGAGCACCACAGAAGAAAGAGATGCTCCAGAGGGGTAACTCTGCCCCACTCAGGACCAACCTCAAGGTGAAGCTTGAGCTGTCGTAGCGCATTGAGGTTGCTCTCCTTAAGCTCGTCATTTTCCACCGCGTGGTGTCGCACCGCCTCAAGTGAACCCTGAAGCGCGACAGCGATAGTTGGGGAGATCGGTTTGAGGTGAAGCTCGTTGATATCCTTTGCAAGCGACGCGACCGCTCCCTTGAGAGCCTCCAGTTCTAAACGGGAGGTCGTCCGGAGCGTCGCGATCGGAAAACCATCGGGGAGCGGTGGGATAATAGCGTGCGCGAGACGTTCCCAGCGCGGATCGGGAGTAATATCGGTAGACTTGCACAGCAGCGCCGATTGAGAACGAGCACCGATCAGATCGCCAACTGTTTTGTGAGTTGCGACCGGAGCGCCAAAGCGACTCACCGCGGCTTTACAGAGGCCGATGAGCGCCTGTGTGACCTCAATCTCGTTTGATCGCCGACATTCAAGAGCGACTGAGAGCTCGGTCACTGGGAACTCTTGGGGGCGAAGGTGCTCCTGTTGAAACCGGTCTGCACGAGGTTGCGACTTGTGTGGTCCGTGAGAGGGCATATGGCTAAACTGAAAGTGTGTGCACAGGCTTATTATCAGAGGTTTGCGGTTCTGTGTAACACAACGGTGATATTTTCGGCATCGGACGCCACCGGCCAATTGTTTTAGGGTAACATATTGGTTTTATTGATTTGGCTCCTTGGTAAGTGCTCTGCAACGCAGGATCGAGGAGCCAGAACGGAGGAAAGAGGGGGATTTCAACCCGCTTGTTGTGATGGCGCGGTGGGTTAGCGTTTCCATCTTTGCTACCCTCACTAGCAGGGTGGTGAAAAATGGTTCCGTCGTGAGCATTTTGAGGGTTTCGGCGAAACGAGGCGGAGACGACGAAAAAACCGGAGACGTATCCACTGAGATACGTTGAGGATTTTTTCGT
>JAIXQT010000222.1 GCA_027485595.1 Pseudomonadota bacterium | reverse complement strand
GACGAAGACAACTTCCCTGGAGACAGCCTTCTTCCGGCTGGCACAGAAGAGGATCTTCCAGAGGGACGAAAGTTCCGCAACTCGGGCACCGTGGATTCCCTAGCGAACGAACTACCGGCTATCCCCGGCTTCTCACCGGGAAGGATTCAACGACTCCTCCCCTTTGTTACAAAGATCCAAACTCGGGACGTCAACGTGAACGCGGCGCCCCTCGAAGTACTCGCTGCCGTCGTAACTGACCCCTCCGCGGCTCAAAGCATTGAGCAGTGTCGCAACCCAGCGGCTGGTGGGGCTCCGATACAGAACCCACAACAAGATCTCCTGGCGCGGTGTGGGGTGAATGACCCAAATACCTCTAAGTTCAAGGGACAGGGCCAGTGGTACGAGGTCATCGCCAAAGTCGAGTATGGAACCTCGATGTTCATGGCTAGCGCGGAACTGAACAATTCTGGAGGGAGTGGCCGCCTTCCTAAAATTCTGAGCTTTCAGATGTACTAAGTGCCCAGGGATCCGTGCCTGACGCGAGCCCCAAAGGGACTAAAAAACTCAGGATCTCAAAAGGTTAGGACTAGAGATCAAAACTCCCCCCTGAGCTTTGACAATTTACTGAAAGATATATAAGGTTTGCGAGGATTTTAAACCTTACGAGAAGTACTATGGCACGTCGTTGTGATATCTCCGGTGTAACGCATCAAAACGGTAACCGTGTTAGCCACGCTAACAACAAGACTCACCACAAGTTTGAGTCAAACCTTCAATCCAAGCGATTGTTCGTACCGGAGTTGGGTAAGACCGTTCGTGTGCGTGTATCAACTCGCATTCTTCGCACCATCGACAAGCTTGGCTTCACCGGCGCGCTCAAGAAATTCAATCTCACTATCGCGGACGTCGCGAAGTAACAACGTCATCGACGAGCAGTGTCTGGTCGAGATTGGGGAGTGAAACATCTCTCCTCTTGAGCATTTTGCTTTTCCGCTCCTACTAGGTTGCGTTTGCCCAATCAAGGCGCTCGAGCGCGGAGGCTATGTCACGCCTGACCTATGGCGTTGCTGCCCTATTGAACTGGGTAGGGCTTTGAGCGACTAACCAAATACCCTCGCCTCTTGACCTCCCGGGGAGGCGGTTTTTGAAAGCCGCTCAGTGCAAGCAACCCTTTCGAAGCGCGTTCAGTTTTTCCGCGCTCAATTTAACAGCGGCTATTCCGCTCATAATAGCTTCACCACTGTCGATACTGTCCTTCTCTACAGCTCCGCGCAGAGCCTCATTATCGAGAACGCCGAGACGTTGGGTTGAGGGCACGAAGATCTCCCTACACTCCCGACATTGGACCACGACGATAATCCCCTGGTAGGTCACCTTCGTGAGCTCGGTGGTAAAATTTTGATCGTCGACCCCTACAGCGCTGCAACAGGGGCAGGTAATTGTATCAACAAAGGTCTCGGCGAGTCCCTTCAGCCGAAATTTAAGAGCCATAATCCTCCGTGCTTTTTCTCTCGTGTAACCGCTTAATCATGGTCACTACTGAACCGTTCTTATCAAACCGCACTTCATCAACAGCGCTCGACATCAATGCCAATCCCCTTCCGGAGCACGCGAGGGAATCGACCTTACCGTTTGCCTGTACCACGTGCGCGTTCAGGAACCCCTTTCCCTCATCCCGCACCGTTATCTCAAGGCGACCAATACCAAACTCCAACGTCACGTACACAAAACGCTCCGAGTACCGCGGATCCGCCAGCCGCTGTCTTCTCACAGAGGAGAAACGGTCGCTGCCATCGAGCTCGATCTCCTCCTTCCACTGGGAATCCAATTCCAGATTGCCATGTTCCAGACCGTTGAGGACAGCCTCCTGCACGGCAAGACGAATCTTGAGCGCGTCGGTATGCGATAACATTCCGCTCTGCGCGAGTCGACCAACGAGGGGAAGAGATATCGATGAGAGCTGGGCTAGATCTGCGCATGAGAACCGCATCTCCGCCTGTTCCTTAGTCACAAAGCGATAGGTCGCTCGCTCACGCTCATCGTTTCGTCGAGAGAACACGATCTGCTGAACAACCCGCTCAAGCCATCCAAAATCGACTGGACGCGCGAGGAGGTCGGTCGCTCCACTCCGAAACATTTTGAGCGCGTCCTCATAGGTGGTGTTTGGACTCACAGCTATGATCGCCTGGGAGGGGTGCTTCTCGAGAATATCCCGCAAAACTCCCGATGAATCGGGCCCTGACAACTCAACATCCGCAATAATAATATCGTACGATCCCTTCTCCAACGCTCCGGCCATAGCGGAGCTGTCCGGAACCACATCGTAAGACCAACCTCGGCCCGAGAAAAAAGTGCCGAACATCTGCCGGCTCTGTTCGTTGCCATCTGCGAGCAATATGCATGGAGGGTGTGCGCCGATGCTCATGAATCTCTCTTATGACCTGATAAAGTTCCTTATCGAATCAACCTGACCTCTAGCCATTTGAATCATCAATCGGGAGCAACTTATCTAACATCAAAAGCTCAAACGTCTCCTTCACAAACCCATCGAGCGGCTTGACCATAAGCACGCCGTTCTCGGCCTTGAGCCGCTTGTAGCACATCAGCACCTTGCCGATACCGTAGCTGTTAATAATCTGCGCGCCCGATAAGTCGAGAACGACAGTGCGGTTGCCCTGTTCGTACACCTCGTTAAAAGCAGAGCGAAGAGCCTCTCCGGCTGTCTCGGTATCGAGATCACTCGTTACCCTGATGTACGCTTTGTCCCCGATCACTTTTGTTGGGAATTCCATGCGCTACTCCTGTCCCTAAAAGTAGTTACCCTACGAAGTAGTCGGCTCCTCAACCTCAAAACTGAAGGGAAAGTGACTGGTTAGCCAAACCACGGCTTAAAAACCAACTATGTTATTGTAATAATTAATCATTAAAACAATCTTCGCTCCCTTTATCGATGGCACACCGCCCCCTCGCAGGGACACGTAGCTCGCCTTGCTTTTATCCGAGTTAAGCCATTATAATCCCAGCTGTTTTTAGGAATTTCCCCGTGATCGGTCGGTCGCGGTGCCATCGTAACAGGAGATCCATGACGCCACTGGCGGAGCACAGCCCGGATGCCGCGGGACACACCGAGGACGCCGACGTTCATGCGTCATCAGATGAGTATGCGGCGCGTTTCGGGGATGCCGTCGGCGCGTGGATGCTCGACACTCAGGAGCGCGCCCTCTTTGAACTCCTCGATAGTGAATGCGCCACGGTCCTCGACGTTGGGGGCGGGCACGGTCAGATTGCAATTCCTCTTGCTCAGCATGAGCGCTCGGTGACGGTAGTCGGAAGCTCCCACGTCTGCGCGCAACGCCTTGCTCCGTTTATTGAGAGTGGGGCGATCTCATTTAAGGTCGCGAATCTGATCGACCTCCCCTACCAAGATAAGTCCTTCGCGCTCGCGACGAGCTTTCGTTTAATGAGTCACTGCACTCAGTGGAGAACGTTAGTGGCGGAACTGTGTCGAGTCTCCGAGCATGCCGTTATCATCGACTACCCCGTGTGGTTGAGCGTCAACATTCTCACGCCACTCCTCTTCTTCGTGAAGCGAAAGATCGAGGGCAACACGAGAACCTACCGCATGTTCTCCACCCGAGAGTTACGGCTCGAATTCAAGAAACATGGCTTTCGCTTAGAGCGGGCCAAAAAGCAATTTGTGTGGCCTATGGCACTCCACCGTATGCTCAAGAGCATCCCTCTCTCACAGAATCTTGAGGCGCCCGTGCGATGGCTTGGACTCACCACCTTGTTCGGCTCCCCTGTCGTGGCTAAATTTGTGCGTGAGCGAGATTAGCAATGACGACAGCCACCGATCCATCACAGCAGACACAAGACACAACACGCCGGGAAAAGCCCGCCTCTCTTCGAGTGCTTCCGGACGCCGCCCCCTATACCCAACTGCGCCAAGGTGGCCGCTTCATCAACCCCCTTGAGTGGAGCACAGACCGAGAGGATAAGACTCCTCGTGCGCTCCGAGGCCTCGCTAAGATCATCGATGGCGGATTGTGCCATCGGTGCGGATCGTGTGTTGGCATCTGCCCGACTGGGGTACTAGGCCTCGATAGCGAGGATTATCCTGCCGTACAAAATTTATCGGCGTGCACGGACTGCGATTTGTGCGTCAAGGTGTGTCCCGGAGACGAATTCGATCTCCATGAGGCCTACAGGAAAACCCTCGGCGTAGAGGCTGATGTTACATCTACCCACGGACATTTCATCGACTCCTTTATCTCGTACTCAACCGATCCGACGATTCGCGAACGCTCAACGAGCGGCGGTTTAGTAACTGGAATCCTTCTCAACATGCTTCGACGCAAAGAGATTGATGGCGCGGTGGTAATCGTCTCTGATGATACACAGCTATGGAAAGGCAAGCCGGTCGTCGCTCGAACTGAGGAAGAGATACTTTCGGCGATGAAATCGAAATATGCTATTTGCCCCACGAACTCAGTGTTCGGCGAGATACGAAATATCCCTGGTCGCTACGCCCTCGTGGGGCTCCCGTGCCAAATACACGGATTCACCAAAGCAGCGGAACTCGATCAACGCCTCAAGGAGAGGATCGTTCTGACGATTGGACTCTTTTGTCACGCGGCGGTCGAGCACGAAGCGTTGCGAATCATTTGGGGTAGCCTCGGTGAGAAAGTAAAGGACGCGACGAAGTACATCTCGCGCGTCGGCAAACATCCAGGAACACCACACCTAGAGATGAAAGATGGATCGCTCTATCCGGTATACTTCGGTGAAAAGAGCGGGTACCGCCCCTCCTCGATGGAGATCATCAACATCGTCTATCGTCTCTATACTCCCGCTCGGTGCCTCACCTGCTTCGACGCAAGCGCAGAATTCGCCGATATAGCGGTGGGAGACCCTTGGATGGCGCCCCCTCATAGTGGCGTTGATTTCTACAAGGGCTGGAGCTTCGGTCTTGTGCGCACCGCTCGCGGAAAAATTGCGGCAGATCAAGCCGCCGCCGATGGTGCGATCATTAATGAGCCCGTTACTCGCAAGGAGGCTCTCGCGTGCAATCGCATGATGGGTACCGAGAAACGATGGCGAGCCTTCCGAGTAATCGAAACCCTTCGTCGCCAAGGCAAACCGGTCCCAGCCTACGGTCCACACGGATTCCGGTTTCCTCGTCAGTCGGGGAAGCAGTTCGTGAAGACAGAGATCCACATGTTCACGCATATCTTTTGTCATCTTCCACGATTACGAAGTTACGTGCTTCACCTTACGCTTTCGCCGTGGGGATATGGACTTCTCTGGCTCAACTGCCAGCGACGGAAGCTCCGATTCTTTGTCCGAGACACTATCGCGCGCATCAAGAACTCACTTTTTGGACGAAGGTAAGATGAGGGTCCTCTTTCTTGCGCCACAACCGTTTTACCAAGAACGAGGCACACCGATCGCCGTTAAGATCGCGCTTGAAACACTGGCCAAGAAGCTCCCGCGAACGGAATGCGGAGAGCCCTCGATAGATGTTTTGTGCTACGCTGAGGGTGAAGACATTAACATTCCGGGAGTCTCAATTCACCGCATCCCCGGCCCTCAGTGCCTTCGAGGAATTCGGCCCGGCATTTCGCTCAAGAAGCTCTTCTGCGACGCCCTCTTTTTCTTCGCTATCATATCGCTCGTCATCAAAGCTCGAAAACGTCAGTACACCATCATCCACGCAGTTGAGGAGTCGGTATTCATCGCGTGGTTCGTCAAGAAGCTGTGGGGCATTCCATATATCTACGACATGGATTCATCGCTCTCGTTGCAAGTAACGGAGAAATGGTGGTGGAGCAAGCCACTCTATCCGATCATGAATTTTTTAGAGGGAGTTGCTGTTCGAGGGAGCGTGGCGGTAGCACCGGTGTGTGATGCCCTCTCAGCGATAGCCACCAAACACGGGTCCCCCCATACGGTGATGCTCAGAGATGTCTCGCTCTTACCCCTCTCCTCTCAGCAGAACCATTGCCGCAATCAGACCCTCGGCTTGGAATTGAACAACGAGCAACCTGTGGTCCTCTACGTGGGCAATCTAGAGCACTATCAGGGGATCGATCTCTTGGTTGAAGCGTTTGCTCGTGTTTCTGACCACGAGAGCCGCCCGCGCCTCGTTGTCATCGGCGGAACGCCGGAATCTATCGAAGCCTATCAGCGAAAGGCCGCTCTCCTCGGCTGCGAATCCACCGTGAATTTCTTAGGTCCCCGCCCGGTCTCCCGATTAAAGGACTACCTCGCCGCGGCTGACATCGTGGTATCCCCTCGCGTTAAGGGAAACAACACCCCGATGAAGATCTACTCATACCTTCACTCCGGAAGGGCCCTCCTTGCCACGGACCTCGCGACACATCGACAGGTTCTCGATGAGGAGATATCGGTGTTAGCTCCCGCGGAGGTCCTTGGGTTCGCCGAAGGCCTTCGAACGCTGCTCGATAGCCCTGAGCTACGCAAGACGATAGGAGAGAAGGCTCAGCGACGAGCGGAAGCTCTTTACACACTCTCGGCATTTGAAACTCAACTAACCGCTCTCTACAACGAAGTGCGCGCTCGCGTATCGGTAGATAGACCTCAGAACGTCGTAGCACAGGAGAAGGCGTGAATTCGATTAAATCAATTCTCATAACGCTTGGAACAACTGTGTTCGGCATTGTGGTAGCGCTCGGTATCGTTGAGATCGGGGTGAGAACTCTCGTGTCGTCCACGCCGAAAGGGCCTAAATGGAGTGACAGGCCCGTCTTTTATTTCCGGGCACCAGGCGCGCCAACGATGCAAAACTACCCCTATAATCCGCAAAAACCTGCTGGCACGTTCCGAATTGCCGTGGTTGGAGATTCATTCACCTTCGCGCCCTTCATGCAATTTACTGATACCTTCTCGTACAAGTTACAGCAGATGCTCAAGGTCAGTGGGAGTCCAAGGAGCGTAGAGGTTATCAATTATGGAGTGCCGGCCTACTCCACATCTCACGAGATCGATACCACGAAACAAGCTCTCGCCGAGGGCGCAGATCTCATTATCCTTCAAATCACCCTGAACGACCCAGAGATCAAGGCGCATAAACCAACCGGACTCACCGAGAACATGACGGACCGATTTGGTCCCCTAAAACTCAAGGGGACGATCAAAGCCATCGCTCGACACTGGAAGACCCTCGGGTTTGTTCTGACTCGTCTCCACAACTCTCGAACGCATCAGGCCTACACCGATTACTTCACCGGACTCTTCATGGAGGAGAAAACCTGGAAGCCGTTCACGGAGTCTATGGGCCGTCTCGTAGGCCTAGCCAAGGAGTCAAAGATCCCAATCGTTGCCGTCGTATTCCCCCTCTTCGGAATGCCAATGGACGCTACCTATCCATTCTACCCGATTCACTCGAAAGTACGGGATCTCATGACATCGCTGGAGGTACCGAACCTTGATGTATCCGATATTTACAAGGGCATCCCTCTGGAGCATCTTCAGGTTATCCCAGGAGTAGATCGACATCCGAATGAGATCGCGCACCGCATGGCGGCGGAGCATATCTACCTCTGGCTTGAGGGACAGATGATGATTCCTGACGAGTTTGTTATCAAGGAGAAGTTCGCAACCCGCCTCGGAGTAAATCGGCAACGTCCGTGGGTACCACCGCAGCCAACACCCGCTCTCCCCCCGACGGTCTCGGCTCCTTGATACTATACGGCACCCGAGAGCGGTCGGGAGCGAAGTGCCTTAGATGCCGCAATCCGGCCTGGTGATTCTCACAATCGAAGAGCGGCCCGCTGAGGCAACTAATCTGTTTTACACTGCAATTCGATGAGAGCCCACCGTCACCTTTTTCGATGAAAATTGTACGAATTGGTAGTGTGCTTCTCGAGAAAGTCATTAGACTAAGAGGAGCTGTGGCCGGTGCGGAGAGAGCAGTTGTCTCGCACGGCTCAGATTGTACTTCGCGGACGCTCTTCGACATCGCGGTAGAATAACCACTGGCAAAATTATAACGAGGACATATGAAAAAAATACTTCTAGCTCTCTCGGCAACGTTGGCGACGCTCTCCTTCGGAGTAGTAGCTCAAGCGCAGACGATCGCTTCCTGCACCACCGTAGAGAGCCTGCCATCAAAGAACTTCGTCTACAAAAACTCCGCGCCACTCCGCAGTGGCGGTCCCGGTACCCCATTGATCGGATTCCGCAGACAACCGACGCTGATCATGAATAAGTCCTACACACGTTCAGGCACCAAGGTGTACGACTCTCAGGATAACCTCCTCGTTACCTGTCCTTGGGCAGAGGCTCACGGGCATTCAGGAGGACGCTTCCGTTGCACCAATTCAACAGCTTTGATGCGACGGAAGGCTCTAAAGAATACAG
>JAIXQT010000191.1 GCA_027485595.1 Pseudomonadota bacterium | reverse complement strand
GGATATCCGTTTTCTGACACTCCAAACGACACCTTCGCTCTTGCTCCACTGCTTGACTCGCGACGAGGTGTGCCAGGCGTGGGGTGTGGCCCTCGACGCGGCTTCCATTCCTGGCACCTTCTCTCAGATCTGTTACTCGGCTGCTCACGACCTGACCTGCTGTGTGCCCAAGGACACGACGACGCCGGTAGTACCACCGCATTTCAAGACGGTGCACTGTCATCCAGGGTACGCCTGGGCAGCCACCGCCCGCTTCTTGCGTGAGACCGGGGGACTCCTGGAGACGTGTGTTGTAGGCGGTGGCGATCGCTACATGTTCTACGGGGTTACCGGGGGTCTGCATCCCCACGTCAAAGACACAAGTTTTCACGAGAACTACCGAATGGCTATCAAGCAGTGGTCGGTCAAGGCGTTTGGGGCAAGCGGGGGCCACTTCGGCTGCTGCCCTACTCTTGTCCAGCACGGGTACCACGGCGAGAAACGTCATCGCCAGTACCAGACTCGATATAACATTTTGAAGCAGTTCAGTGTGGATCCAGAGGTTCACCTGACCAAGAACCATCAGGGGGTACTCGAATGGTCCGATGCGGTGCCGTTCGAGCTCCGAGATGCTGTGCGTGCCTACTTTCAGAAGCGTCTGGCCTGAGTTTTTTTCCTACCTATTAGATAATGATATCTGTTGTAAAATGGGAACATCCACCTCCAAAAGAGATCTGACCGACGAGGAAGCCGCGATTGATCGCGTTGTTCAACGGCTGCTCAGCAACCCTAGTGTGAACCAGGCCTATGTGCCCGACAGTCTTGAGAGGAAAGTCTACGAGCGACTGCTGACTCAAGTCATTGGTACTTTGAAGGAGACACTCGAGAGTACCAAGATTGAGATCCTCGATCACGTCATTACGCTGCACATGGCTCCTTTGGTCGCCCCTCCTCGGCTAACGACTCCCCTACAGGCTACCCTATCTGCACCACTGCCTATCAAGAAGCGCAGCTTTTGGTCACGCTGAGCAATCCTTGATACTCTCTTCCATTTGTTACGGAAAGTACGCCTGTAGCAGCGTTTCGACGCGTTGAACGCGCTGTTCGAGCCTGGCAAGAACGTCGGGGTAGTAACCTAACTTTGCAGCGCTCCTGAGTGTGGGGGTTGCAAAGGCTTCTTCGAGTGCAAGGACTTTTTCTTCTGTGACCTGAAAGTCGTACCACTTTGAGTAACCGTCAATGTACTTGTAGCTAAAGTCCAGTGACGAAAAAAGAAAAGTACCCGCCTCAGGACCAAGGCGTTGTACAAACTCACGTTGTACCGTCTCTTGAAACTCCTCAGGGGTGACGCTCGGCAACTTGAGGTACTCCTCGTGTTCAGGAGTGCCCTCGAGTACCCTGAACCTCCCCCCTCTCCGTGGCATAAAAACCCTTACACCGGATTTTGGACGGTTGATGTAACTTCCCCGGTACCAGGGTAGGTCAGGAACGACCTCTCTCAACACCTTCACAGCTCGGTCTGCCAGGTCAAGCTGTGCTGGGTCGTCGTAGAACAGTGGACGATCGGGTGTTTTTGTTTGCTCTTTAGACGTTCTCGACCAACCCAAAGCACTGAGCACGCTTTGCATCACTGTCGTGTGTTGTGTTGACTACTAGTGTACAGAAAAAGGTGTACTACTGGCTTCCCAGCAACCTCGAAACGTACTCGCCACGTTCCTCGTTTCAGCTCTCCTTTACAGGGAGTGGTTAGCCTGCTTCTCTCCTATCGTATAGTAACGCTCTACAAGGCTGCGGTACCAAGATGGGAGGAGGTGACAGGTCCCACGGGCCGTTTACGCCGTAACAGCCATCTAACCGCTGCCACCATATCGACCAATACACTAGTAGTAACCATACTTGGCTCCATATCTCCGAATCGGACTCAGTGAAGGGCAGGGCAACCGCCCAAAGCCCCCATGACATGGCTCCGCACACAAAGGCCCGTGCCCGTCTCAATATCATATAGAGGACTTTACCAATAGTAGGTGGACAGGTTGGATATCCACCCTGCCCCATCCTGGGCAAAAATCTCCAGCATTACGGGCCACGGCAAACTCAAACTCCGTTTCAGCCTCTCCGCCTCGGTCCACAGTCGGAGGTTGCCAGTAAGCCTGTACTCGCGACGAAGAATCGTGGCGCGCAGGCACCCGATCTTCAAGTCGATCTCCACTGCATATGGATCGCACTTATTCTCCCTGCACCGCAGTTCCGACTCCAGCTTGGCGAGCTCAAGGGCGATTGCTTGAATCTGCTTCCATATGTCTTCAAAGCTCAGCACCGGCGGTCTCGTGATGCCGAGGCCGGTGCCCATGGCAAAGACATGGTTCCAGCGGTCGAGCTTGTTGAGCTCTGCAAAGGAGGTACAGCGAGCAAAGGTGATCTTGCCTAGGCGCTGGAGACTGAGCAGTGATACAGTCGTATAGAGCACATCGCCCATGACAATAATGCCAGTGACGGGCGAGTAGTTCTGCTTCAGGACATCGAGGATACCGATGTTGGGCGCCAGGCGGCAGACCTGGATCGTCAGGCCGCTCTCCTCGCCGTCGGGGTAGAACGTGGTGACACCCGTCTGATTCAAGGCCGTCGTGTTCTGCCCCAGAACGCCGACGAGTTCGTCCATGACAAGGATCTCCTCCTCGAGGGTATCGCACTTGACGAGAAGATCGATATCCTTGGGTGAAGGAAGGTCCTGGCGGCGAGAATCATCGGCGGTCCACTCGCGATGCCAGTACCACACGGC
>JAIXQT010000275.1 GCA_027485595.1 Pseudomonadota bacterium | reverse complement strand
TGGCTCTCCGCGCCAGCGCTGGCTGGCTCGGTCACGCTAAAGGAGCCAATCGCAACGCGAAATGAACCGGTGCCATTAACTCCCGGGTTGATATCACGGTCATATTGTGAAAGAAAATTTCGTGCGCGTTCGTGTAGGGCGGATCCTTCGCGCATGCACCAGCTGCGAATCTCTGATATCGCTTCGGCTGGGACGTTGCGATATTCAGTTTTGAGGTGGTGATTCGGTTGAGAATCATCACTCTTAAACGCGTTTTGCTCGACTGCTAGGTAGAGATCCTCTGCATCCTCGGTGAGCATCGAGAGAACTGCCTTCGGATCTCCCTTTGGGACAAACACCCGGGTGATGAGCTTAACGCGCCCATCTCGGGCTCGCTGAATCATGCCGAGTCGTTCCAACTCGAACGCAACTGTATATGGACTAATGGAATGACTCACCGACTGAACGAGCTCCGCAAACTCACTGGTCTTACTGTCAAATGTTAAGGGCCGGGGCTTGCCACGGCGCGAATAAAAACGTTCGTCGTAGCGCCACTGATTAATAACATCGCTGGCAGTGTGTCTCTGCCTCGGTTCGAATCGGGCCTCTCCTCGAATACTCGCCACGTCTGTCCGATGCACGCCTGTCATCAGAGTTACTCTGCTGTTACTGACAGCATCACCATCTTGCTCTAGCTGCATACAGGCTTGAGCGACAAATGCCCGCTTGAGGGCATCGAGCACTTCACCCAGCTTGATTCCATGCTTGAGACAGATCTTGACGATCGGTCTGACAAGATGGGGCAGAGCTTTTAGTAGCAAGTCTTTGGTCATACGAGTGAGGGTGCAGCGCTATTGTGTCTTAATACCCGCGTCAGGTCTCCTTGTCGACATCTGTGGTGTTTAACACAGTAGCTGTAGGCTTGCCCACGGCTACTGCGGCAATCGAGTTGTGGGTTAGTTGTCATCTCCTCCACGCCCACGCCCACGCCCACGACCACGTCCACGCTCCGTCGAGTCATCGCGTTGGCGGTCATCTTGGACGCTATCATCTCTGCGACCGCCCTTGTCATCGCCAGTCGCTCCAGGGGAGGGAGTAGGAGAGGGGGTAGCAACACCAGTACCCCGAGTCGCTGTGCAGTGGTCTTCCATCTCCATCTCTTTCGCTGTTGGGACCAGACGCCCTGGAATCAGCTTCACCTTAACGCAATCGCCCATCGTAAAGGCATCGTGCGAGACGATAGTGTCTGCGAAGTCGCGGTAGACAGTGCGGGGAGTGAGTTCAACTCGCTTATTGTTCAATACAACAAATGAGGTCGAAAGCTGTTGGATTTCCGCCTGAATTATCGGTCGTCTCGGCTTTCTCCGGCTTGCTTCCGCATCTCCCGCCGCCCCAAAGAACGTAAGAGCAATTAATGTAGCACTTAATAAGGTTGCTGGTTTTTTACGCATAATTTCTTCCTCCCGAAAGTGTTTTGTACATCGTGTGCGCTGCCGCACGTTTTCCCAAAGAGCCGAACCCTCCCTCAAACAGAAGTTCTCAGTCTTGGTATATTGAGGATGCAATAAATTTGCATCCCGCGTCAAGTTCTTCATCCGGAATTTGTAGGTTCAACCCTATTTCCTGGTGGTTGGCAGTGCTGAAACGAACTGTTACCGACAGCGCCTGCATTGCGGTTCACCTACCCATTCGATGTTTAGCAAGGCAGCTCAATCCCACCGCGGTCGAAAATAGTTTGTTAAGGAAGCACTATGTACCAACGGATTTGGGCGCAACCGGGGCAGTTCGACATGGTTTTAGCTGCCCTGCGATAGCAAGGATTTCTTCCGCTTTTGAAAAGTAGGGTGCACCAGTGGCGGGAGGCTTGATCGTAGTAGTATTCGGCCAGTTGCCTGGCAGCGTTCCCGTCAGCTAATAAAGAATGCTAGGAGATCCTAACCTTATCCCGCTCAACGCTCGGCTTATACGTGTCGGCAAGATCGCTCGAGCTTACGAGGTCTACTCTCACTGGCAAGGTACTCTCCTCAAGCTTCTCCGAAATAGAAGAAAGCAACGACGAGGTAGCGTCTCCCTCTACAAGTATATCGAGGTCGGAGAACGGTTTGTAGTCTCCGCGCGCGCGTGACCCAAAGATGAAGACGGCACAACCGGATTCGGTCAGGGGTTGTATGAGGAGATTGCGAAGAATGGACCAATGCTCATTCTCTAATCCGAACTTGACTGACTGCATCAAGCCTCTCGCTCAAGGGATTGTATAAGCTGGTCTGCATACGGTGGGATAGCACGAGCTGAGGCGTATACCTCCTCGGCTAAAGACTCTTTATACGTATGGCTGGACAGATTTCGCGCGTCAATAAAGCGGAGCCACGCCTCGGCGTCGCTGATGATCCCAAGTTTGGCAGCTTCTCGAAACGTATTTTTAGGAGATAAGGTTTCGCTGATGCCTGAGGCTTTCAAATACCGCTGCAAAACCTTCCAGCTTAGCTCAACAGTGAATTCAAATCGCTGAATCACTGAATCTCGAACGATATCGTCTTTCGGAAGGCTTAAAGCTTCCTTTAGCCGGGTAATAGCTCGCTTAAGTTCGCCAAGTTGAATATCTGACTTTTCCATGGAGCTCTTTGTAGCACACTTTCTTGTGATCTGTCCTTATGGTTCAGATATAGACTATAGGAGCACGTGGAAAAGAGGAACCTCGTGGCGAGGGTGCGCAAGAGCATAACGTTGGTGCCAGGCTACTTTTATAGACACCACGGGAGTAGCCTGGCACCAGTGGATGAGAATGAGGTCGTGACAAGAAAAATCCCCACAGCTCCTGTGGAGCTGTGGGGCAACGTTTCAATCAGGAGAGATCGTTTCAGGTTATACGATGTGTCGTGGCTCGATGTCGCCAGACTCATCTCCATTCACAAAACCCTCATAGTGCTTCTTGAGCTGTTGACGCATCAACAACCGAGAGCGGTGTAGGCGACTCTTCACGGCTGGCACAGAGAGGTGGAGCACCTTTCCGACCGCTTCGTTTGAGAGGCCGTCGATATCCCGAAGAATAAAGATTGCGCGATAGTCCTCAGGGAGGTCCTTGATCGCCGTCTCGATAGCCTCTCGTAGCTCATGTCGTGACGACATGAAGTCGATGTCAAACATCTCTGTTCGATTGCCGACCCAGTTCTGTTTGGTCGATGCCTCGATCTCCTCTAAATACACCGCGCGACGTCGATTTCGCGAGCGGATCTTCATGAAGCTCGAGTTCATAGTGACTCGGTAGAGCCAGCTTGAGAACTGCGACTTGTGCTCAAAGCTGTTCACCTTGGTGAACACCGTGATGAACACGTCCTGAAGGATCTCTTCAGCGTCTTCTTGGTTCCTCGTAATTCGAAGTGCGAGGTTTAAAACCTTCGAGCCGTAGCGAGCTACGATCTCCTCGAAGGCGCTCTCATCTCTGAGGGCGATTCCTTTAACAAGTTCCGTGTCAGTTCTTTCGGTGGCCATTGTTCCCTCCAAAGAAGCGTTACCTGATGGTCCTCACAGTGCCATACGGATTCATCCGAGTTGTCACGGATTTGTAAAAAGAAGGGACCGCTATCGGCGATGATGGGGTGTTCTAAGTAGCTGGAAGAAGGCATGTTTTAGCCAAATGTCCTACCTATTGGGTGTACGCTTCCGCTTGGTACAAGGGGTAGTAGTCGGATTCAGTAGATCACGTGGAGCGAGTTTTTATTCTGTCTACGTATCGCTCACCAGCGATACGGGCGTCGACGTGTTGGCATAATTCGCAGAAGCGCGCCTGTAGCAAAGCCGACAACAAATCCTCCGATGTGCGCTAGGTAAGCCACGCCACCTTGTCCCTCTCGCACGGCTGCCTGTCCGAGCACTTGAAATACGGCCCACATGCCGAGCACGAGCGATGCGGGTACAATGATGATGTCTCGAATCAAGAGAACCTTGACCCTATTCTGAGGGTAGAGAACGAGGTAGGCGCCGAGCACGCCAGCGATCGCTCCTGAAGCGCCAATACTGGGGATTATGCTGGTCGGGTCCGCGAAGACCTGTGTCAGCGTGGCGATGACACCAGCGAAGAGATAGAAGATAAGAAACCTGAGATGTCCCAACCGATCTTCAACCTGATCTCCGAAGATCGTGAGGTACACCATGTTCCCGATCAGATGCATCCACGATCCGTGCATGAACATCGCGGAGAAAATAGTTAACCAGAGAGGATGAGGCCCTGGGCCCTGGGGGATAGGGATTCGCTCACCATCGACCGTAATGAACTGGGTGGTGGTGACATCCATGCCTTGAGTCAGTTCGAGCGGTATGGCGGCGTAGGAGGCTGTAAAGCTCTCTCCCCGCGTGAGCTGCAGGTACCATACATACGCGTTCAGCCCGATGAGGCCGTAATTCACAAAGGGGATAATTCTTCTGCCCCGATTATCGTCGCCGAGGGGTATAAACATGGGAACCGTGTACCGAAAGCGTGTCTGACTGGGCATGACAGCGGCCCAGAGACGTGAGATTATCACGGGCAACGTAGATTCTACAGTTCCCTGAAATCGCTTTGGGGACGGTGTCTTGAAAGGGGATGTATGTCGAGAACGGTTGTTTGTTCAAAATATAACAAGGAGCTCCCAGGTCTTGAGAAGCCACCATTCGGTGGAGAGATGGGGAAAGTCATTTTTGAGAAGGTCTCCGCGCAGGCTTGGAATGAGTGGAGCAAGGACGTGCAGATTAAGGTGCTCAATGAGTATCGCCTCAATATGGCTGATCCTCGGGACTACCAGGTGCTAGTCGACCAGATGAAGCGGTTCCTTGGACTTGAGGAGGGCGCTGTTGCCGAGGTGGAGAACGCTGAACGGGGTCGCCGTCAATGAGGATCTTCGTCGTTGGAGTAGGGAACTTGGGCTCCGCAATAGTGCGGAGTCTTATGCATTCATACGCCCCAAAGGACCTCGTACTTGTTGAGCGAGCCGCTGGCGATAGAGCGGCGCTTCATGCGCAGCACGGGTGCCATGTGGTCGGCGAACTTTCTGATGAGTGCCGCGTGGATGCGGGCGATCTTCTGATCCTCTCGGTGAAGCCACAAGACGCCATACAGGCGTGCAAAAGCCTTGCCCCGTTCCTCTCTCCGCACGCCGTTGTGTTATCGGTGATGGCTGGGATCCGCATTGACACGTTGACTGAGATTCTGAACACAAAGCGCATCGTGCGAGCGATGCCCAATTTAGGAGCCTCCATCGATGAGAGCGCTACCGGGTACTACTACTGTGGTACCACTCTGACGCCCGTAGACGTAGAACACGTTGAATCTCTCATCTCCCGCTTAGGAAAACGGTGGCGGATAGAGCGGGAAGAGATTATCGACGCCATTACCGCGGTCGCCGGAAGTGGCCCCGCATATCTTTGTTGGCTTGGGGAGCAGATCGAGCGTGTGGCGGTTGAGTCTGGAATATCCCAAGAGGACGCGCACGCCATCGTTCTGCAAACGTTTCGTGGGACCGCACTCTATCTTGAGCAGTCAGGGCAGACTTTCGGCGAATTACGTCGACGAGTTACCTCGCCGCAAGGAACAACCGCGGCCGCTATGTCCCTCCTTTCCGACCGTTCGGCTGACACCATCATGAGAGAGGCTATCTCCGCCGCGTGCGCCCGCGCTCGGGAGCTGGGGTCTTAAATAGACGCGGACAGGTTGTTCTCAGTGAGTGACCCCTTCGCAAGCTCCTAACGTTCGCCATTGATCGAATCCATAGTGTCCTTCATCGTGGGCGAACCCGTAGCCATGTGCCTCTCAAAACGGGGCATTTCGCATCAAGGAGTGCTGGTACAATTCGCTCGATCAGGGCTTTCCAGGTAGGATCGGTCTGAATTGAAGACGAATCACAACGGTTTGGGGGATGTCCGGTATCGGCGTTGCCTAGCTTTGCTAATCTGCTACGGTCCTTACTATGCAAGCAGCCAAACACGTCACCCCACGCTCAGTGCTTGCCGCAACGGTGCTTGCGGTCTGCAGCACATGGTGTGGACGAAAGGAGTCACCGCCGGAGACTCCGTCCCGTGACCTCTCAGGAGCGACCCTACCGCAACCCTCGCAAGCTGCTCTCACAACCGAGCAACCAGCCACGAGTAGTGAGATTAATCTCGCTCACGAGAGCTTCATACGAGATCGACCAAGACTGGGGGCTGATTCTCTCTACGCCGGAGAGCCCCGCCGCAGAGAGGCCGCTGATGCGCGGCTGGCTAGCTTGAAGGTGCTTCACAATATAGGGTACGTCACCGGGTATGATGAGGGAAAGCATACCCCAGCGTGGGTTGCCTACCGTTTGCGCCGCCAAGCGGGGGTGGGTGAGAACTCGGTTGCGGCCCCTCGAGATCTCTTTCACTTTAAGACCGACACTCGCACCGCGTCCCGCATCACCGATCGCTTTTACCAGCGAAGCGGATACGACCGCGGGCATCTCGCCCCGAACGACGCCATCGGCGTCAACTATGGCGTGGAAGCTCAAAGCGAAACATTTCTCATGTCGAACATCGCTCCGCAGCGACCACAGTTTAATCGTGGCGTGTGGGCCAATCTTGAGCGGATTGAGCAGAACAACTGGGCTAACGCCCGGGACGATGTTTGGGTTATTACAGGACCCGTCTACCAGGAGGGAGATTCGTCCAAGATTCGCTCCCAAAGCAGGGCGATTCCGATCCCTTCAAGCTACTTTAAGATATACCTCGATGAGGAGAATTCGCGGATTAGAGTTCTCGGCATGCTCGTTCCCCACGATACGGCCAGATGTTCTGACTTCGGTCAACTTGTGCGCTCCATCGATCATATCGAACAGGTGAGTGGGCTGGATTTCAACCCAGCACTGCCGGATCCACTTGAGGAATCGCTTGAGGAAGAGACTCCTCGTTCAGTATGGACGGTCGGCAGGTGAAATACATGTGTGGGCTCTCTCGCTCTGGTGTCGCACGGGGCACCGATCCAACTTAGAGAGCTCTCGATACGCGAAAGGTCGGAAACGAACAGCCCTCGCGCGGCTTCCATAGATCGAAGTGAGAAGAATCGTTTGAGAGCCGCATCAGCTCCGAGAGATGCTCGCAATAAAAAAGGCTCGCCCCCATGGGGAGGCGAGCCCTTGCACGTTCTTCGTGAGCTCCTTAATTGAGAGGGGTTGTCGGCCCTTTCAGACAGAGACGCTCAAGCGGATCTGCATTCGAACCTGGGACATCTTTGAGCTTCACGGTCATGCGGGATATGCCCTTCATGAGAGGGTGATATCCACTCTGTCCGAGGCAATGCACCTCAGCATCCCCGTTCTCATTTTTCACCTTGATGATCTTCTGAACTTTGAACGCGCTGCACTTTCCAAGTCCAGCTTTTGCCTGTGCCAAGGTACATCCGCCGTACCCAGTGCCGGTCGCTGGGAAGGTAATTGGCCAACGGTCACGGTTGTCGCGATCTCTCACCACAACGCTGAAAGCAGTGAGGTATCGGCCAGACATAACGATACCGGCCTTCTTTCCACATTGCGCGATAGATGGTCGGTATTGGATCAACTTAGTCACGTCTGCGGCGCACACGCATGGCTTGAATCGGTTACCCATGCACATGCGGGGATTCTCGACATCATCTGCCTCCTGACGCTCCGCGAGGATCTCGCTGACCGTCCACACCCTTTTTTCTGGTGTTGTTTGAGCGGATGCTGGGGCAACGCCGATAGCAAGGGCGCTCAGAGTGATAACGCAAAGGGTGCTCAGTAGCTTCATAGGTTCTCCATGATAGGTCGTTTGGCGTCGGGACTATACTACGGCTTGTAGACACAGTTCCAGATCGACAATCCGAAAAGCAGCGGACGCCGGAGATGTAACACGTCGTTATTGCACGCCAGTTGCTCTCCACGTTCGCATGTTCTCCTCAGAAGACGGCGGACAGAGCCATTACATTCGATGGGGTTTTTGCAGGACCTGAAGATGAGGCATTTCTATGCTGGATGTACAGGAGGGTGAGTAGAGGAGCTCTTGTAACAGGCTAGATTGATGAAGCTTTTTGGGGCCGTTTTTTGTTCTCAAGGATACGACCAAGGTCTCCGATAACAAAACTATCGGTAATGATGGTTTCGCGACATCGCTCGCGAAGCCCCTTTTCCGAAATGCAGGGAAGCATTCTCAGTACAGACCAGGAACGTCGGACACGCCGTATCGTTGAAGAGACTTCAACGGAATAAACCACACAGCAGTATCGCGGGATATTCCGATTCAAAGTCACAAACGTGAGATTTTATCGGTCTACGAAGAGATTACTATGTACGGAAAGAACCCTCATTCGACCTACCAAGCAGTTCAAATCACCACAACAGACCGCGGAAGACTCCTCCTCATGATGTACGAAGGAGCGATAAAATTCCTCAAGCAATCCCTCGTCGGGCTTGAACAAAAAGACATCGCTACGTTCTGTCGCTACCTCAGCAAGGCGCAGGCTATCATCGCTGAATTAATGAACACCCTCGATTTTGAAAAGGGAGGCACGATCGCCCAGGACCTCGACCGTCTCTACGATTTCATGTTGTTTTACCTGAGCGAGGCGAATCTCTACCGAGACGCCAAGCGAATCGAAAAAACGATCCAACTCATTGATACGGTCTACTCAGCGTACCGCGAGATCATTGAAGGGAACAAACATCTTACTGAGACGAGTGGGCAAGACGAGGCGCAAATGGTCGGCGAAGCCCTTCGGCGAGTGCAGATTTCGCTATAACTCTTCCGAGCGGAGGCGGGGAGCCCTGTGCTCCGCCTCACGCTTACGCCGGCTCGTCGGATCACGAGAACGCCTACCACGGGACGCTCAGTGTCGTAACAGCGTCATGGTCAGCGCAATAGTCAGCGAGTGCTCGTCCTTCGGGCTCCTGTCTGGGAGAAGGCGCTCGTTGATTTACCTAGCCTCTTGTAATCACACAGTTTCTTAGCCCCTCCCGCCCCCCTTCAATTTACGCAGCCCTCGAGCCCTTCGCAGCATCAAAACCCTAGGGTCCCCATAGCTAGCAGGGTGCCCAAGCTACTACGTAGGCGCGCCGGCCAACTCGTAACGCTGAGTGATGGCCGTGCCTTAGGGCATGTGAAAGAGCAGGAAGCGATTCATGAATCCGTTAGAGAAACTTGCTGAGCAGATGAAGAGCGATTGGGATCGGCGTGTCGGACACGACTACCGATTCTGGATGGGTGAGGGGCACCTTGATGACACTCAGATGTGGAGGACTGGGGCCGAGGATTTCTTGGCTATCGCAGATGAGGTGACGGGTGGGACCAACTCGGTAGCGCTCGAGATCGGGTGTGGTGTTGGTCGGATGATGAAAGCGGCCGCAGAGCGTTTCGGCCGAGTGATCGGAATTGATGTGTCGCGTCTTGCAATCGATAAAGCTCGCGAACTTATAGGGCCTACAGCAAAATTAGATCTCGTAGTTGGGTCCGGAGTGGATCTCGCGCCGGTAGAGTCGCATTCACTCGATTTTGTCTGGAGTTATGGGGCATTGGCGTGCATGCCAGTGCCTGTGATTGCGAATTACTTGGTTGAGATCAAGCGGGTTCTCAAGCCCTCAGGTATCGCGCGCATCCAGGTCTATCTTGGCCACGAAATGTTAGTTCACGAGCACGATACCCTGCACCTGCGATCTTTTAGCCCCGAAAATTTCAGTCATGCCGCCTCCCTCGCGGGGTTTGAGTGTTCGGTATGGTGTGAGCGAGAGCTCGGTAGCGACGAAAGCGTCTCGCTCGGCCTCAAAAATTGCGTTGTTCAACTTGTTCCCTCACGGAGCTCTTCCGCCTCCTCAGGGGCAATCGCGCACGCGCTCCTTCCCCATGGCGAATCCCGAGCCGCGCACGAGGTGAATCCGGTCGCTCTCGAGGCGTGGATGGCGCTCAATTACGCTGAGGCTCTCGCTGATAGTGGAGAGGCGCTGAAAGCGAAGCAGGCTGTTGAGTATGTAGTTGCTAACTGTCAGACGGCCACAATCGATACGCAGGATATCCTCTCGCGAGTGCTCACGAAAGCAACGCGGGCCCTCTCTGATCAAGTGGGAGCAATCCCTCTTGCCTCTCAATCACACGAGAGGGTGTACGACGAGAATCTCGTAGTATTGAAAGAGCGTTTTCCGAAGGTCTACGCCCAGGTCGTGGCGGCTTCTGAGCCTCACGTCGATCATAGCAGTGTTCGAGAAACTAAAGATGGGCCTGTACTATTCGTGGGCTCAACCTGCCTCGACCACGCCGAGAAGCCTCAAGCGGCGGGAGACGCGTGGGCTCGAAGGTCTCTTCATGAGGAGCGCATGAAGGACGCGCAAGAGGTGGTAGTGGTGGGCTTCGGGGCCGGATATCACCTTCAGTCGGTGACCGAGCAGTGCGAAAAACCGGTTGCGTGTTGCGAACCTGACGTGACGGTGCTTCAGAAAGCGCTGCGACTCAGAGATATTCGCCCCATACTCTCCAAGCTAGCGCACCTCGTCGTTGGAGAGGAACTTTTTTCGTGGGAGCTGCCGCATGGGTCGGAGCTTCTTGTGCGTCCGCAGTCGGCGATTTTGAGCCCTGAGTATGTTGAGCGGGCCAAGTCATTTTTCTATTCCAAACGGGGATGTTCTGAACTACGCCCACGTATCGCTGTTCTGGGTCCGTTGCATGGTGGTACCCTTCCAACGGCGACATATACCTATCAAGCGCTCCAGCGCATGGGCCATCGGGTACGTGGTATCGACGTAAGTGGTTTTAACGACGGGTTCATGCTTCTCGATAAATTTGTCAAGAACGAGGCCCGCCAAGGAGTGATGCGTGGTCAGTACGTTGACCTCGTCTCTCAGGTGCTTGTAGAGACGTTAAGCGAAAAGCCGGTCGATATCCTTATCTGTATGGCGCAGGCACCGATATCCGCGCAGGCTCTGACGGAGCTCCGCAACAAGGGCGTCATAACTGTATTGTGGTTTGTGGAGGATTATCTTCGATTTACCTACTGGCGCGAGATGGCGAAGTACTATGACTTCGTATTCACGATCCAAAAGGGAGACTGCATCGAGAAGATGAAAGCCGCGGGAGCGGGCGAAGTTCACTATCTGCCGACCGCGTGCGACCCATTCTTTCACGCGCCACTTGATCTTTCACCAGAGGAGAAAGAGAAGTGGGGCGCGCCGTTCTCATTCGTTGGCGCGGGCTATCATAATCGGGTGCAGGCCTTTGCGTCTTTGGCAAACTACCCATTTAAGATTTGGGGCAGCGAGTGGCCGAGTACCAAACCCTTCGACCGATTGGTGCAAGATGAATCGCGCCGCGTAAAGCCGGAAGAGTACATAAAGATATTCAACGCGACTGACATCAACCTTAATCTTCACTCCAGTTCAGAGCGTGACGGAGTTGATCCGAGTGGTGACTTCGTGAATCCGCGGACCTTCGAGCTTGCCGCCTGTGGCGCGTTTCAACTATGCGATGACCGCAAGCTTCTGCCGGAGCTCTTCGAGGTTGGGGAGGAGATCATAACCTTCTCAAGTCTCGAAGATATGCGAGAAAAGATGGAGCACTACCTCGCTCATCCAGATGAGCGCAAGGCTGTCAGTGAACGTGCGCGGGCTCGTGTCATTCGGGATCATTCCTACGGAAGGCGCATGGAGCAGATGTTGTCCATGATCTACGCGACTAAGTACGAGACCCTTCGTCAGCGTGAAAGTGGTAGTCCATGGAGTGATATGATTCGCCGAGCCGAGGGAGAGCCTGAGCTTCAAGAGCGATGCAAGCGAGCCATGATGAGGGGGGACGAGCCTGGGCTCGATGGCCTCATCGCGGATATCGTGACCGGTAAGGGTAAGCTAACAGAAACTGAGCAAAAACTTCTGTTTATGCATCACGTTAAGAGCCAGATCGTACGCATGCGGTCAGAGGAGTCAGGGTTGAGGAAGTAAACGCATGAAGAAACGTTATCCAACTAAAAACCGCGTGCTTCTCGTCAATATCACCCGTCTCGGCGACATGCTCCAGGCTACTCCAACGATCGCGGGCATTAAAGCCGAGAATCCCGGATGCCACATCGCTGTGCTTGTGGAAAAGCAGTTCGAGGAGGTGTGTCACGTCATTCCGAACATCGATGAGATTATCGGCATCGATCTTGGCTTCGTGGTCCGAAATCTCGCTCGGGAGAAAGACGGTATCAATGACGCGTACGAGTATGTCTCGAAGATGGTTCAAGAGCTTCGGGAAAAGAACTTTGATTATTGTCTCAATATGTCATCGTCCGCCTACACGGCGCTGCTCCTGAGCTTGATAGGCATCAAGCGTAACGGCGGCTGGACCGCTGATGACGAGGGCTATCGGGTGATAGAGACCGACTGGGCGCGACTCTTCGCTACCTCTGTTTTTCATCAGAATCGGCAATATAATTCCCTGAACCTCGTAGATGTATTTCGAGCCTCCGCTGACGTCGATATGCATCCGCGAAATCTTCTTATCAACGTGGTTCCTGAAGCCAAGGAGTACGCTCAGTCGTTGATTAATGAGGCAGGATTCACGAATGATGGACCGCTGATCGCGGTGCAAGCTGGCGCGAGTCAGGGGAAGCGGCAGTGGAGCCCCTCTCGTTTCGTTAAGATGATCAAGATCCTTACTGAACAACACAATGCCCGAGTGGTTCTGACGGGCGCGGCGAAGGAGCGGTCTATCATCGATCCGATTGTTGAGGGGTGTCAGTCAGCTAACGTGATATCGGTTGCTGGAAGGACTTCGGTGCCGCAGCTCGCTGCTATGTTAAGTCTCAGCGATGTTCTAGTGACGGGCGATACCGGTCCGATGCATATCTCAGTGGCGGTCGGAACCCCCGTGGTGTCTATGTTCCTAGCCTCCGCCTTAGGCTTTGAAACCGGACCGTACAGTGAGGGTAACATCGTTCTTCAGCCGGTCATTGGGTGCGGACCTTGTAATCCGAATAAGCCGTGCAGCAAGCCGGAGTGCCATGACATGATAACACCTGAACTCGTCGCACACCTGGCGATGGCTCGGGTTCAGGGGGAAGTTCGAGAGATTTCCTCGGATCTCGCCGATCCTCGAGGGGTTATTGTGTATCGCTCGCGGTTCGATTCATATGGATTCTGTGAGCTTGTTCCGATTAACGGAAAGTCGAACGACCCGTTCATGCGCTATCGCGCGGCATATCGAAAGTTGTGGCTCGACGATATCGGTGGATTCGAGGTTGAGGGTCCTCGCGGCGGCACGTCATTAAAGGTACTTGGAGAGGAACTGCATGGCCTTCCCGAGGTTCGACAGTGCGCCGAACAGGGACAGTGTCTCATGGATTCCCTCTCACTGTATGTCCGCGATAAAGCCACTACGGCCCTGCAATTTAAAAAGATCAATGAGGAGATCTCAGAGTTAGATCGTCACATCGAGGAGTTGGGGCTCAGCCATGGGCCTCTCGGGGCGCTTACGCGCATGTTTATCTTCTCAAAAGAAAATTTGCAGGGATCCGACCCGTTAGACCTCGCATCTCAAATGAAGGGCATTTACCAAGACCTTGAACGGCGGTGTCGGAAGTTCGCCGAGTACTATGCAAGTGTTTGATGCGAGCCCGGTGCAGAGGACGGGGCCACGGCCGTCGAATCTCCGGAGTTATTGGTTGTAATCAGAATTTAAGAGCTATAGCTCATCATTCAGAGAGGGGAATTATATGTTGCGCGTTCGTATTAACGGTGAATACACGGATGTCAATTGCTCAGCAGTTCCTCGTTTTACCGACCTTATTGAGCTGCTAAAGGTGTCGATCGATCCAGAGCACATGATAACGAGTGTCTTGATCGATGGTCGTGAGTTCTCTGATGAGGAATGGTCGCAGAACACCGCCCAGCTCGCTGGGGAGGTTCTGGATATTCAAACCGGACAGCCCGAGACCTACGTCGCTGACCGTATTCAGGACGCCTCTCGCGTAGTGCGTTCATGTTTCTTTGAGTTCCGTGACGCTCGCAAGGGTTTTCAGGACGGGGATATGATCACCGGCAATAAACGACTCAAGAGCGCAGTGGACACGCTGCGAGCGTTCTTCGAGTGGTATGGGACCCTGCTCCAACTTGTGCCGACACCCAAACGGTCTGATCTCGATATCACGCCGCAGGTTCAGGAGATATCTGAAACTTGTAAGAAGATATGTCAGCAGCAGCTGTACCAATCATGGTGGGCCCTTGGTGAGAGTCTTGAAAAAGAGCTTGAGCCTAAGTTGGATAAGCTTGAGGACGTCTGCCGCCGGGCCGCTCGAGACCTCCAACCAGCCACCCCGGCTCTGTAAGAAGGCGCATAATCCGGAGTTCGATTCTCCCAGCCTTTCTCATCGTTGCTATTCCCACCACTACCGTCGTGCTGAGGGTATTAGGAGTGTTATCGTGAGCTAAGGACGAAAAACCCCTAACTACCTGGAGGTATGACGTTTTCCTGGTGTTTGGAGTAGCGCCTCGTTCTCGTTCCATCATGGGAGTCCGGATGGTGTTGGCGTGAGCCTGCAATATCTGTGATCCCTCCGGCCGGAACCCTGCATCGTAACATCTGCTTCCCAAAGGAAGGGAAAGGATTTGTAACGATGACGGAATCACGTGCAACATATCAGGACCCACAGGCTCGCGACGGAGCCAACGCTCGCTTGAGGGTCGGAATACTCACGCCGTGGAATCAGCCGTGTGGCCTCGCCACGTATGCAAAATTCTTTGTCCCGCATCTTCCGAGTGCTGTGGTCGCGATCTTCGCTGAGGAGAAGTGCGAGGTGGTAGATCGCGACGAGCCATTTGTTCATCGATGTTGGCATCGTGCGATCACCGGGCTCGGCTCCCACGATTACGCGAAGCTTGAACAGGAGATCTCTAGGGCGCAGCTCGACCTGTTGCACATAAATTGTCACACCTCATTCTTCGAACAGCCGTCGTTCTCGCGGATGCTCAGCAGGGTTAAGGGTGCAGGGGTAAAGGTGGTGGTACATCTCCATCAGCTCTTCACGAAGAGACCGGAGCATGAGCCTCTCTTGTCGGTAGCTGATCGAGTTATCGTGCACTCTCAGGAGAACAGACTTGAGGCGATCGCCAACGGCGCTCGGCCAGAGGCGGTCAAGGTCGTCCGGCACGGCGTTGCGATTCGAGAGGATCTCGCTGGTCAATCTCGTGGGGCCCTCCGCGCCAAACTTGGTCTTGATCTCAATGGGCCAATAATCACGAGCTTCGGGTTCATCCAGGTCCACAAGGGAATGGAAGCGGTGATTGAGGCGGTTGCTCATTTACGAGCGAACGGAATCCCTGCCCGAGGAGTCATCGTTGGCCAAGCTCGAACTGATCAAAAAAGTAGCGCGCAGTACCTCAAAGAGCTCCAAGATTTCGTACACGAGCACAACCTTAGTGATTGGGTGACGTTCGTGTCGCGGTATGTGAGTGACGAGGAGGTTGGAGAGTACCTCGCGGCCTCTGATCTCGTTGTAATGAACTATCGATGCGATTATTTCGAGGCTTCGGGAGCTTGCTCCCTCGCGCTTGGTGCCGGTGCGGTGGTTATGTCGTCTCTTGCGCCAGGCATGATGGCGTTTGGTGACGCGGTCTGGCACATAACTGGTGGATATCCTCCAGGGACCTCGGCTGAGCTTCTTATTCGCAATCCCCTCCTGTGCGATGAGATCCGCAGAAATGCGCGGGCGTTCTGTGAGGAGAACTCATGGCCGAGGGCCGCACGTCGCATCCACGATGTCTACGAGGGCCTTTTCCTTGAAGCAGCAGGGCGCGCGATGCCGGAGAACTTCGCCGCAGAGATGAACGATGCAGTAGTGTCGCAATTTAATCCTGAACAAGGTTCCCGAGATATCATTCGCGTGCTCATGCAGAATCGGCCAAATACCTTCGTTCACCGAGGCGGCGATACGGTTGTCCTTGAGCGGTTGAGTCAAGGGCTGAAGGATCGTGGATTCGATGTGACCGTCGATGTTTCCGGCCACGAGGATCCGTCTGGATATGATCTCGTGCATCTCTTTAACTTCGCTACTGCGGAGATCACGACGAGATTGGCGAAGAGGGCACAAGAGGCCGGAGTGCCCTTTGTTGTCACAACCCTTTATGAAGATTTGCCAGCCTTTCATCACCAATCCCACGTGGTAGCGATGAAGCTCCTTGAGTATGTTGCGCGGGGGCAAGATCGACAATGGTGGGGCGCGTGCCCCGTGGATGTGGGGTCCGTTGTTCCAGCGGAACGTTTCGCGGCTGATTGGCTCGCGCAGAACGCCACAGCGTTGTTCACAAACGGCACCGGTGAGACGAGTTCCATCCTGAGAGATTTTCCGCAAGCAAACCTGGTAGTAGAGGTACCCCTTGGCCACGAAGTTGGTCGCGTGGTCGGTCCAGAGCTGTTCGAGCGCCAGTACGGGGTCAAAGACTTCGTGCTGTGCGTGGGCAGAATCGAGACCCGGAAAAATCAGTTGATGTTACTCAAAGCTCTCGAGGACTCCGATCTGACGGTCGTTCTCGCGGGTGGTGGTTTCTCATATCAACCTGAATACGACAAAGCGGTACGAGCGTTCCGGCGTAAAGGCCGGACGATCGTCCTGGATCGAGTGACTCCAGAGATGCTGTCATCAGCGTACGCGGCTTGTCGTATTCACGTGCTTCCAAGTTGGTATGAGCTCCCAGGCTTGGTGTCTCTTGAGGCAGCAGCGCATGGAAAAAATATCGTTGTAACCAGGACGGGCACGACGGCGGACTACGTTGGTACGAAAGCCTTCTACTGTCAGCCTTGGGATCCGGATTCGATTAACGCGGCTATCTCGGCCGCCTTCTATGCGCCCGTTAAGGAGGGGCTTGTAGAGATGACCAAGAGTTATACGTGGGATAACGCAGTCGAGACGACCGCCTCGGCCTATACGAAAATTATTAAGGGAACTTCGGCCGAGGTTGGCGATGCCCCACAAGCTACACCAATTGGAGGATGCTACGATATGAGCGTTGATGCAAAAAACCTAGAAACTCTTATTGAAGAAGGTGAAACGGCAGCCCGCGAGGGAGACTACGCGCGAGCAGATGCATTGCTCCGCGAGGCCGAGGGCGTCGATTCAACATCGACGCGAGTTCTCAAAGCTCGCGGCGCGGTGTGTCTAGCGCAGGGCCGCAATGATGAAGCGATGAGCTATTTCAACCGAGCGCTCAAAGTGACCCCACACGACCCGAACCTTCTTACCGGTCTTGGTATGTGTGTAGCAGTGTCTGGTAGGCCGGGTGATGCGATGCCGATCTTCGAGCGTGTGCTTGCAGAGGTTCCAGACCATCTCGTGGCGCTCCACCAGCTTCTTGAAAGCTCATATCACTTGGGCGTCTTCAATCGCGCCGAGAGTGCGCTCCGTCGATACCTTTCGGTAAAGCCCAACGATACCGCTATTCGCTTCTGTCTTGCCGGGGCTCTCTACAAGCAGGGACTATGGTCGGCTGCAAATGGGGAGCTATCGCGAGTACGAGTGGAGGCTCCCGACCTTGAGGCGGCTAGTGAGCTGCAAGAGATGATCGCGAAGAACATGACGCCCACCCAGCAGGTGCAGCAAGCGGTTCAGGTGCCCACTCAGATGGCGCAATCTTCTTCAACGCCGATAATATCGGCACTCGTAGAGGCTTCGATGAAGGAGGCCGCTTCGAACTCAAGCGAAGAAAGGACCGGAGCCGCCGCGGAGTATTTTCGACAGCGAGATGACAAAGCTGCCGAGATGGCGATCTTCGTCGACCGAAAAATGGATGAGGCAGAGGAACTCAAACGGGAAGGGAAGCCGGAAGAGGCTCGACAAGCCCTTGAAAAGGTTCGTCGTATTCCTGGGATCACTGACACACAACGTGAGCGATTCAACTGCATCGAAGCTGAATTCCATGTGATAGATGGTGAACTTGAGATCGCTGATGAGGTCTACTCTCACGTGCTGAGCGGAAACCCTCGGAACGTCCGAGCGTTATGCGGAAAGGGCGTTCTCGCCGCGGAGCGACAAGAATGGGCTAGGGCTCAGGAGTGGTTCGATAAGGCTGTGGCGATCGAGCCTACTGATGACGTCGCACTCGCCGGACTCGGTCTCTGCGCGATGGTCAGCAATAAGGATGTAAGGGCCTTCGAGCTGTTCCAGCAAGCTGTGGCGTCCAATCCGGAAAATCGACGAGCGTTGCTCGGAGTTCTCCAGCTTGGATATCCGATGAAACGATACTCGGAGATCGAAAAGGCGATTAACTCGTACCTTGAGCTCCATCCAGCGAATCTGGAGATGTTGTATTCCTTCGCCGGTATCCTCTTCGCCCAAGGGAAGGTTGAAGCGGCTAAGTCTGAGATCGAGAAGATTCTTATCTTTGAACCTCAGCATACGAGAGCTCTCGAGCTTCGGGACCTTATCCGGGGTGAGAAGCCAGTAGGCGGAGTGGTTCGGCAGTAGGAACCGCTCAGTTTCACGTCATCTCTCGATGATCCCGTGAAAGGCTACGCATGTAGTGCTTCACGCGGGATGAAGCCGCGCCACTATACGTTGAACATTCGTAGCTGCCGGGTGACTACCGGGAGTACCGCGACCTGGAACGGCCGCTTCTGTTTAAGAAGCTCCTCAACGTCAGCCATCGTAGAGCGGATGCTATCGTAGCCCGCCGCGGCAGTGACTGCGGCTCGTATCTCCTCTGGCTGACAGAGTCCTTTCCCCACTATCTGACCCGTTATGAGAGAGATGCTTCGTCGAATCTCTTGATAGGCGCCCTCTACAAGCTCCTGTTCCCACTTACTCCTCGTCTCAACGATGTTCTCAAACTTAAACAACTCATTGAGGCGCAGCTCCTCAAGAACCTGAGAGTATGTGTTTGCGACAAGCTTCACGTCACATGAAAATTCACGAGCTGACCACAACATCTCGAGTAACGGCAGGATGCGACGATAGAGGGCGAGGGTAGTGGCCTCCGGGATCTGCGCGTCGAGCGCGCGGTATTCAGCCACTCGTCGCTCAAAACGCGCGAATTCCTTGCCCGTAAATACGAGTGTGCTGTGCGCGGCGAGGGTTTTAAATTGATCCGCGTAGAGACTGACCATCTCTTGGAGTGAGTGTGTGGTTCCATGGGTGGCGAGGAGCCACGTCGCCGCTTCCCGTATAGCTGCGCCCATATCCAGCCACAGCTTGGTAAAGTTCGGGCAGTGCGTCGGTGTATCAAGGGCTTTTAAGCGAGATCTCAGAGTCTCTCCCCCAAGGATCGTATCCGCCGCGAGGATGCACTTCATCGCGGTCGGCACGGTCGTATTGTTCATCGACACGATGGAATGTGCGAATGAGATGCCCACGATGGGTAGGATAGTGCTGATAATTTCGCTCGCGATGATGTCTGAGCCGAGCGGATGGGAGATGATATCTTCTCTAAACCCCTGCTGAACCTTTGGCGGGAAATATGAAAGAAGGAATCGTTCAAGGCTTTGATCCTTGCAAAGATTCGACGGTCGAATCTGCTCTTTTATCCACATCTTTACGGCGGCGCTGCAGATGGCAAGCTCGGGTCGAGTGAGTCCAGTTTGAGACGAGGCTCGATCATCCAGCTCAGCCTCGTCAGGGAGTGCGTCGCGATTACGGTCGAGGAAGCCGAGACGGTGCATGTCGCGAATAAGATACCGATACTGCTCCAACGTGGTGATTGACCGGATCTGAGAGATTGAGAGCATGAGAGCCTGGTCCCGATTGTGCCCCAGAACGGATTCGACAACATCTGGCGCGATCTCTTTCAAAAGGGTGTTTCGCTCGTCGAGTGAGATCCGCCCCTTGGTAACCATGGGAGAGAGCAGAAGCTTCAAATTGACCTCATGGTCAGAGAGGTCCACGCCCCCCGAATTGTCGATTGCGTCTGTATTGATTCGACCGCCTCTCAGGGCGAACTCAATACGAGCTTTTTGCGTGAACCCTAAGTTTCCACCCTCGCCGACGACCCTCGCGCGGAGTTCGTCCGAGTTAATTCGTACCCCATCGTTTGTACCATCATTCACATCCGAGTGAGACTCCGAGCGGGCTTTTACGTAGGTCCCGATACCGCCGTTCCACATGAGGTCCACATGGGCTTTGAGTACGAGAGAGACAAGAGTTTCCCCATCCACTACGTTAGGCACATCATCTGGGATCGACAGCGCGGAGCGAATCGCTGGATGTAATGGTATCTCCTTATCGAAACGGTTAAAGACACCACCGCCGAGTGAGATCAGCGATGGGTTGTAGTCACTCCACTGCGACCGCGGAGTGTTGAATAACCGAGTCCGCTCCTCAAGAGCTTGAGCGGTATTAGGCGTCGGATCGATAAAGATGTGTTTGTGGTTGAATGCTCCGATCAGCGCCATATTGGGGTTGAGCATCAAGGCGTTGCCGAACACGTCGCCCGACATATCTCCGAGGCCGACGACGGTGAACGGTTCCGATTCGTAGTTAATCCCAAGGTCCCTGAAGTGTCTCAGCACACACTCCCACCCCCCTTTTGCTGTGATGCCGTATTTTTTGTGATCGTATCCGGCTGAACCACCGGACGCGAATGCATCTCCGAGCCAAAAATTGAAATCCCTGAGGGCGATGGAGTTCGCGATATCACTAAACGTCGCCGTGCCTTTGTCCGCGGCGACGACAAAGTAAGGATCAGGTTCATCGTGGATAATCACCCCAGGTGGATGTGCCACGGAATCGTCCCGCTTCGTATCCGCCAGGGTCAAGAGTGCCGTAATATATTCTCGATAAGCTTGTTCAACACCTTTCGCTACCGCATCTCCCTGTCGTGGAAGATTCTTGACGATAAAGCCACCCTTCGCGCCGCTCGGAACGATGATGACGTTCTTAACCTTTTGGGTCTTCATGAGCCCCAATACCTCTGAGCGGTAGTCATCGAGGCGCTCGCTCCAGCGAATGCCCCCGCGCGCCACACGAGCACTCCTTAGGTGGGTTCCCTCGATGCGAGGTGAGAATACAAAGATCTCAAAGAGGGGGCGGGGGTGCGGCATGAACTCGATCTCTTGCGAGCGGAGCTTGATAGCGAGGGTATCGGTGCCAGTAAAGAAGTTAGTTCGTACGGTGCTGCGCATAAGCGCGAGCAGCGCGCGCAGTACGCGGTCCTGGGTGATGTCGGGGACTTGACGGAGAGCCTCAACGAGTACGGACTCTTCGAGGGATGCCCTGCGCGATCGCTCCTCGAGGGATATGCTGTGCGTGGGATTGAACTTCCAGTCAAATATCCGGCATAGCTGTGTTGCGACGTGAGGTGCTCCCGCGAGAGCCTCCCACATCGTGCGCTTCGTCGACATCTTATGAACCTGCCACAGAAGGGCGCAGTATCCGCGAAGAAGTCCGATCTGTTGAATGGTGAGGGGAGCTTTGCGAAGGAGGGCGTTCAGCGCGTCATTCGCGGCCTCGCCTTGGAGGACTTTCGCCAACCCTGGGGCGACCGCCGCGTTGAAGCTCTCAGCCAAGAGGGACTCTCCCTCGTAGGGACGAACCGCGAGTTTGAGGAGGTGCGTTGCGCCGTGAGGTCCCGCGCACTCATATGAATAGGCGCTCAGCACCTCAAGTCCAACATTTTCGAGCACCGGGGTAGCGAGGCTGATCGAGATCTCTTTGCTGAGAGAGAATAGTGAGAGGAGCGAGGACGCTCCTCCCTGAGGGTTGAAGAGTGATACCGATACTGTAGCGGTGTCTGAAAGGGTTGTGAGCGCCACGACGTCGTGTGTTGCCTCAGAGATATCTGTGGTCGCTTTGTAGTCGTCAGGAAATATTCCATCGAGAGAGAACGGAAGTTCAAGTGATTCTGTCGCGGACCG
>JAIXQT010000280.1 GCA_027485595.1 Pseudomonadota bacterium | reverse complement strand
TCGCCGCCAGCGCCGCCCGCCACTGGCTCGAGAAACCACCCATGACTGCACCCTGCAGGCGTTGATGATGATGAATGACACAATGACACAATGACATACCATACCGCATCCAGGCGACGCTTACCAGCATTGGCGTCGTGTAGTCGAGTTCACTAAATTCGATCTTGGGCTTGCCAACCACCGCGCCGTGACAGGACTGGACCACCAACTGGAACTTGAACATCCCCAATCCCTTGGACGTAGAAAGCAGATCCATATTCACATTGTACTCGACTCGTCCCTCATCGACCTCCATATGGACTTCGTCTCGATCCTGGTAGATGCGGTAGCTCTCCGAGGTGGCGTGCACGCATACACCCCCAGACGAGTGCTTGGGATCGAGGCGCAGCAACACCTTCAGGTCCGCCTCGTACCGCTCCTTGCCTTCCACGGCATAGATGCTGAGGGTCGCAGGCACCGTCTCGATCGTAGCCATCCGGCAGACAAGCACCCGCGCGACCTTCTTGCACCCAGCCGTGCGCGTCCTCCCCGATGCCATTGCCTCCATTGATTCCCCTGCCCCTACCGGCCTGGACACGCGCGCCTTCCCCGAAGACCCCGCCGGCCCCTCCTTCTCGGTTTCCATGGGCTTTGCCTGAGCACCCTCCGCCGCCTTGGTCGAAGAAGGAGATCCGAACATCTGCACACAGTGGAGCACCACGTTCAGAACCACATCTCTGACCTCCCCAACACCCCCTTGGGCCCTGCCTTTGGACCCTGCTTTTGGGCCCTGCTTTTGGGCCCTGCTTTTGGGCCCTGCTTTTGGGCCCTGCTTTTGGGCCCTGCTTTTGGGCCCTGCGTGCCGATGCACGGATATGCATGCGCAATGAGCAGCACTCCACGCGCGAGCACCGCGCAGGCGGCTCCACAGAAGTGCTGTCGATCCAAGGAGGACGCGCTTCCCGACATCTGAAATTGTATACTGCATCACCAAGTCAAAACGCACCGAGGACCTCGGCGGGAACAGCTGCCTACTTCAAGATGATCGAGACGACCGCATGGCATGGTCCATAATGCTACCCCATTGCTCCATTCTAGTGCATTATGATGACCACATTATGTCCTATCGACTCTGATCATAAACAATTGATCCTATCTCACCCTCGGCCTTTCTTCGGTCAAACGTGGCCGTTTAGCCCAGCCTGCGGTGCAGCTCGCTAAAACGCCCTGGTGACACGAGCACGAGTCGAGCACGAGTCGAGCACGAGTCGAGCACCTATTCATTGAACTATTCTATGTGTCCGCTGACAGATTCAATTTATATCAAGATGGACCAGCTTTCTGTCGATACCCTGACCGAGATCCTGCTCTTCCTGCACTTTCGCGAGAGTGCTCGTCTCACGCTGGTGAGTCGCAAGGTGAAGTCTCTCGTCATGGAGAACAATCAGTACTGGTGCTTGCAGCGCCATTTGCACACGAGCAAGAAGGTATACGTCTACAGCGCCGAGAAGCATGAGGGAGGTGCCTTCAGTGCGAGCTGCTACCACAACAAGGTGAATTGCGAGCCTTGGGCGGAGAGGCATGCGCTCTGGACTATGATGCGTACCACACCACCGGCACAGCATGTCCCTACCCTAGTGGCGCGCTACGGGATGTGCAAGAACTTTCGGCACTATGCGGCCGAACAGACTCGCGTCACCAAACGGTCCCGCAAGGACAATTGTCAATTCATCAAGTTTGTGAAGGAGCTCGCACGAAAGATCAGGACTGTCTATACTGGTAGTGATGCGGCCAAGGAATCGGAGTTGCGTCGCAAATTAGACAAGCTGCGTGAGAAAAAGTGGAAATCTCTCTTGCCCAAACCTGTAACCCCATGCACCATTGCTTCGCCCAAATGAGCAACTGCCCCGTGACACGAGAACCCTGGCGCGACCCGCGCGTGCTGCCCTGTGGTCATAGCATAGAGGGCACCACGATCCGCAAACTCCAGCACTACAAGTGCCCGCTGTGTAGACGTCACTTTGACCCCTCCGCTGTGCCGGTCAACTACGCCCTGGCCGAATTGCTCCACCTGGAGCCGGTCAACAAACCTTTGTATGCTCTTGACCGGGTTGAGTTCACGAGGTTCCGCGCCAACCGCGATGAGCTGGGTGAACAAGAACTTTCCCTGGTTCTCACGCGCATGGAACGCCACAGCGAAAAGGGTCACACCAAGTACCAACTCGAGGACTGGTCATGGAGACGACCTTTCTACTGCAGACCCAAAGGCATCAAGGACTTTTTAGCGGAACGATTGCGCAGCAAAGGCTTCCACGTAGCGCACGTTCCCCAAGGACTCTTGATTTCGTGGGCTCTTCACGCCTAAATATATTTTGCGGCCCACTCACCAAACATCAATGGATTACGACACGACCGAAGCCATCGAGCGTGAAGCGCACACGATCCGAGGTGACATGTGGCAGATCGACCCCGACCACGTCTACAGCATGATCTGCCAGGTGGATGACTGTCCCAACCCGGTGGACCGCTACCCGCAATTCTGCAACGATCACGGCCCCGAAGTCTATGGGGTCGAGGTGAGGCCCTCGACGCTGCCCGGCGCGGGGTTGGGGCTGTTTGCCACCGTAGACATCCCCTCGGAGGAGAGCATCGACCTCTACTGCGGCCGAGTCTTTGACCTCGAGGATAAACGGCCCCGGAGGTACGGCCTCAAGCACCCCACGGAGAGCTATGGCATCGATTCGCTCGACACCCAATCGTGTGTATCCCGGTATGCCAACCACGCGCCCAGGGGCCAGGCGCTCTGCAACTGCTACCTCCAGATACTGACAGAGCCGGGAAGCTCTCACACCCACCTTATCTTGCAGACATCGAGAACCATCCAGCAGGGCGAAGAGCTCTGCTTTGATTATGGCTCTGAATTACAAGGGTTTCATTTTTTTGTAGCCAGAACATAATACAAAATGTCGGATCCAGATCTGTGGAGTGAGCTGAGGGAATTGGGTTATGAATATGAACATGAACGTGAGCATGAAGATGATGATGACATTATCGTCCCCATGATCCGAATGAGTCGCGGAGCTGAATCGGATTCCGACTCGGATTCGGACACTCGCGATCACGAGGACGCCAACCGGCCTTACACATTCACCTCCCGCCGCACCCTAGCGGGCTTTGATGATTCGGACGAGGATACTCCCGAAGACGATAACCGGCCTTACAGCACCCCCGCGGGCTTCTCCGATTCGGACGAGGATACTCCCAAAGACGATGACCGGCCTTACACATACCCAGCGGGCTTCACTGATTCGGACGACGAACGCCCGACCACTGGCTTTTCTGACGATGATGACGAAGCGCCGTTTCACCCACCGGCTCCTGTGCCCGTAGTCACCATCGATCCTAGCACACTCGCCCTTTATCGGTACAGAAGGGCTGTCGATCAACAATCTTGGTTCCGTGGCCTCGAGTGGGACGTGCTGCTGTGGATGTTCCCCGAGTTTCACCCCGCACTCACCGAGGTCCTTGGGGCTAAGGAGTTCTCCAACCCCACTGACACAAATCTCGAGACACTCTGGCCCCATAGTTCCTTGTGCGCAGAGTTTGTCGCCGTCGCGGGTAGCGAACTCGAGTTGGATACACTGGCCTACATAACAGAAATGGTCAGGGCGCGACGCACCGCCGAATTCGCAGACTTTGCCATGCTGTGCAGACCCGCTGGTGGTAACTTTGCACAGGCATCCCTCTTGCTGGCCAACGTCCGTGAGTTCTGCAGAGCACTGCAATGCCCGAACGAATCGGAGTGGAAAAGGCACTGCCTCGAGCACGTTCGTCAGGGCGAGTGGAGCGAAACCGTCTGGGCGAGGACCGTACCCCTCTTTGTCAGCCCACGCCACGTCCTCCAGCGACCGACCTGGTTTGCCGACGATGCACGGTGGAGGGATGCTGTCCTGCACCGTACGTACATCAGTCCATACGAATCTGATGACAAGATCCTGCTCCAGTGCGCGGGGTTTGATAGTTTTCGTGATAGGAGGGCCGGTGATCTTATGCACATGGGGTTTACGAGCGAAATCACAGCATTCTTGCTCAAGCATGTCCTTGACTTGTCAGTCAAAATTTCTGATTTTGGGGACTTTCCGCGCACCACCAAAACCAGCATTGGGGTCTTGTCTACATTACACAGGACAGTACCCATCACGGTAGCGCGGGTCTACCTGACTAAGATTGATGCCACCAACAAGGAGAATATGGTCAGGTGGCTTGCCCTTGTCACGTCCCTACCCGACCTTGTGTGGCAGTGCTTCGAACATTACCACACCCTGGAGTGGTGGGCCGACAACTTTTCACCCTTTCAACGAGGACCCGAGGGTGTAGCAAGGCTTCTGGGGATGCGCGAAACGTCCGCGTACTTGTTCTTTTCACGAGACTACTACCACGAAATCGAATGGAAACCCAGTGTCCTGCACACACTCTTGTCCGTAAAGCGCGAGCTCCGCTTTGTCCAGAACCTTGCCGAATGGCCAGAGATTGAAGCTACCATCACCAACGACACGGACGCGGTAGCGCTCGAGCGCAGGCTGTACTGGCTGCGTCAAAGGAACGCCATACTTGACCAAGAACTCCCCGCCTCGTTCTCGTTCTGGAACGGTAGTCTAGACTACTGTCAGCAAGGCCTGGCGACTCTCTGCCACGGGGCCTACGACGATATCATGAGCCCTGACGTGGGTGAGACCGCCTCTGCCGCCAAGGCGACCGTGGCGAGCGCCATGAGTGATTTTCTGCAGACCCACCACCAAGATCTTCAGGAGCCTCTTGTCAAGTGCCTGTGGTTTGCCGTGACCCTCTGGGGCCAACAGAAGCCCTTTCAGGTATCCGGGACGTCCAGGCACGCCATCGGCATGCACTGCCAGGAGCTGGACAGTCGCACCACCGGCATTATCCTCATCAATACGGGAGACGGGTGTGGCCACCACGGCTCGGTGCACGCCTCCCCCGAAGGCAGGGTAATGTGCTACCCCTTTTACCAGGTGGACGTGCCCACACAACAGAGTAAGGTCTTTGTACACGATGCGGTAAGCACCGTCAACAGCGTGGCAGCCGTCGAGAGACGCACTCGCAAAGAGATCTTTACCGCCCGACTCTACTACGAGGCCATCCTTCCACACACAGACGGAGAGGCCCTCCCCATAACCTACCCCACCCAGCTTTCCGGCTCCTGCACCTTTCGAGCCAGTTACCTCCTGGTGCTGTACCTCTGGAAACAGTGCTTGAGGGGCGATGACGCGGTCTTTGCTGATTTTGAGCGCCGCTTCAAGATCTTTTTGCAGCAACGGATACTCGGGCTGCCACACAATGTAGAGAGCGTGCGTCAGGCACGGGAATTACAGGCACTGGTATGGTATTCGAGCACGCGCAAAGACGGCACGGCGGTACAGGCACCCGAGCTCGAAGCACGCACCCTCGAGTTTCTCCGTGCGAAGCGCCAGGAACGGTGCGGC
>JAIXQT010000111.1 GCA_027485595.1 Pseudomonadota bacterium | reverse complement strand
CCTGGGCGCTTAGACAAAGGGTAGTATCGTCTGGTTTGCGAAGAACATACGACCCGTCTGCTTGAAGGTCCCATCCAGAAACACAGTCGTAAAGGCAGGCGGAGAGGATCTCCCAGCATCGCAATCGAGCTTGTATGTCATTAATCGGTACAGCAACTTCTACTCGTCGGTGGAGGTTGCGGTACATCGGATCAGCCGAGCTGATAAACATGGAGCCGGCGAGAGGATCCGACGCTCCGTTGCGAAAGTAGTACAATCTCGAATGTTCGAGAAACCTTCCGATGATGGAAGTTACACGGGGATTAGTGCCGTTGCTCTGTCGAAGGGGCTTTAAACAACAGATTCCCCGTATGATCAGATCGACGGGAACCCCAGCGTGCGCCGCGCGAGACAGCGCTCTGCACGTGGCTGTGTCCTCAAGGCTGTTTGCCTTGATAAGGATGTGCGCGGGAAGCCCCTTGGTGTGATTCTCAATCTCCCTCTCGATGAGCGCGTGGAGTTTATCTTTGAGCGCTACTGGCGCGACGAGTAGTTGGTTGTAATCCCGCTTGAGAGAGCGCCCGGTCAGAAAGTGGAAGAGCTCCACCATGTCATCGCAGATCATCTTATCGCAGGTAAAGAGCCCCAGGTCGGTATAGAAGCGCGCGGTGGTCGAGTTGTAGTTGCCGGTACCAATGTGCCCATAGCAACGGATCGAGTCGTTCTCTTGGCGAGCCACCAGGATAAGCTTAGCGTGCGTTTTGAGACCTACCACACCGTACATAACGTGCACGCCAGCTTCCTCAAGTAGTTGCGCGTGGCGAATGTTGCGAGCCTCGTCGAAGCTCGCTTTCACCTCTATGAGGCACACCACATGCTTGTCGTTTTCAGCCGCCTTGATCAGAAGTGGAATGAGTGAACTGTTGTCTCCGGCGCGGTAGAGGGTCATCTTAATCGAGAGCACCTTTGGATCCTCAACAGCCGCGCGGAGGAAGCGCTCCACACTAGCGTTGAATGATTCATACGGGTGATGAACGAGAACGTCCCCTGAGCGTATGACGGAAAAGATATTGGCGTCTTCGTCAGCTAATTGAGGTGGTGGAACAGGTGTCCACGTCTCAAATTTGAGGTGCGGAATACCGATGTCAGCTACCTCTTTCAAGGCCGCTGCGTCCATCGCGCTTGTTGAGAGGTAGACCTCGTTATCTGAGATTCCAACCTCCTCCATGAGAAACCGGAGGATCGATGGGCTTGGCGTTGGGCCGTGTTCCAGTCTGACGACCTGAGCGAACTTTCTCTCTTTGAGTCCTTCGGCTATCGACTCAATAAGGTCGTCCGCTTCATATTCATCTACGTCGAGTTCGGAGTTGCGGGTTATGCGAAAGGGAAGGACGTCCTCGATAAGCATGCCGGGGAAGAGGGTGCTCAGGTTATTGCGAATTATCTCTGTGGTGGTGATCGCGCGGAAATGCTCGCCGTTCCGCTGTTGCAGTCGGAACAATTGCGGGATGACCGTGGGGATTTTAACCCGAGCGAATAACTCCTCGCCCCTATCCGGATGTTTCAGGAGTATGCCGAGAGAGAGAGAGAGGTTTGAGATCGCAGGAAAAGGGTGCCCAGGATCGATCGCTTGTGGAGTGAGAACAGGAAAGATATTCGTCTGGAAATAGAGAATAGCTGCCTCTCGTTCAGGAGAGGAAAGCTCGTTCCAGGGCACAATCCGGACCCCGTTGTGCGTTAGGCTTGGTTTGAGTTCGTGCTCAAGGATCTGGTCCTGTATCTTTATCAGCTCTGTGACGGCGCTCCTCACCTGCTTGAGGAGGTTCTCCGGCTCCGATTGGAGTCCCGTCAAGCCCTGTCCCCTCATGGCGTCGATCCTCTGTTGCAATCCACCCACCCGATTCATGAAGAACTCGTCGAGATTAGAGGTGCAGATGGTGAGAAAGCGCAATCGCTCAAGGAGTGGACATGAGGTGTTGCGCGCCTGAGAGAGAACTCTTCGATTAAACTCAATCCAGCTCAATTCCCGATTGAAGAACTCATCGGACGAGACAAGAGGAATCTGAGGCTCAGAACGCCTCGTTCTTGTTTTTCGACGCCGTTTGACCGAAGACTGGACCATGTAGAGCTGTTGTTATTCTCTCAAGTGCCGGTACAAAGAGCCACCATGAACGTCCCGCGATCACGGTTCATACTCTGCTGTTGGGTATCGGTCGTGAGGGAGGCAAGCTAAAGAGGGTATAAAGCTATACAAATCAAGCTGTTGAGGTTTTTTCTAGGTGACCCACGACCTGCCTAGCAACTTCGTGAGCGTGCTCCCGTATCTCTCTGACGGCAGTTATCTCCCATAGCACTTCGCGCTGGAGGGGCCCTACAAGCCACAGCGGAACGGTAGCGCTTGTGGCGCAGACCGGTCCTAAGCCGAGTGGTCCGGGCAGGAGCAGACCGTTGGCGTGCAAGTTCCGGAGCAATGGATGAGCACTTTTTGTGATGTCGCCCTCTGGCCCGGTGCATCGAAACGCCACGTCGAAGGGGCCCTCAATCGAAGCAGAGAGGGGCTGTCCTCGCTTGCTGATGACGCATGAGAACTTCGAGGAAGAGGTGTCGAGTGTATGCAATCTACCCGCGATGATGCGAAGACGGTTAGTGGCCTGAAGTCGAGCCAGTACGTCGGCGTGCGAAGCGGGGATACGGTGTCGGTGAATATCCCAGATGGGGCGCACGTGTCGGAGAAATCTTTTGCGTTCTGAAGGGGGAAGGTGTTTCCACATCGATTGTATCTTTGGACGCATGGCGTCAAACACCGGCTGTGATGAGCCGAGGCGGCGACTCTCGGCGCGAATGAGAGAGGTGAGCGATCGCGCGGAGCCTCTCGTGTCCCAGTCGTGCGGAAGGTGAGCAACAGCGGAGGAGGGGAGCGACTCGTGTGGTCTCGGGAACCGACCATTCCGCGAGAGCACGGTATAGGAGCCCGTAAAACCGCGAGCTTCACACTCAAGAATTACATCAACAGCCGTAAGGCTACTTCCCAGAATGAAGATCTTTTGGCGTGACGAGAGGTCGTCGTAGCTTGAGGAGCTGAACGGCTGACGGAATTCGAGAGGAGTTTTCGATGTCGCTGGTGCTGTAGGCATCAGATTTCCCATGGCCAAAACGCACGCATCGACCACCAATGAAGAACCGCTGTTGAGCGTGAGCTCCCATTTCTCCGGCGAGGAGGTCTGCCTCAGGTTAATAACCTCGTCTCGTACCCGGTGAATTGTGTGCCCAGTGGATCGGGAGCTCGCTTGATTGAGAAGGTCCTCGAGGTATGCGCCATACAGAAGTCGAGGCGCGAAATCCTCTGGTGAGATGGAGCGATCTCGTTCGTATATCCATCGATAGAATCCCTCCACATCGTCCGGAAACGCTCCCATCGATTTCGCGGGGACGTTAAGTTTAAATCCTTTGCTCGGCGGAGTGTACGCGAGGCCGGGCCCGAAAGATGCTCGAGGGTCGATCAGGTAGATATCGATCTCGGTTGATGTTGAAGCTGTGTGAGTAAGCTGAATTGCGGTAAGGGTCCCGCTAAATCCAGCACCGATGATAGCAACAGATCTTCGCATGATGGTCGTGATCTTAACTTTGTTTTGCTTTTTCAAGCAAGGCGCTGCTCAAGCTAGATCTCGTTGCTCGTCGAGGGCTTACCCTCCGTTTCACCCTTCTGCTCAACAGTATGATGTCTGGTGATGCAGCGGTCGTTAGAGGGGGGTAGCATCGCCTACTCTCATCCCGTTCTTCATGTGGATCGGCAGGGCGGAAAAACCTCTTTACTGCGGCCTTATGCCCACAGATACTTGTGAGAGTCTCCTTCCGCACAGTAGGTCACTCAGATGAAGAACACTTACCGCATCGCGCTCTCTCTCTCGTTTGCATTGTCCGGGCTCCTTTGGCGGACCTCTGTCGCCTCGGCGCAATCACTCACCCTCGAGGGAGTGCTTGTGAGGGGAGGTGGCTACACGGTGTACCTTGTGGAGAGTAGCGGCAAGTCAACCTCAGCGCCCGTGAGTTCCAGCGGCAAATTCTCTTTTACGAAAGTGACGAAGACACGTCTTAAGGGAGCCAGTCTGCAGATGGCTGATCCCAACGGAGCCTACGCAGGTCCGATCGCTCTGGGCGGCACGGGGTCGAAGGTTTCAACCACCTTTTCCGGAAAGCTCGCTAGCTCGAAGCTGAAGAAGCTCTCTCTGGGCAAGGTGACTTTGAAGTCAGGATTTGCTCAGCTCGCAAAGACGACCACCAAATCCCTTGGTATCGCGGTATCCAAAGCAACCACGAAGGCAGTTAAAGGGAAGCCCCTTGGCGCTGGGCAGCTCGGACTTGTAAGCACGGGGTCCACCGCTAACGTGAGAGCCTTTGTGGCAGGCATGGCGAGCGTGGCTGGAGCTGACGAGGATCTCGACGGTATTCCGAGCGCCTTCGACGCGGATGATGATGGAGATTTAATTCTAGACCCTTCGGACCCTGATTCCGCAGGGAGCGATATTCCATATACCACCATGGTGTTGGACTTCCGCAACTCTCTGAATGCCCACGTCCGCGGAGGACTCACGGATGCCGCGATTGACGCGGTTATTGGTGGGGAAAACGTCTTCGCGTTAGCTACCTTCATCTCGCTCCCTCAAAATCAAAGCAGCCTCGCAACGGGTGGGTATATCGTCTGCGATGACGCTCTCGCATACTGCAGGCGAAACACCCCAGTAGGTTATTTTAGTGGAGTTTCCGAGAGCTCGAATGATTTTCGCAGGCCGTGGGCGGAACTCCTTACCTCAGCCGGATATCCTCGCATGGAGAAGATTAACAGCTTGGGCGCGGTCGTGGCGGCTATTCAGCCGCGAGTTGGTCGAAGCCAGTTTAGACCTGGTGACGTATTCGAGGCGGTTGTTACCTCGAATACCGGTGAGATAACAAGAAAGACCTTTACCCTTGCACCGTATTTCGTATCGGTGCCGGCGCTCAAATCGTACGACGCTGGGGCAGGGGAGGTAGAGGTTGATTATAGTTCGGTGAGTACTACCTCGGGGTCGATTCCAGGAACGTCGCCGTCAGATCCAATAGTGCTTCCTCCGAGCGGACAGCTCACTATGACATTTTGGCGCCCGCAGCGTGCCGCGATTCGCACCGATGAGACCGGGTACCTTGATTGGGGAACGTTGAACTACGGAGTAGGGGTTGGGGACGTGCAAGCGACCTGCGCGGGACTCTTTACGAACGTTTCGAGTGAGCTCGTAGCAGATACCACTCCATTTGGAACAGGAGACAGTATTTTCTTCAATCAGGGCGCTAACCCTACGCCGTATCGTGATTCGCTTGGAGACCGCCCCGCTTCAGTCGGGAACACTCTTGGCTTTACCGTGGACCTCAAAACGTGCGCTACGCGGGCTGGCGGGAATGGAACGGGAACAGTGATGGTTTCACTTGAAGCTCGCGGAGAGAGCGTAACAGGGGGCCAAACTACCGCGCGGCAGTCGTTTTATGTACGGTTTCAATAGCGCGCCGGCCTCTTTTTTTGTAATAGTGGCAGCCTAGGGGAGCGAGGGAAAACCTGCTAGTAGTTTAATTGTGGACGCCGACGCGTGAACGTGCGCGTGCTCGTAAACGTCAACGTACCCGAAAACGTTGGTATTTTTATTCCGGGTACGTTCACGAGCACGTTTACGTGGGGTTTTGCCTCGCTTCCCTAGGTTGCACATAATAAATCCAAACGGAGATAGCTTCATGTCGAAATACTTTACCCTTACGAGTTCGCTCTCCGTATTGACCTCGAATCTAGGCGCCTTGTGCCTAGGTGTATGTCTCGGATTAACCGGCTGTAGTGGGAGCAGTAACTCCACTACCCCCGACCAGGTAGTAGTGATCGTGTCAGGTGGTAACGCGATTAGTCCCTTCACCTCTCCCGACCTCTCATGCCAGCAGGGCACCCCAGCCGGTAGTACCGATACCGTTCTCCGCCAAGAGCTCCTCAACGCCGGATATACCGTGTACACATCCCCGGCCAACGCGGGACCAGGACAGGTCTTATCAGATCCTGGGTTCCTCGGATTCTCGGATTGTCCGGTTGTGCTTCCCTCCTCGATGACCGTTGATGCCACGGGTGATATCGATAAAGCTGGTGAGCACCTTGCTCGGTTCCTCTCGTACCTCAATACGGAGTACGGCGTCACAACGGTCAATTTAGTTGGACACTCCATGGGAGGACTCTTTTCGCGAGCCGCGATCAGGGTGCTTCAGCAACAAGACTCTCCAATAAAGATCCGTTCGCTGACCACCCTTGGTACACCGTGGCAAGGAGCGATCGCCGGCGACTACGCGGTTGGCTCAACCCCTCTCTCGTCGTGCGCGGGCAACGAGATATGCGAGGAAACGTTTATTAGCTTCAAGAAGCTTGTCGACGCTGGTGCGCTAGCGGGCCGCGAGGTTACACGAAAGTACCTCACAGGACCTGGTGGATGGAATGAACGCCAAGGAAATGTCTTAGCCGGTATTCCTGTCGTGCTCCTTGGAGGTGACCGCTTCCAGCTTGAGGGGGGAGATCCCTTCGTTTGGCCAAACGATGGGCTCGTTATCCCTCCAAGCGCCTTTGCGGTTGATGTGCCGGATACGGTCTTGCCACACCGAAGATGTACCTCGTACTACGATACGCACAGCCTCTATTTTTCGGCGGCGGCAAAGCTTAAGGATCAAACCGCTCTGACGGCTGACCCGCATGTCATTGATGCGGTTATTGACGCCATAGACTCGGCAGACACGGCGCTCGAGACTCCGAATCGAATCGGGTGCCCACCTCCTACGGTTAAGTAGGGAGATGGGGAATGCCCATCTGAGCTAAAGCTTAGGTAGGGGGGGGGGCTCGAAACCCTGCTAGGAAAGAAACTCTGTGATAGCTTCCTCCTTCGCCTCGCTTGGCGCGCTCAGGGTGAATCCTTCATCTCTTGGTACACTGAGTTCCAGTTGCGAGCGGCTCAACCTTAGGTGCCGTTGGTCTTGGTAGGCCCCTGCCGCCCGCGGCTGATGCATGTACTGCAAGAAAATTAGCGGCATGTCATTCCCTGCCGCGTATTACTCCATGCAGCTCCCACAATCGAACCGGATGGACCGGATGTTCTGTGGAGGGCTTCACGTACGGAACCGACCTCTTCGACTAGGAGGCTCCATGCCTCGCGAGGCTCCTTCATCCCGTTAATGCCAGCGTTTCGAGGGGCAGTCGCAACGCAGGCTCTTCGATATGAGGAGAGTTCTCGTCGAACTAGATAGTTCTCGTATCCAAATACCTGTTTGCAGAGTCGATGGAGGAGTCTCCGCGCCATCTGTTGTTGTGCCCCTGTTCTTGGTTCATAAAAAGATGGAAGATCGTGTGGCTTAAAAACAGGACTAGAGTCAAATCGTCCCTCGAATATGTGAGGGGCTCGTTGAAACCTCTTCAAACAGAGGGCCGTGGTGGCGTCAGCGATAACCATGCCGAATCCCCAAAGATGCAGCGAGTACCTGGAGTCACAGGCCATAGCGTAGTGGGTGGAGCCGTGTGTTCCGGTAGGAGGGCGGGTTCGGGAAAATCCAAATTCAGTTAAAATATTGCCTGATGCATTTCGAATGTCACATCCAAAGCACCACATTTGCAAATTGATTAGCCTCTCAAAGTTTTTGCCGAATTCCCCGTTGAATGACCACGAGGCAATCTTCGTTTGGTATCGAGGAAAGAGATCTTGCTGCTCAATCATAGCTCCTCATGGGTTTCCTGTACCGACCATGGCGAGAACGGGTCGGTGAAATTCTTCCAGCCATCTTCGCCAAGCGCGAGCTCCTCGTCTGTGAGGAGACAGCAATCTAACATCGAGGTGAGCTTCTCTTGGCTCATGTCGAGACCGATCAGCACGAGTTCCTGCTTGCCTTTCACAGGCGCCACTTCCGAGCTTATGAGCGAGCCGTCCTCCCCCCTTGCTGCCCAATAACCAGCCGGCTCGGACCGGCACGATCCTCCCGCCTGTGACCACGATCCAGCGAGGCGAGAGCGCGACGCGAGCCAGAAAAAGCCCTTGGAGCGAACGACGCCTGGCCATTCCGATTGAATGCACGCTGAGAAGCGTTCGGGATGAAAGGGCCTATCACGCCGGTAGACAAAGCTTGTGATTCCGTACTCCTCTGTCTCTGGTGTGTGTTCGCCTGATAGCTCCTTAATCCAGCCAGGGCTCTGAGCTGCCTTCTCGTAGTCAAAAAGCTTTGTGTTGAGTACGTTTCTAGGATCAAGGTTCCCGAATTGGGCGTGAATGATCTGCGCCTCTGGGTTTAGCTTTTGAATCATCGCCTCGACAACAGCAAGCTGCTTGGCAGGGAGGAGGTCTGTCTTGTTAAGAACGATGATGTTAGCGAACTCGACCTGATCCATGAGCAGATCGACTATCGTCCTGTCGTCTGAGTCGTCAGCGCCGATACCGAGCTTCCCAAGGTCGTCTGATGACTCCATCTGAGAGAAGAAATTAGCCGCGTCAACAACAGTCACCATCGTGTCGAGTCGAGCAACCTGTGAAAGGCTCTGTCCCTCTTCGTCGGTGTGAGCAAAGGTCGCCGCTACTGGCATCGGTTCCCCAATGCCGGTTGATTCGATGAGGAGGTAGTCGTATTTCCGTTCCGCGGCTAGCTCCGCTACCTGCTCCAGGAGGTCCTCTCGCAGGGTGCAACAGATGCACCCGTTCGACATCTCCACGAGCCGCTCTTGGCTTCGGTCAAGGCGTGCATCGCCTCGCTCCACGAGCTGCACGTCGATATTCACCTCGCTCATATCATTTACGATTACGGCCACCTTAAGCCCATCGCGATTGGTGAGAACGTGGTTCAAAAGAGTGGTCTTACCAGCGCCCAAGAAACCAGAGAGCACGGTTACGGGGAGGCGTTGTCGGGATGGCCTTTTGTTTTTCGGCATATAAGGTCCTTTTTATTAACGCAACTGAGTTGCAAATAAGTCTCAGATTGGTGCCCACGTTGTCAACAGAGTGCGGTTGAGAAAATGAGAAAACCTCAAGTTAGGCAGGCAATCGTTGAACCTTTGGCAAGAGCTAGGCGACCGATATCAGCTCAAGACACCGTGGAAGGGGGTTGGCACGACCAAATATTAACAAGTCGACGCTCTATCGCTTTATTAAGAGTCTTATTGAGGCTTAGCAGCTTGTTCGCGTGGTTAAAGCGTGAAGATGCAAGGGGCCAGCCCTTTGGCTCGTTCACGAATTACGTTGATTGTGTAGTCGGTGCGCTCACGGCAGCAAGTTGCCTCTATCTTTGGTAGGATTTTTAATCGGCATTGTGCCGTGTCCATGTGCATTGGTGATCTGCTTATCCGCCACCAGGGCTTGTTCGTAGTTGGATGCGATGGCTCTTCCGCCAGGATTAAGAGTCCGAAGGCGAAGAACGGTCAGGCGATGTCGGCTTCAGGAATTCGCTGAATTTCGATACCAACTCTGAACACCATGATCTGTCTGGTCCAGGGACGGGCACTGGCTGTGCTGTTCTTCTCTCTTCGAGACTTAATACACGACCGTGTTGTCTCGCTTCTTGCATCAGGGAACCAGCATGAGTGGGTGAAAATGGTATCATGTTATACTCCTTGAACTGCATCGATGGAGAAGCGGCTCGTGTCGCTCAGTACGCGCAAAGCCCGGTGCCATGATTTATCGAGGCAGAGTTGCGCGCAGGTGCGTATCGCGCTGTTAGCAAGAGCGGGGGGTGCGCCCTCATTTTCCAGCATCACTAAACGAGTCTTGAGATATGGTATGTCACTCTCTTTAAACGAACCTATGTGTCGTGCGTCTCGAGCGTTCTGAAGCCCGGTGAAATAGAGGGTGGCCGGCTTGATATCTCTAATGGTGGTGTCTAAGCTCCATTTGGCAAGTAGTTCGCCGCAATCGATGAGGAACCACGAGAGGTTATATCCCACCTCCCGTTGGTAGTATGGCAGCGTCGGATGGGAGTCGAATGCGCTTGATTTCAGAGCTTCGTATTGTTTGAGGTAAAATTCACAAAGAGATCGTAGAAAGGCCTCTTTGGTCTCTACTGGAAATCCGGGGAGAGAGACATACCGCCAAGCCTCCCCAGCGTCAGTCTCGGTGATAAGTCGACTATTTTCCACCACGTTGATCGGGATCCGAGACATAAGATCGTTCACTAACTGGACCGCTTTCTCGCGGACGAGAGGATCGCTCATATCTATCGATAATTCATCTCCTGTTGGTGTGGATGCGAGTTCTGGAAAGGACTCAGCTGTTAGAGGGAGTCTCCCGATTAGGGTAATAAAGTTTCGTTCACTGCCAGCACGGCATTCAGAGATCTGCCAATCTCCCATAGTACAATCGAGGTCAAAGCGCCCGACCCGACCCTTAGCTCGGAGAAGGCCAGTCGGAGCCCCAGCTTTTACTGCGGATATGACGGTATCAGGACTCATACCTGAGGGGACGTTCAATGTGATGGTAAATTCTTGGTGCGCTTTGGGTAGGGGTTTGCTCGCAAATTGAACACCGCGGGTGAAAAGAGATATCTCCCTCAATGCGGGCAGTGGGGTGTCAGAATGCACTTGTGTTAAAGAAGCGACCGAAACGAGCGGGGAGGGCACGTTAAGGCACAGCTCATCGAGAGGTTTGCCCGATGGAGCGATCTCTATTTTCTGGGCGGTAGGATTGAACCTCTCGACCTCTGTCATCACTCTGTGGAGAGTCGCGTCATCGCGAACCCCAGCATCATTCTGAGTCCACGTGAGCGCAACTATGTCAGCGTGTGGAATCGTATCGGCAGTTCGTCCCAAGAGTGCGTTATCATCAAAATGCTTTACATCGACAGTTACGATCACCATCGTTGGGATTTGAAGCTTATGAAGGAGGTTCTTCACGGCGGATGGCTTCGCGATCCCCGTTGTTTCAATGAAGAGCGTCGTTATCTCAGGTTGCGCACGTAGTTGAGTGACGGCCGCCTGGAGTGAGTGCAGGTCATTGCAGCAGATACACCCCGCAGTAACTTCGAGTACGTTCTCTGGGCTGGTCCGCAAGCGTTGTTTATCTGTATTCGTTGCGCCGATGTCGTTTTCAATGACAACAAAAGAGCCAGGCTTGTTCGATGCCGCGGTTGTTTGGAGAAGATGGTTAAGGAGGGTTGTCTTCCCGCTGCCTAAGGTGCCTGAGATAACAATCGCTCTTGGGGGCAAGGAAAGGGGAGCTTCTTTGAAAGAGTGGAGCGGGACGTGGGCAGGGGATGTCATAACTACTAAGACCTCGTAACAACGCCGAACATCGGGCGATCTAGGATACTATACGCAACTCGGTTGCATATAGCAATGGTCCGTGATACATCAACGGGATGAACGTCGTAACAAACCACTCCACTCATGTACTTGTTGTCGGCTCGGGGATTATTGGGGGTGCTATTTCATTAGCTCTTCTGCGGAAGGGGGTGTCGGTGTGTCAAATTAGACCCTTATCCGGTCGGAGGGAGAGCGCTTCGCTCGCGGCTGGTGCGATGCTTGGGGCGTTTGCGGAGGTTACAGCGGATAAGAATTCTGCCCTCGATCAAGAGGAGACCGCTTTTCGCGTTCGGTCGAGCTCCCTCTATCCTGAATGGTTAGCCGAGCTGTCTGCTCTGAGTGGTAGCGCTATCGATAGTGGCATGGGCACGTTTATCGTAGCGAACACGTTCGGTCGACACGATCTAAGGAATATTCAAGCGATAGAGAGGGAGCTTGCACGATTTGGGAGCCCGTATCAAACGGTCGATGAGTGTGATGTCCCCGGCTATCATCCAAACGAGCGGTATCTACCGCGGAAGATTCTCTGGCTCCCTCAAGAGGGATTTGTGGACACCGTTGCTCTCATGTCCGCGCTGGACGCCGCCACAGAGAGCCATCCTCGCTTCTCCCACGAGAATTGTTGGGTAGACCGCCTTATGCTCCGTAGCGGTAAGGTGTGTGGTGTTGTGCTCCCCGACGGTAGAGAGCTTGAGGGCGACCATGTGGTGCTGGCCGCGGGCGTGGGAACGCAGGCTCTTCTTGAGGCGCTGCCCGATGAAGCACGACTGTCATCTCCACGGCTGATGCCGGGTAAGGGCACTTCCCTTATTCTTGAGACCTCCGAACACTTTCCTCATGTGCTACGTTCTCCTAATCGTGATTTTGCTTGTGGCATTCACGTTGTCCCACGTGGCAAGGGAAGAATCTACGTAGGAGCAACCAATCGCACTGCCTCCTGTCCCGGGACATCAACGGGAGCATCTGTTGAGGAGGTTCACGACCTCCTGCATGAGGTTGTTCATGAATTTAATACCTCCCTCGATTCGGCAACCATTGAGTCTATTCGGGTGGGAAGCCGACCTATCTGCGTTGACGGGTACCCTTTAGTTGGATCGACCGAGTGTCCCGGACTTTCCTTAGCGACGGGCACCTATCGAAATGGCGTGCTCATGGCCCCTCTGATTGGGCTTATTATCGCGAGTGAGATAGTGGGGGACTCCATAGATGAAGCGAACCCTTTCTCTCCACGAGGGAGAAAACTTCGGGATGACACGCTCAGCTCCTCGGCTCTCTTCAAAAGTGGTGCCGAGGGGATCGTATCATTCTTGCCATCTCCTCACGGCGCGCTTCCCTATAAACGGTCGGAGGAGCTGAGCGGGTTCTTGCATACGCTCCTATCGATGGCGCTCAAGGATGGTGATGAGCTTGAATCGCTGCGACAAGAGGCTCGACGGTTGCTGCAATCGCAGCCGATGAACGAGTCCTTTGCGCAGCTCTTCTTCATGCTTGGCGAACACCAGGCAGTCGGATAAAGGATTTTCTTTCCCCTTGAACTTCGTTCGCCATAAACACCCATGAGATGGACGTCTGTCTGCGAGAAGCAAATTCTAGGGAGATATTCGAAAGCTAGTGTCCCTTTAAGAAAGCCGCACTAATTACAAAAGCCGCCTCTTGTGCTCGTGAGGTCCTCACGAGAGAGCATTGAGCAATTCTCTCACCTCTGAGTATTTTCGGCGACTGACTGGCAACGTCCTGCCATTTGAAAGAACGCACTCGGTGTTTCCATTCATTTTTGTGAGCTGTTTAACATGATCTCGCGATACCCAGTGGGATCTGTGAACCTGCACTCCGGAGTTAGATGGAAGCTCCTCGATGGCGTCTTTTAGGTTGTAGAGAAACATGACCTCCGCGTCAGTGGTGGTCACACGGAGGTAATGCAGCTCCGAGCTGATCGAAATCAAATCACCTGAAGCTCGGTTCCTCAGCTCCTGGAGAAATCGCCCGGTTTGTTGTGTGTCCTCGGAAAGGTTCTTTTTACTATCGCCAGGCTGTTCAGGAGCCACTTCAGGTGGTTTTAGAGAAAAATCCAGCTGG
>JAIXQT010000032.1 GCA_027485595.1 Pseudomonadota bacterium | reverse complement strand
GGCGGGGCGGTGGAGATTCTCTGCGGTGCTGATGTGAGGGACGACGACGCGACATGGAGGGAAGAAGGTACCCCCTTTAGAGACAGCGAGAAAGTGCTCGGCGAACTTTTCGAAAAAAATCGGTACACAGGTGAAGATTATACCTAGTGCGGTTTTGCCGTAGACCTTATACTACCGCGTAATCCTTGGGGAACTTACCCTCCCCAGAGAAAAATCACGACAGAAGCGGTAAGATGGCCCCCAAGAGGCATCTTACCTAGTGAAGAGTAGTTATCCCTTCCGGTCCAAAAACCGAGAAACGAAGGATACCTACAGGGCTATCGTTATCGTAGTTAGTAAGCATGCTTCCAAAGGCGTCACGTATGGAGTCTGTTGGTACCAAAAGCTACCGACAACGAGCGTCCGATACCGTAGGTTTTGAGGCTCCTGCGCCCCACATCGTCGTCGTGTGCCCCTCATGCAAAACAAGCTTCGCGGTAGAGACCGCGGCCGTTGCTGCACTTGAAACCCCACGTTTTCACTGCTCCCGATGCGACGACATCTTCGTCATGAAGGATGCACCCGCCGACATGCTTCCACTGGGGGGCGTTAACGTTCAATCCCTATCTCATGCTGGACACGCGCATCGCGCTTCCCAGCCGCGGGGACGAGGTCCTACCGCTGAACCGCTCATAAAGCCGTCAGATTTCTCCCTCGGAAGCAGCGCTTCAGCTCCAAGAACTTTCATTGAACCGAACTTCGATGCACCACCGGAGGGTCCAGTTCAAACACGCTCTGAGCTCTCCTTGCTCTCAAGAACCATCGACGAGGCGGTAACAACGTCGCCTGAAGATACCGACCAGACCTTTGTATGTGAGAGCCAAGACAGCGAAGGCGCCTCGCCAGCTTCAGCTCTTGAGAAAACATCCTCGATAGAGGATCCGCTGAGCACTCACGAATTCGTGGTTTCCCCTGTCGCCACGTCAGCTCCGTCGCTTTCATCTCGACAGTTCGTTCTTTCGGATCCCGCGCCAAGTCTTCCCGAGCACGCCCTTACAACAACTCGGGATAAAGCCACCGCCCAAAAATCTCTCAAACCATTGCGTACACCACCCTCCGCGAACCAAGGTGGGCATCCTCTCAGTAGCACAGAGATCAGTAGCACAGAGATCAGTAGCACAGAGAGCTATCGCCCAACGCCACAGCCACGTCGCTCAGAAGCTCAACACGCTCAGACAGGTGAGCAACGACGTTTCTCAGTCCGGACACAAGGCCTTCTCTCTTTGGGAGCTCCCCTCCTTGGATCGCTCGCCGTTCTGCTCGGAATGTCATATTGCGCGCAGATAAGCCCTCAGTCGGTGGATGCATTGATGAATTACATCAGCCCTTCCCCCTTGAAGGAATCAGTTCAATCGCCTCCTCCCTCCGCACTCGGGGTAAAAGACCTTCGCATATCCTTCAAAAAGACCAGAAACAAAGAGTTTATTCCCGTTGTCACCGGGACGGTGCTAAATGAGAGCGCCCGAGGGTTCGAAGGTGTGGAGCTTGAAGTCATAGGATTCAATGGGCGGGGCGAGATCATCGCGAGCTCAAAGGCCCCACTCCGTTCATCGCTCACGAAGGAAACCGTGTCTGAGCTTTCAGCTGAGATGGTCGGAAGCTATCAAAAAACGCTATCAGGGAAAGACAGCTCTATTAAAGCGAGGGAGTCGGTGCCCTTTACGGTCGGCCTCGTCAATGCGCGGCAGATAGACGCAGAGATGGGAGCATTCGAGTTCGACCCGTCAAAGGTGAAATACTTCTCCGCTCGTATCTTTTCTATTAAGCGACCGAAGTAGGACTAGGGAGGGGAGGCAAAACCCCACGTAACCGTGCTCGTAAACGTGAACGTGAACGTACCCGGAATAAAAATACCAACGTTTTCGGCTACGTTTACGTGCACGCGCACGTTCACGTGTCGACGTCCACAATTAAACTACTAGCAGGTGTTGCCTCGCCTTCAGAAAGTTTTTTCACATGGGACCGGCATGGTTGGCGGATACAAAAGCTGCCAGCCTTTGGCGAGTCACTCCCATTCCGTATTCACCGCCACGACAACGCCGCCAATACAAAAGGACCCCGCAGGGTCCTTCTGAGAGAAAGTAAGAAGCCGTGGCTCTATTTGTTTTCCTCTTGAGAGGTCTTTGCCTTCGTTTCCGAGGGAGTAACATCAAGCTCATTCCCCTCACGGAAAGAGGACTTAAAGTTGTTGATTGCTTTCCCAAGCCCTGATCCGAGCTCTGGCAAACGTTTCGTTCCGAAAAGGATCACGATTAAGAGTGCTACAATTCCCAAGTGCCCTGTGCTTAACATCTTTTCTGGACTCCTTATCTCCGCTCGCGAACAGGCCACAGAACTAATTTTCAAGGCCTCGCCCGGGCTTGTCTGTTACTAACCCTACGGCTCTGGTAGGTTACGCCATTAGATGAAGAGCGGCAAGTCTATGGGGTACACCACGGAACAGCGAGTCGGATTAGGGGTTTCCATGGCCCTCCATCTTCTCGTTCTTCTCTTCATCCTTCGGGCCCCTGTGCTCCCCGTTCCCGAAACTTCCACTATCGATGTTACCTTTGAGCCTCCCCGGCCAGTTGGCCGCAAACAGCAGATCGTGTCCCCTCCCCAGATCAAAGCCGAGAAGCCTCCCGAAACTACCGACCGAGTCTCGGATGTCGACGCGACTGCGATCAAGGAGCAGATCAAACGCGGCACCGAAGGGGGCATGCCAAGCCAGCCTGCCCAGCCACAACCACCCCTACCGAAAGCCACCACACCCGTCGCTCAGCCAGCTCCCCCTAAGGAGCGAGTCGTGAAGCCCGAGCCGATAGTCAAACCACCGCCAGTAAAGCAACCCCAGGGGAATAGCGGCCCCCACAAAGAGTTCAACGTCAAAGACCTCAAACTCGACGACGAGACTCTCGCGATGAAGTTCGGCAACGTCCCAAAAAATGCCCAGTCGGCGAAGGGAGCGGAAAGCACCCCTGACCTCTCCACGTATGCGGCCTTTTCCCGACCTCCCGGGAGTGGCGCGACGTTCGTCGGCTCCGGAGGTGTAAGCGACCACCTACCGAACCTTCCCGATGGCGATATTACCCTGCTCAACGCCAAGGCGAACACCTACGCCGGATTCGTTCGAAGGGTCGCGGTACAGGTTTTCGCGCAGCTCCGTTCTCAGGGGTGGGAGAAGCTCTCCATGAGCGAAGTGCGCCGAATTAACGACTTCACAACGATTGAGGCGATACTATCTCCAGAGGGACGATTCGTGACGATGCGTCTCATAGAGGGTTCTGGCAGCCCCCAATTTGATTCCGTGGTGAAGCAGGCCGTCCCCGCCGGAATGAAAGATCCCAACCCGCCAGCAGGCGCTCGCGCAAGCGATGGGATGATCCACTTCATCTTTAAGGCGCGGAGCTGGGCCTCAATCGGCGCGGGGAGAAGCGGCGCTCCCTCTGAGCACCGATGGATCCTACTCGCCACCGGACTTGAGTGACCCGCGCACCATTTTAGGTTCCACGCTACGACCATAGCAATTCAGATATTTAGCGCTCTGCTACGAGGAACTCCTACAGCCCCCGCCATGCCTCTTTTGAAGTCTTGGACTTATCCCTGTTTTAGGGCACATTACCCCTTGTAACCCTCATAATTCAGAGCATGGAACAAAACTAGAGTCGTCGCGAGGCTACTCACTATGTCTGAGCGAACACGAGGCTCATCCACACACGGGGCGCAGCATGAGGTACACGACCTTACGGACCTTCACGCCTCAAAAACCCAGGAAGCGCTCCGCAACGCCGCAAGCGGTCCCGCTAACACTGACCTTTCCTCAGCATCGATCCAATCGATCAGCGTCGTTCGACTCAGCGCTCGACCGGAGAAAAGAAATCTATCATCGCTTACCGTCCCCACAGCGGCGGAGCTTGAACCAACGACCGAACACCGACCGAAACAGCCCGGTGTCGTAAAAAAAGGGCAGACGCTCGGCATCCTTAAGAACCCATATTTTCCCTACAAAGGTAATATACTCGAGCGATTTATCACGTTGCTCGCGAACATCCTCAAGTACCTTGAGCGATCGCTGCTGGCGTCTCTCCGTCCACAACCACCCCAAGTGCGACCGCCGACATCCACAACAAGGGCAAAGAAGAGGGACGCAGCGGGTCGAGAGATCGACGAGGACGTAAAAGATTCCGATACCAAAGGCCGATTCCCTGAGATGGGTTGAGCATTTTTTTCGGCTCCAACGAAGTTGCCTTGTCCTCCGAAGCCTTGGCGGAGGGGGAAGTCAAACTATCGAAATGCGCAGCAGGAAATCATTTTTCACCACCCTGCTATAAGCCAT
>JAIXQT010000208.1 GCA_027485595.1 Pseudomonadota bacterium | reverse complement strand
TACTTCGAAAAGCCTAGGACAACGACCGGCTGGAAGGGCCTTATCAACGATCCCCGGCTCGATGACTCTTTTCACGTTGAGGAGGGGCTTCACGTGGCTCGAAAGCTCCTCATGTCCGTTGCGGAGCTCGGCCTTCCGATAGCGACGGAGGCGCTTGATCCTATCGTGCCACAGTACATAGGGGATCTCATCACGTGGACCGCCATCGGCGCTCGAACGGTTGAGAGTCAGACACACCGCGAGATGGCGAGCGGACTCTCCTCCCCTGTCGGCTTCAAAAACGGTACGGATGGAAATATCCTTATCGCGATTAACGGCATCATGTCGGCCGCCTACCCACACCGTTTTCTTGGGATAAACCAGCACGGCCAGTGCTCGGTGGTGCAGACCCGAGGAAACAAATACGGCCATATCGTTCTTCGAGGAAGCAAGACCCCGAACTACGACGCTGAGAGCGTCGCTGCAGCAGCGACCTTAATGGCGAAACACGGGATCACGCCGAACATTATCGTCGATTGTAGTCACGGTAACTCGAATAAGGATCACAACCGGCAACCCGCCGTGTTCAAGGATGTCCTGCAACAGATCCAAGGGGGAGATTCCCCCGTCGTCGGATGGATGCTTGAGAGCAACCTGTATGACGGTCGCCAGGACCTTGGGAAAGGAGAACTCCGCTACGGCGTCTCGATCACCGACGCATGCATCTCGTGGGAGAGCACGGAGGCGTTGCTGCGAGAGGCGGATGGGGTGTTGAGGGGGTAGGAGCCCTATTGTGTGCGAGCCGGCACATGGGAGGGCGGTCATTCCTGACCGCCGTGTTGCAAATGGCGAATATCGTGACAGACTCGTGGCTTTTTCGGCGAGCAGGAATGCTCGCCCTCCCGGTATACCGGGCTGCAATCAGAAAGAGAATGTTGGTGAAGTAGAATTAACCGTCGAGAAAACCTAAAAAGTATCGATGGCCCCTGCTGCGCTTTCGTTAGAAAGACGACAGCAGGGGCGCATGACAAGTTCCTCAATCGTCTCTCGGCACAGGATCAAGCAACCCGGAGCCGTGAATCAGGAGCGACATCGCTGCAACAGCCAATAACATAGCTGGCAACACAACCGGTCCGTTCGCGATGAAGGGTTCTTTGAATGGACCGAACTTACAGACCATCATAACCAAAGGCGCTGCCGCAAAAGGTTGAATGATGAACCAGGACAGAATCCATTTCCACCTTACTTTCGGAAGGTGGATACAACGAGCTTGTGTGTTTGCTTTTTTCATAGTGAATCACCCAATAGGTGGTTGAACGCGCCTCGCACGCACTCAACGACCCACTGGATCACCCACCGAAAACCTTCCTCTACCTCACCAACACAGAAGAAATAATAGCATCGGGTACAAAGCTAACTCCCATAGAAGTAATGAGTTATCCTACAACCCCACCAGATCGGGCCTCAAACGGACAGGTTCACTCACCAGAAAGACGTGCTACTTGTCGGGATGAATTCGGGTAATTTTCGTTCCCTGAAGTGACAGCCCCCCCATCAGCCCCCTCTGGCTAAAGAAGAAGGCGTACATCCCCTTTTGTAGGGTTGTTGTTGAGAGCGAGCGCGCCACCCCTGTATCGACGACGGTAAGGCTCGGGAGAGCTCCGATCTCCCATCCTGCCGAGGAGCCTAGATAACTAAGATCTTCTTCAGTCATGAAAAAGAGAGCGTATCCGAACTTTTGCACCCCAGCCTGAAGACCGAACGACGCCGAGCTCGTGTTGTAGTACCCAGCGACCGCTCCCCTTTTAAAGAGCACCCCATTCCCGTACTGCGCCGCTACAACAAAGCCCCCTTTGATAATCTCGGGAAAGACCAGAATACCGGCAGCCTTTTCCCCGATCGCCGCAGCTGCCGGGGTCGTTCGATAGAGTTCCTGTAACGCCTCGCGCGCGGAGCGCTGCATCTCATGTGCGGACTCGGCCTTGGCGTGAGGTGCTGAAGTGATAAGGAGCGCGGTCGCAAGCGAAACGGCGAGGGTTCGGAGAGTAGTGAAGTAGAGCATAGGGAGATGAGTATAGGTTGAGGTGCTGGGCGGAGTGTGTGAGGAAGGACAGGCAGGCACAAAGGGAGGGCGGTCATTCCTTACCGCCGCGTTACGTGTGGCGAATATCCTTAACGACCCGAGGTATTTTCGGCGGCCAGGAGTGGCCGCCCTCCCGCGCACCGGGTCCCTACTTCACCACCACCTCAGCCTGCCACCCACCACCAAGCGCTTTGTAGAGCTGAACGATCGAGGCGAGGTATCGCTCCTGCGTATTCGATTGTGCAAGCTCAGCGTTAAATAGCGAACGTTCGGTGTCGAGCACCTCAAGATACGAGGTAACACCGTCCATATACCGACGGCGCGAGAGGAATGAGGCACTTCTTCCCGCCTTCACCTGTTCTGTTCGAACGAGATTCTCCTCCTTAAAGGTGCGCACACCGACAAGAGCATCCTCAACATCTCGCACAGCGACCAGAACGGATTGCTCATATTGTTGCACCGACTGCTCTGCTTGCGCCTCGGCCACATCGACCCGAGACCAGCTCTTACCAAGATCCACCAGAGGCCCCAGCAAGCCGGCACCGATGTTCCAGGTGCGGGCATCACCCTTAAAGAGGTCTGTGTGTTCAATCGAGTTCAGTCCAAGAAATCCGGTTATGCTGAACGCTGGATATTGCTGCGCTCGAGCGACTCCGATGCGCATGACAGCGGCTCGCGCGCTCTCCTCCGCCGATTTCACGTCGGGGCGACGCTCAAGCAACATCGCGGGAACCCCCACAGGCAACTCCTTCACCGACAATGGGTCAAGCATCGAGGGCCCACGAGTAATCGCATGAGGAACCTCTCCCAGGAGAACGCACAACGCGTTCTCAATAAGCCGCATCGCTCGCCGCTGAGCGACAAGCGCCGCTCGGGCTTCCTCCTCTTGGATCTGCGCCTGATTCACATCAAGCAGCCCCACGTATCCACCCTTGAAGCGTTGTTGATTCAAAACCGTCGCGTCGTGCCGGTTTTTGAGCGTTCTCTCGGAGATATCTATCTGGCGGTCGACGTTCTGTAACTGGAGGTAGGCGGTGGCAACCTGCGCTACCAAAGAGAGGGTCACGGATCGCATCGCGTACTCAGTCGAAAGAAGCTGTGCTCGCTGAGACTCTGTCGCGCTCGCGTATCTGCCCCACACGTCGAGCTCAAATCCAAGACGCGCGTAGATACCGAAATCGTTCGTCGCGTCGGTCGGAATGAGGGCAAAGTCGCTCCCATCGACGCGGGTCGCGTTACCGGCTACCTCAAGTCGTGGAAACTGATCTGGCCGAGCTATCCCTAGAAATCCACGCGCTTCATCAATCCGAGCCATCGCGATCTTAAGATCCCTATTTGCGGCCAGCGAACGCCGGATCAGATCTTGAAGGTGAGGGTCCTTGAAGATCTCCCACCACGGAAGGTTCGCCAGGGTATCCTGTGTTGGGGTCGATTCTGTAAACGGCGCGTCGTTGAGGACAACCGGACGCTCGAAATCGGGTTTAAAGATACAACCCGAAAGGATCACAGATGCCACTACAGCTAAAGAGAGAGATGCGTTTTTCTTACCCATGAGTTCCTGTCGCCTGAGTTGTTGAGGACTCTGAGGACTCGCCTCGGCGCCCCCTCCCCTTGGTTACCTTTTCAATCAGAACGAAGAGCATCGGCACGAGGAGCACCCCGAGCACCGTCGCCATCGCCATGCCGCTGAACACAGCCATTCCCATTACCTTTCGCCCTTGAGCGCCGGCACCCGACGCGATGACGAGGGGCACTACGCCGAGAATAAACGCGAACGCGGTCATCAAGATAGGCCGGAACCGAAGCTTCGCCGCCTCGAGCGTTCCCTCGATAAGAGGAGCACCACCAGCGACCTTCGCGCGCGCGAACTCCACGATCAAGATCGCGTTCTTGGCGGCCAATCCTACGAGGGTCAAGATACCGATCTGCGCGAAGATGTTGTTCACATACGAAGGATCAAGCTGACGACACAGCCACACACCAAGGAGCGCTCCGAAGACCGCGAACGGGGTCCCGAGAAGTACGCTGAAGGGCAACGACCAACTCTCGTACTGAGCGGCGAGGATCAGGAACACGAATACCATGCCAAGCACGAAGACGATCGCTCCTTTACCCGCTGCCTTCTCCTCTTGATACGACATCGCGTTCCAGTCGTAGGTGATGTCCTTTGGAAGCACCTCAGCGGCAACCTCCTTCAGAGCTGCCATGGTCTGGGCCGAGCTGTAACCAGGACCCGAAGCTCCGATCATCTCCGCGGAACGGAAGAGATTAAACCGGTTCGTGTACTCAGGCCCGTTTGTTGGCGTGAGGTTAATGAGGGTTCCAAGGGATACCATGTCACCGTTCTTGTTTCGAACGAAGTAGGTACGAATATCTTCAGCTTTATCGCGGTAATTCGCGTCGGCTTGGAGGTACACCTTGTAGAGACGTCCGAATCGGTTGAAGTCATTCACGTAGCTTCCACCAAGGTACGATCCAAGGGTCGAGTTTACATCGCTTATCGGGACGCCGGCCGCGAGGGCCTTATCCCGATCAACTTGGGCGAACAATTGCGGTACGGAGGCACGAAACGCGGTCGTGATACGCCCTATCTCTGGACGCTTCATGGCCGCCTGCGCGAAGTTCTTCGCCTGTTCATCGAGATACTCAGGCCCCTTACCGCTTCGGTCTTGAAGCATCATGCTGAAACCGGATCCCGTACCGAGCCCGGGAATCGCTGGAGGTCCGAACGCGATGGCGACACCATCAGTGAACTCGGCTTGGAAGCGCTTATTGAGCCGCATGAGAAGTCCGAAGGATGAGTTCACAAGCCCCTTACGTTCCTCCCACGGTTTCAGCCACACGAAGAAGAATGCCGTATTACTTGAGTACGATTGTGAGATCATACTGAAACCAACGACGGTGGTAACGCTATCAACTCCGGGTGTCTCCATCAGGATCCGCTCGACCTGACGGCTCGCCTCGCCCGTTCGCTCAAGAGAGGCCGCGTCCGGAAGTTGCACGTTGGCGAGGATGTACCCTTGGTCCTCCTCGGGTACGAACCCGGTTGGAAGTGATTTCCCAAAGAAGATAACCCCGGCGATAACAACGCCGAAGATGATAAAACCGCGGAGGAGCTTTCGAGCGATAAAACCAGCCATCCCGACGTAAGCGCCGGTGAAGCGGTCAAAGACGTTGTTGAAGCCCTTGAAGAATCGACCGAGTACACCATGCGATGGAGTCGCGGGCTTCAAGAGAACAGAGCAGAGCGCGGGAGTAAGGGTAAGCGCCCCTACCGCCGAGAAGAGTACCGACACAGCGATAGTAACAGCGAACTGCTGATAGAACTGCCCAGTGATGCCACCCATAAACACGACCGGCACGAACACCGCGCACAAAATAAGGGCGATCGCGATAACGGGCCCGGCCACCTCTCCCATCGCCTTATTGGTTGCCTCTCGGGGTGAAAGTCCGTGCTCGATGTGGTGCATCACCGCTTCGACAACCACGATCGCGTCGTCCACCACGATACCGATAGCAAGGACGAGACCGAGGAGCGAAAGAACGTTGACCGAGAATCCGAGCGCAGGGAATACGGAGAAGGTAGCAATGAGTGATACCGGCACCACTAAGATCGGTATCAAGGTCGCGCGCCAACTCTGTAGGAATATGAACACAACGACCAGCACCAAGATGATCGCGTCCCGGAGGGTGTGCATGATCTCATCGATACCCTCGGTTACCGCCTTGGTGGTGTCGAGGGACACAAGATATTCGATGTCGTCAGGGAACCGGGTCTTCAACTCATCCATCGTTTTTCGGATCGTATCTGCGACCTGGAGCGCGTTAGAACCAGGTACCTGATAGATCGCGAGCACCGCCGCGTCCTCACCGTTGAAGCGACCCTTCGCGTTGTACAGCTGAGTGCCCAACTCGATCCGGGCGACATCCTTGAGACGAATGAGCGAGCCCGTCGCGTCGTCCGATTTAATTACGATCTCGCCGAACTGTTCAGCGCTCTCAAGACGGCTCGATGTTCGAACCACGAGGGTTGTGTCAGTGCCCGGAGGTGCGGGAGGACCACCGATCTGACCGGCTGGGGCGATCACGTTCTGCTGTTGAATAGCTCGGTAGACATCAGCGATCGTCAATGAAAGCTGCGCCAGCTGGTCCGGCTTCACCCACACCCGCATCGCGTAGTCGCTTCCACCGAATTGGTTTACCTGCCCTACTCCGTTGATTCGGGCCAATGCGTCCAAGACGTTGATTGAGGCGTAGTTGCTGAGGAAGGTATTGTCGTACGTCCCTTTGGGCGAGCGGAGCGTCACGAGGAGGAGCGGAAACGAAAGAGACTTCTTTACGGTAACACCGAGACGTTTCACCTCCTCAGGGAGACTCGCCTGCGCCTCACTCACTCGGTTCTGAACGAGCACGTTCGCCATATCGAGGTTCGTGCCGACCTCAAACGATACGCGGATGGAGGTCGTTCCATCGTTCGCGTTGATACTTCGCATGTAAATCGAGTTCTCAACGCCGTTAATCTTCTGCTCAAGGGGGGTGGTAACAGATTGCTCCACCGCCAGCGCGTTAGCCCCCGAATAGGTTGCGTTCACCTGAATCTCTGGAGGCACCACGTTCGGGTACTGAGAGATCGGCAATCCCATGATAGTCACGAGACCGAAGATGACGAGCACAAGCGAGAGCACAATCGCAACTGTGGGCCGTCGAACAAAGAAATACTCTTTCATCTTTTCCTCCGAAGAGACTCAACAGGGCGATTAACTTACGGGCTTAGCTTTGACGGTCATGCCATCTCGAAGACGTTGAATTCCGTCCACCGCTACAAGGTCATGGTCATTGAGCCCAGATTCCACCACTCGCGAATCCCCGGCATCGGAACCGACCTCAACATTTCGCACCTGCACGGTGCCGTCCGCTCCGATCACGAACACCTGATACTTCCCCTGGATCTCCTTGAGCGCTCGCTTCGGAACCACCAACACATCCTTTCGGGTCTCAGCGACCGTCTTTATCTTGGCGAACATTCCCGGACGGAGTCGTTTCGTCGGATTTGGAAAAGATGCTTCAGCAGTAATCGCCCCGGTCTGCGCGTCGATATTTCTATCGATTGAGACGAGTTCTCCAAGCTCCGGATGCACGGAGCCATCGGCGAGAATAAGTTGCAATACCCGCTTCTCTCGATTCGGCCCCTGCTTTTCAGCGAGCTTTGAGAAATAAAGGTACTCACTCTCACTCACCGGAAACTTCACATGAATCGGATCGATCTTTGACACGGTGTTGAGCACCGATGTGTTTGGGGCCTTGCCCACAAGTTCGCCTATCTTAAACTTGCTAATGCCGATAACACCTGACGTGGGAGCTTTAATTTTTGCGTAGCCCAACTGAATCTCAGCCGCCTCCACTTGAGCCTTCGCCGCGTCTACCGCACCATCCGCAACACCTTTACGACCGATAGCGCCATCAAGTTCACGCTTACTCACAGCGTTGATCTCAGCGAGTGGGCGAATACGCTTAAGATCAACATCAGCCTGCGTCTGCCGGGTAAGCGCCGCCGCAAG
>JAIXQT010000248.1 GCA_027485595.1 Pseudomonadota bacterium | reverse complement strand
TGAGCTAACCAATACTAATTTGCCGTGAGGCTTAACCTTTTTTCTTAAAGCGTTAAGCATATGTTCGAAGTTTGAACATGTTAAGTTGCAGCTGGTTACAGTACGTAGCTGGTTGCGCTCGAGAATACTGATTCGTTGGTCCAAAGTATGGACTAACACCAAATCTGCAGTTATTATCACTCGCACAGAAAACAGGACGTCCCTGAGTGGGGCGTTCGATTTTCTGGTGACTCTACCTGAGAGGTCACACCCGTTCCCATACCGAACACGGTAGTTAAGCTCTCAAAGGCCGATGATACTGGGATCTCCCGGGAAAGTAGGTCGTTGCCAGATTTATGCCCCGCAAAGCGAAAGCTTTGTGGGGCTTTTTTTTGCTCGTGGTCCGCCTTCGCTCTGAGAAGCCCCACCGGATTCAGCTGCGGTGAACTTCGGTGGCTTTTTGTTCCGCTGCTTCTCGAACCAACTGAGTCGTCCTTCGCGCAGACGCACACTCTAAAGACGTGATGCTGAGAATTCCCCTGCCGGTTACTTTCTAATCTTGGTACGCTGAGGAGACGCGAGAAGATACCAATACAGACCGAGGAACTATGAAAGAAATACTGATTGCCAGCCAGGTTATTATCGCCCTGGGGATTCTAAACGTATGGCTTGTGCGAGCGAATAAGGCTACCAATTTTAGAGGTGGAAGCTCCCGCACGATGGAGGAGGAGTTTCGCACCTACGGTCTCTCCACGAATTGCATGAAGATCGTTAAGGTGTTGAAGCTCTCGTTCTCGGGGCTTCTTGTCCTCGGGGTATGGGTTCCCGTCCTGGCTCTCGTTGGTGCAGTGGGCATGGCTGGTCTTATGCTGGCCGCCGTGTTGATGCATTGTAAGGTACGAGATCCCATTTATAAGTCGCTGCCAGCGGCCTCTCTGTTGCTACTATCCCTCCTGGTCGCCCTTGGTGCGAGAGCCTAGAATGTGGACATAGCGGTGTGGCCCGCCGCGGCCAGGTGTGAGGTCTGGCTGTGGAGCCTACCGTACACTAAGCGGGCCTTATGCGAGCATGTACTGGTTTGCTGGTAGGTGGGTAGTACCATGAGGAAGATCTACTTTTGCGGAATCGGAGGAGCCGGGATGAGTCCTCTCGCTCGGCTTATGGCTGCACGAGGGCACGAGGTGTTGGGTTCCGACCGTGGATACGACTTAGGACGGAATCAGGTGCTCTTCAATCTTCTCAAAACAGAGGGTATTACCCTTGTTCCGCAGGATGGCAGCAGCGTTGACGCCTCAATCGATACCTTTGTTGTGACCCGGGCCGTTGAGACCTCAGTTCCCGACATTGCGAAAGCTCTGGAGCTCGGATTGCCAGTGATGAAGCGCCCACGTTTCATGGCGGAGGTCTTCAAAGATACCAATAATATAGCCGTCGGAGGAACGAGCGGTAAATCGACCACAACGGGCATGATTGGACATATCCTTGCCGTGGTGGGACGCGATCCGACCGTTATGAACGGTGCGATAATGATCAATCCGAACTCAAACTTCATACGGGGCGAGAGCCGCTTAGCTGTATTCGAAGCGGACGAGAGTGACGGGTTCGAGGATGTCATCTCCGTTTGCCCCGCAGCGATAGCGGTATTGACCAATATCTCGCTTGACCACTTTGAGCTTGAAGAGCTGAAAAAGATGTTCTCCGCGTTTCTTCTGAAGGCTCCTCTAGGCGCAGTGCTCAACGCCGATTGTCCGAACTCGATGGCGCTAAGAGATGTACATCCCAAGACGGTAACCTTCGGAGTTTCCGCAAGCGCTGATTTTTCCCTCGCGAACATCCAGCCTCAGCTCTCTATTCCAGGAGAGCATAATCAGCTGAATGCCATCGCGGCGGTAGCCACGTGCTCCCTCTTAGGAGTATCGGTTGAGGATTCGCTCCAGGCATTGCAGAGCTTTAAAGGGATTAAGCGGCGACTAGAGGTTGTAGGTCACGTGAACGGTATTCGCGTGATCGATGATTTCGCCTCCAATCCGGGAAAGATTGAGGCGTCGCTCAAGGTGGCCATCGAGAGCTCCAAGCGGACTTTCGCTATTTTTCAGCCGCACGGCTTTCAACCAACTAAGATGATGCGAGAGGGTTATATCGAGACCTTCTCGTCCGTTCTCCGTTCGGGGGATGTGCTCATAATGCCCGACATATTTTACGTCGGTGGGTCCGTTAACCTGGTTAACGGTGAGATAGTGACGCTCCCAAAGGATATCTCATCCCGTGACGTCGCTGAGCCTGTGTCGGACAAGGGTAAGGAGGCGCACTACATCCCGAACAGAGCTGATGTTCTCCCCTTTCTGGCAGCGCGATGTAAGCCGGGGGATACCGTCCTCATTATGGGCTCGCGTGATGAGAGTCTTTCGGATTTCGCTCGGGAGGTCGCGGCCTTGTTTAAAGAGACCGCGTAGAACAGTAGCGAATAGTAGAGGTCGGTGACGTGGCTTGACCACTCGCTTTGTCACGTGACTCGCCCTTTTTCACGTGAACGTGCTCGTACACATACCCGAAAAGGGTTGGTGAGGTGCTGTGTGCGGTATGTCCAAAGCTAGTGCGGACCGGCTTATTCTAATCCTCACCCATGTTTGACAACAAGATCAGCTGCAACGCTTTGATGACCTCAGGATTATGTTTCGAGCACTGGGTGTACTCAAGTAAGGCCTGCCCGGCGGCGTCTCGAGCCTTTTCACGTTCTCCTAATGTCGAATAGTGATCCGCGAGACTGGTGAGTGCGCGAGGGAATAGATCCTCCTCGGTAGTGTTCGGGCCTGCGTTAATCACCGCTAGCTCCATGATCTGTGTGGCATTTGGAATATCAAGGGGGCCAAACGCGTCTTGGGTGTACGCATGTTGCGTCTTTCCGATCTCAATCATGAGGCGGACTGCTTCCCCCGAACGCTCGAAGGGAGTGCCCTTCACGGAAACCGCGGTCAGCGCCGCGTAGGCTCTCTCCGCGATTGGGCCCATCCTTAAGAGGGTTTGCAAATCTCCCTCTTCCTGTTGTTGCAACCGGACCCTGTGAAGATAATTACGACACCCGATGGCAAGAGATGGATAATACTTCCAGCGATTGAGAGGCATCTCCTGAATGGCGGTCTCCCAGTGCTCATCACTAGGCGTTCCAGTTAGTTCTTGCAACGCGACGGCTGAATTGATCGCCCATAACGATCTTAATTCATGACCCGAGATGGGAGCACCTCCAAGCTTTCGGAGAAGGGGAATCGCTGGCGCGATATGGCCGCGCTGGAGTAACGCGCCGGCGAAAAGGGTCGCCGCTTGGAACACTCGCTGTGGTGGCGTTTCTTGTCTCAGCGCCCAATTACAGGCGTTGTGCACGTCCTCAGTCAGATCGTAGAGGTTCTCCTCAAACCCATTCCCTATCAACTCGTTGAAGCGCGCAAGGGATTCGGTTGCTCCCTGCCTGTTGTGAGCGTTCTCGCAGGCGCAGAGGGTGTACAGCACTCGCTGCGAGTAGAGAAGCTCATCGCGTACCTCGGGAATTTCAAACGTCGAACAGTCGGGTTTTGCGCGATGATAAGGATGGGTCATGCAGGCTCTACACGGTGACTAAAACGCACAAGGTCAGGGTGAATATACTACCACGCCGAAATGAAAGCGCATGGAATTTATGACAGCCGTGAGTCGGTTATAGTTGGTATCTGTGTGCTCATGAAAACTTAATTCTCGGATTGGAGTGGTGTTATTCGGTCGTGAACGTGCTCGTGAACGTAAACGTGCACGAAAGATAAAGGTACCCGCTGTGACTCATGCGTTGGAAAGACCGAGACATCCCAGTGGGGAGGCGCTTGCTGGTAGCATATGAGCCGGACTAGGTGAGCCTCGGAAAGAGGGATGTTCTTACCACGGGTACGTTCACGTTTACGAGCACGTTCACGGGGGCTCCAGGCGTTACTAGGAGGACCCTTCTAAGACCACAAAAAAAGGGGGGCGAAACGCCCCCCGTAGCTCCGCGCAATTCTGCTCGCGAGGATTACATGAACTTGCTCGTATCAGTAGCGGTCAGCGAGCTAAGGAAGGTTACGATCTCCTTAACCTGCTCAGGCGTAAGCTGCTTGCCAAGCTGATACTCCGCCATCTGGGACACCGCTTCTTCGAGGGTCTTGACGCTTCCATCGTGGAAGTAGGGGCCGGTCTTAGCTACGTTACGTAACGATGGGACCTTGAACATCATTTTGTCGGCTTCGTTCTTAGTCACCTCGAAGCGCCCCATATCCTTTGTTGGATAGGGTTTTACCAAGCCAAGTTTCTGGAACATCATACCGCCGAGTGTCGCGCCGTTATGGCACGCAACACATCCGGTCTGAACGAAAGCTTGTGCTCCTTTCTTCTCCTCCGGTGTCAGGGCATTGTTATCTCCCTTGAGAAACTGGTCAAAGCGGGACGGGGTAATCAGTGTGCGTTCGAAAGCGCCGATCGCATTTCCAACGTTCGCGTACGAGATGGGATTCTTCTCTCCGGGGAACGCCGCAGCAAACTCTTGAGGATAACTCTTGTCCTTGCTCAGTCTTTGGATGACAGAGGCTTCTGATGGCATCGCCATCTCGCCAGGATTGAGAATAGGGCCGAGTGCTTGCTTCTCGACGGTCGCCGCACGCCCGTCCCAGAATTGAGAAGTGTGAAGAGCGGCATTAAACGAGGATGGCGAATTACGACCGCCACGTTGCCCCTTGTGACCTGGTGATGTTGGTTCGTTGTCGACACCGAAGGTCTTCAAGTTGTGACAAGAGTTGCAGGAGATGGTCTCATCCTTTGAGAGGCGTGTGTCGAGGTAGAGCCTCTTTCCGAGGGCCACCTTTGCCGGTGTAATCGGATTGTCTTGCGAAGCCGCTATCTCGGGCAGTGGCGCAAATACCGCCTTCCAGGAGAGGTCCTCGGCACGCGCTGTGGTGCACACGAAGTGAAAGATTGCGAGGGAATAGACTAATGCTCTCATGCTACAAACTCCCAAGTGAAAATCGGATCGAAAAAAGTCGTGCATACAGTTACTTAGGATACTACGAGCCTGACGGAACGCAACCCTGAAGTGGTATCTCATTCTGACTTATATAGTATAGTCAGCGAAGTCTGGTTCATCATACCCAATTCCATCATTGCACCACCCTCCAGGCTTTTGGGTAGTTACCTGGTCAACTATTCGCATGTAGGGCCCCTCCGTTTCAGAGTTCGCTGAGCGCCGACAACGCCTTGTTGCTGAGAGAGCTATAAGTTTCGTATCTTTAACGGGTAGGCCGGTGCTGACCGTCGCGTTGTGCGATGTATGATAACGCTCTATGACCACCGAATATACCCCACTATGGCTAACGGCGGATTACTGGCAGGGACGGTTTGTCTCCAACGACACCCCATGGGAACTTGGCCACCCCTCGGCCGTGCTCCTGGAAGGAGCCGAAGAGTTAGAGAATAGGGGAGTATCGATTCGCGATACGCGAATTTTATCTCCTGGGTGTGGGAGGGGAAGCGATGCGCTCGCGTTCGTTGAGCGTGGCGCGCACGTGCTAGCGATTGATTGGTCCGACGTGGCAATCGCTGACATTCGGGTCCGCTATGAGCGGTTGTCGGACATGAAAGGAAGCCTTGAGGTTGAGTCGGGGGATTTCTTTGCCATCGATGCTCGACAGGTCGAGGTGGTCATCGAGCACACATTTTTTTGCGCTATCGATCCGACCGCTCGACAGCAGTATGTCGATCGAGTGTCCACCTGGCTCGTGCCGGGTGGCTACCTGGTCGGTAATTTTTTCATCCTCTCTGAGGGGGAGGCGCAGGCACTTTCCGGGCTGTCGCTCACCCAGGCCGGTGAGGGTCCTCCCTTTGCTACCACTGTCACGGAACTCCTACGACTCCTCGATACGCGGTACGAAACGGTGCTTCTTCGTCCTGCGTCAAGATCAGAGCCCGGTCGCCGTCCGGGGATGGAGTGGCTTGGGATCTTTCGAAAACGGTAGGCGCACGGGGAGCGCACGCTCGTTCCTTCACTCGAGGAGCTGCTATGACACCTGAATCGATATGCCCATCATCCAGGGGCGATGTAGTCGACGTGTAGTTCATGCATGCGGCGAGAGAGCGGTAGGAGGAACACCACAAATAGCAGCGCAGCGACCGCGCCGAAAACTCCTAACGTTACGGAGAGTCCCCTGGCGTCAATGAGCATACCAGTAGCGGGGCCGATGGCGGCGTAGCTCAATCGAAACGCGAAGCTCCGCAGAGAGTTCGCTGTCGAGCGAAATTCTGCCGGCACCTTCCAGTTCAGGGAGTCAGTAAAGATAACGGAAGCTAACCCGCGGTTCGCGTAGAAGAGAAGTCCAGCTACTACTCCAACCCACCCGCTCGATAGCGCCATCGTCCAATAACCGAGTATGGCCGCGGCAGCGAGAGAGATGAGCACCGTTGGAGCTCCGAGTTTTCGCTCAACCGCATGCGTTATCCTACTGGTCGCCGCCGCGAAGAACATCAAGCCCGCCCACATGACGCCAAAATACTGAAGCGGAACTTCTCGGAGCTGCCAGTAAGGCTGAAGGAGCCATACTACGCAGAAACTCGAGAGGCCCCATATGAGCGCATTGATAAAGATAAGGCGTGTAAGTGAATCCTCAAAGAAGAGGTGTTTGATTACAGCTGAAAAATTTGAGAGATGAGACGCGTGGCGCATCTTTGCGGTGGCGGGCTCTATGAACCATAACGACACAAAGAAGGGTACCCATCCTACGATAACCTGCATCCATAGGATCGGAGCGAACGACCAAAAGATGAGAAGGCTCGCGCACAACGCGGCGACACCCTCTCCTACGAGGGACCACGTGTGGAGAGATCCAATGTGCTTTACTCGATTGGGGTCGTTCTTGATAGAGTCGTAGACTATCGATATATCCGCGCCTGATACCAGACTTCCGCCCAGAGCGATAATAACCTCGTACAGTACTATTGACTCATAGGTACGACAGAACGGCATGCAGGTGAATCCGATCCCCGTTATGAAATATCCGATACAGACAGAGGCCTTTCGGCTCCAGATGTCGGCGATGTATCCGGTAGGAACCTCGAACACCGCGACCGCCAAGCCAAATATGGCTTGAATCTCGAGGATCTCTCGCATGGTCAAACCAAGCGATTGCCAGAACGGAACAAGAACAGGCACGACCACCAGAAACATGGTGAAGAAGCCGGTGACGCACCCGAGTTTGAGATTGCGTTGAAGGTTCATGCTTTTCCAATCGTTGTGATGAAGTGAACCCCGTTCTCTGCAAACGGGGGACCATGCTACCTGCTCAATTGAGTGATGTCGGCTGAGGGATGTTTTACGATGGTTTCGCTGCTTTTGAACCTCGATAAAAGAGCGCCCACTTCTCATGCAGACACTCTCCGAATCCGAGCTTCGCGAAGTAGTCTGGGGATGACGTCACCACCATGACCTCTCGTATGCTCTGCCTCTCCGCTTCGTCCGCGGCGGCCCTCACGAGAGCCGCGCCGAAACCCATCCCACGAACGCTCTCATGCACGATCACCGTCCTGATCTCAGCTATCTTTGGGCTGTAGATCTCAAGACAACAACACCCGACAATTGTGCGGTTGTGTTCAGCTACCCAGAAGTTATCAATAAGGGAAGCCAGCTCGTCGTCGGTGCGAGCAAGTATCGTACTTGGATTGGCCGCTATAAGCTCTTTGATCGCTGGAATATCGGTAAGAGTGGCTTTTCTGATCGACATGCAACGCTCCTTTTCGCGCTGGTTTGATGAAACTATGCTCGCTCGTGCGGGATCCTAAGACGGATGTCGTCACAAGAGTTCAGTCGTCGGCGCCGGAACTCTCACAATACTCTCAACGGATCCATGCTTCGCTATCCCGAGAGTGTATCACGGGGGCTGGGGCTTACGGTACGAATCGGCGCCTCTTCTGAATCTCCATGGGAGTGGTTGTGTATTCGCCTGGAAGATTGCTGAGGATTCGCCATGCTGCGACGGTAGAAAAAGCTGCTGTCCTGCCCACGTCCCCGCACGTCGAGACTCCGGGGCTTTGACTCCTCGTCGCATTCGGTCGCCCAGACAGGGGGTGTAGTCGCTCTGGATACCAAAGTGCTTTGTTGCAGTGAAATAAGCCCCTTAGCGTCCTTTTTGTCGCGACTGTGTGGCCGACTTGAGTAGCGGGTCCCTCCTGGTAGAATTGCGACTTGCTCGAGAGAGGGGCCTGCTTTTCAGCGTTGCATGCTTTGCAAAGGCCCGTGTTTAGACAGTCATGAGTTATCGAATGTCATTGGTTAATCAAAGGGAGGATGGGGCAGGTGATGCGGGCGCTAGCTCTATCCTTCCGGGCGCTCAGGAGGCTGCATGGAGCGCTCGTGTGCCCGTGGGAATTCGTGACACCTTCATAGGTAGACGAAACGCCATCATCGGTGAACTTAGTAAGTGCTATGAAGACGGGGTAGTGATCGGACGGATGATCCAGGTACTTCCGATAGTCGCGAGTCTGCCGGAGACCTTTAGGTTTCAGGATGCCTTGGGCTACGCATGTGAAGGCCTGCAGGATATGACCGCGCCCAATGCCAACGAATTAAAAACGAAGATATCCCAAAGGATACAGTCCATCGCGGGCAAGGCGGAACGTCACTGTGAGAACGCCGATGCTACAATGAGATACATGCAACGGCTTGAGCGCCAGTTCAACGCAACCCTCGGCCGACTGATCGAGGAGGAGCAAAAAGGGTGTGCTCAAAAAGTTGAAGGCCTGTGCGAACGCCTTGATACTATCCTACAAGACCTGTCGCCTGATGTTCATGGCGAGATCGCCAATAACGTGGGGGAGCTTAAGGCGATGACCTCATCACTTCGCCGCTATACACGCCTCTCTCTTCTGGCTGACGTGGAGAAGTGCAACGGTATCGAGTTAACCTCCGAGCAATGTGGTGCTCCGTTTGTTGCAGTGCCTGTAAAGGAGTTCTTCGAACGTCTCAACTCGAGTGTTGTTGTGCTTCTGAATCGCCTCTCTGATCACGGTGCCGCGTAACCTCATCAGGGGCATGCCCCGTCGCGAAGCCCCCAATCGTGTCAGCGAATTCCAGCAGCCGCGAGCTTCTCGAGGTTTTTAAAGAGTTCAGCCGCTTCTTCAAAACTCAACGTCTGGGCCCCGTCGGAAAGAGCCTCCTCAGGGCACCTGTGGATCTCAATGAGTAATCCGTCTGCGCCGGCAACCGCCCCAGCGAGTGCCATCGTTGGTACGTGCTTCCGGAGACCGATACCATGCGATGGATCCACAACGACCGGTAGGTGAGACTTCTCCTTGAGGTAGGGGATCGCGTTGAGGTCCAGAGTGTTCCGATACGCCTTTTCGTAGGTGCGGATGCCGCGCTCGCAGAGGATGACCTTCTCATTTCCCTTGGAGAAGATGTACTCGGCTGATTGAAGGAGCTCCTCAAGGGTTCCCGATAGTCCCCGTTTCAGGAGGACCGGCTTATCAACCCGGCCGAGTTCATCGAGAAGGGTGAAGTTTTGAGAGTTGCGGGCTCCAACCTGAAATACATCCACGTAGTCCAGCATCGGCTCAATGGCGCTCACATCAAGAACCTCTGTGATAACCTTTACTCTTTTTGCTCGCGCTATCGACGCGAACATCTTGAGCCCCTCAAGGCCAACGCCTCGGAAGGAGTAGGGTGAGCTACGGGGCTTAAAGGCGCCGCCGCGCATCACCTGGACCCCTTGAGAAGAGAGGAAATCAACAGTCTCCGCGACCTGCTGCTCGTCTTCAATTGAGCAAGGACCTGCCATGACGGTCAGCGAACCCTCGCCGATTACAACGCCATCACCGAGTTCTATCTGGGTCGGTTTGACCTTCCACGCCCGAGAGACAAGCTTGTACACATCCGTTACCCGATGGACATCCTGGACTCCAGTGTGCTGACTTACCTGTCGAAGATCTATCTCCTTCGACCCAATTCCGACGAGGTAGCGGGCGCTCTGCGTTTGAACGGGGGTGGTTTTCCACCCACTTCTTCCCAGAAAATTGGAGATCTCTTGAATGTGCTCCGTTGAGGCGTTCGGCGCGAGGGTGACGATCATAGTTACCTTACCTGTTTGACGAAATCTGACACGATCTTCTCGAGTGCGGGGCGATCACTCTCATGACTTGAAGCACCTTGGGGGGCATCTCGCAGCGCCCTCACGAACGCGCTTCCGATAATCGCGCCGGCAGTATGCTTCGTGACGGCCTCAAAGCTTTGACGATCGGAGACTCCAAACCCAACGAACAGACGGCTCGACAGCTTCATATCGGCGAGTCGCTTAAAGAAAGCGTCACGCTCCTCGGTTACGTTCGTGGTGCCGCCAGTTACCGCGTCGGTTGACACGACATAGAGGAAGGCCGGACCTTCAGCGTCGAAAGCCTTGATCCGAGCGTCATCGGTTCGTGATGTAATCAGGAACACCGGCTTGATCGCGTGTTGTTGATAGAGCGGCTTGTATCGGGCGAGATACTCCTCAAATGGCATGTCAGGGATGATTAACCCGTCAACACCACAGTGTGCCGCGTCTTCAAAGAATCGCTGTCGACCATACCGTTCAATTGGATTGAGACTTCCCATCAAGAGGATAGGAACAGTTATCTCTCCAGAGCGGAGGGGTTTGAGCTGTTCAAACAGAGTCGCCACCGTCATTCCGTTTTCAAGAGATACGTGATTGCTCGCTTGGATGGTTGGTCCGTCCGCCACAGGATCAGAAAAGGGGAATCCGATCTCTACCATGTTGACCTCGCTCGCCTGTAACGCCGAGAGGATTGGTAGGGTATCGTTTAGCCTTGGATATCCAGCGGTATAGAAAACGGTCAACGCGTTTCTCTGTGGAAGTTGTTCAAATCGACTACACGTCATCGCTTATCCTCTCACCAAATGCCTCAAGATAGGTTCCCATGTCTTTGTCGCCACGGCCTGAGATAACCACAACAACACGATCGGTCGGTTTGAAAGACATACGGGAGAGATGTGCCACTGCGTGCGCGGTTTCGAGGGCAGGAATAATTCCTTCCCTTCGCGACAGCACCTTTGCTCCTCGCAGCGCGTCTTCATCGGTCACTTGTACGTAGTGTACCCGCCCCGAAACATGCAGGTGTGCATGTTGTGGTCCGATTCCCGGATAATCTAGTCCCGCCGAGATGGAGTGCGCCTCTTCAACCTGTCCGTCATCGGTTTGCATAAAAAGGGTACGGCTACCGTGCAGGATTCCCTCTCTTCCGAGCGCTATCGTCGCGGCGGATCTTCCGCTCGATACTCCGTGACCAGCGGCCTCCACGCCGATGAGTTGTACGGATGGCTCACCGATAAAGTGGAAGAAGCCGCCCATCGCGTTGCTTCCACCACCGACACACGCGATGACGTGGGTCGGGAGCTTTCCATCTCGCGCGAGGCACTGCTCTTTCATCTCGGCGCTGATAACGGATTGAAAGCGGGCCACCATATCTGGGAACGGATGGGGACCGACGACCGAGCCGATGATGTAGTGAGTATCGTGAGGATTCGCGATCCAGTCACGCATCGCCTCATTCGTCGCGTCCTTCAAGGTTTTACTTCCGCTTGTCACGCTTCGAACCTCAGCTCCGAGGAGTCGCATACGGCCGACGTTGAGAGCTTGCCGTTTGATGTCAACCTCGCCCATGTAGACGACGCACGGCATCCCCATCAGCGCGCATACCGTTGCGGTCGCGACGCCGTGCTGTCCAGCGCCTGTCTCCGCTATGATTCGTCTTTTTCCAAGCCGTTTCGCGAGAAGGATCTGACCGATAGTGTTGTTTATCTTATGGGCCCCGGTATGTAAGAGGTCCTCTCGCTTGAGCAGCACCGTGCACCCGTACTCCTCTGAGAGCCGTTGCGCGTGAAAGAGCGGGGTGGGGCGACCCGCGAAGTTCTTCAGCAATTCATCGAACTCCTCTTGGAATTGCCGTTCGGAGGTTATCTCCAGGTATCGCTCTTGGAGCTCCGTAACGTTTGGGTAGAGCATCTCGGGCACGTAGGCGCCACCGAACTCTCCGAAAAACCCGTGTTCATTTACTTCTAGTTTCATATCGTTAACCTCGTGAGTGCTTCTTTGATCTGTTCAACGTTCTTGATGCCTGGGGATGTTTCAAATCGGGAGTTGATATCGAGCCCGACCATTTCAGGGTGTCGTCGAGCGGCTTCTATCGCTTCATCTATGTTGGAGAGAGAGAGCCCTCCGGCCAACACAAAAGGGATCCCAGCCGTGTACGCCTCAAGCCATGACCATTCAAACGGCGAGCCCGTCCCTCCGCTACCGCTATCCAAGAGATAGAGGTCCGGCGCCTCTCGCCGCTGTGAGATAGCGGCAATATCACTGCGAGCGGTGACCTTGATCGCTTTGAGAAGGAGGAGAGAGGGACGTCGTTGCCGGAGGTCTCGGAGATACTCGTCGTTCTCGCTTCCATGAAGTTGCGCCCCACCGAGCCCGTTCTTCGTGATCGACTCGCAAAGCTCCTCAAGGGGAGCGTCCTGAAAGACACCTATGCGAGTAACAGAGGAGGGAAGTGCGGCCGCTTCAGGGGCGAGCCCGTGCCCTACATACCGAGCAGAGGAAGGGACGAAAATGAATCCCATATAGTCTGGTGCGAGCTCTCCCACAGCGCGAATGTTATCGCCGTTCCGCATGCCGCATACTTTGAGCCGTAACCGCTTCATCTTACCCCTGGAGCGCCTCTACCTGTTCAATCAACGTGCGGCACGCCGCCTCGGGTTTTGGCGTCTTCATGAAGGTCTCGCCGATCAGGAAACCCTGATAACCGAGTTTCTTTAGACGTAAGATAGTTTCGGCGTCCGATATGCCGCTCTCTGTGATCTTGATGAGGTGGGATGGTATCTTGTCCACGAGGGCCTCAGAGACTGCGGTCGAAACGGTAAAAGTCGTCAGGTCTCGGTTGTTGACCCCGAGGAGGTCGATATCTTCGCACACGTGAGTTTCGATCTCCCGCTCGTTGTGCACCTCAAGTAGCACCTCCATGCCGAGGGATTTGGCGAGCGCCGCGAGCTCCTTGGTGCTCTCCGGTGAGATCGCCGCGGCGATGAGGAGGATGACATCCGCTCCGATCGATTTCGCCTCAATGACCTGATACGGATCGACCATGAAGTCTTTCCGTAGGATAGGACAGAAGTTGAACCTTCTGCCCGTCGTTAGGTCGTCGGTCTTTCCTCCAAAGAATTTCGAATCCGTGAGAATAGAGAGCGCCGAAGCTCCAGCTTGCATATATCCCAGTGAGAGCTGCTCGACGGAGATGTATTTATTGATGTCTCCCTTCGATGGTGAGCGCCGTTTAATCTCCGCGATAACGCCTATTTTATCTGGCCTCTGGAGGTATTTTCGGAGAGATACCGGTGTTGAATCAAAGTAGATGCTCTTTTCGAGGAGCTTTACCGGATGCAGCTCTTTACGTTCAGCGACCTCAGTTTTTTTATGTTCGATGATTTCGGTCAAAATGTTTTTCATATCTGTGTAGCGCTCCTGGCGAGAACGTGAGCCGCCTGGCCTGATTGTAGTATTGAGTGTGCCCTTTGCACGTGCTCCATAAGTGTTCCTGACCCTTCCTTGGCCCACATGGTGAACCCAGCGCTTGCCGCGACGACATTGCGCTGCGCGGGTGTTCCTGTCCCGTTAAGGATTGATCGCACTATATGAGCGGATTCCTCGACGGTTCTACCGGCGGCTAACTCCGAGGGCTGAATGGCGGGACAGCCAAAGTCGCTTGGCGCGAGTTCATGGCAACATCGATCGGTTATCGCGATGAGGGGGGCAGTGAGGGTAACTTCGTCATATCCGTCGGTTGTGTGGAGGGTGGCGAAGCGCTTCCCCTGGCGACTTAAAAGGTAACCATACGAGCGTTGAACCTCTCGATTGTAGACGCCATTGACCTGAAATGAGGGGGCCGCTGGATTTACGAGCGGGCCGAGCATGTTGAAAACAGTCCGAAATCCGAGATCTTTGCGAACACCGGCTACCCGCTTCAGGGCTGGGTGGAAGAGGGGCGCATGAAGGAAGCAGATGCCAGAGGTCGACAGGGCCTGTCGAAGCTTCTCCTGATCGTTAAGCAAGACGATGCCGAGCGCCTCAAGGACGTTGGAGCTGCCGCATGCAGAGGATACCGCGTAGTTTCCATGCTTAGCGACCTTATATCCCGCGGCCGCGAGTACGAAGGCGGTTGTAGTTGAGATGTTGAACGTTCCCTTGCCATCCCCACCAGTCCCACACACATCGATGAGGTCATCATCCCCAAGGTCGAGGGGGAGCGCTAGTTCAAGGAGAGCCTCCGCAAAACCCTCCAACTCATCAACTGATACGCCGTGAATGTGTAAGGCTGTGAGAAGCGACGCAACCTGAGGGCCGTTGATTGGCTCTTGAAGGGCCGCGAGCATGAGCGCTCGCGCCTCTTCAGAGGAGAGCTTTTCACCTTTGAGTGTTTTCTCAAGCTGCTCTTTCATGTTGGATCCAATTTTCTAGCATCGTTCTTCCGTGTTCGGTCAGAATGGACTCGGGATGAAATTGTACACCACGAACATCGAGCCGGGTATGGCGCAGCGCCATAATACTGCCGGAATCGTCGGTGGCGGTGGCCTGAATCTCTTGAGGTAGTCCCTCGTTGCGTACAACCCAGGAGTGGTAGCGCCCCACCGCGAATCGTTTCGGTAGGCCCTTAAAAAGTTGCTCCGATGGGTCCGTTATCTCAATCGGGGTCGCTTTCCCGTGAATCGGCGCCTGAATGTTGAGGAGTGTCCCTCCGAAGACCTCACCGATGCACTGGTGTCCCAAGCATACACCGAGAATGCTCTTGGTCTCCGCGAACGTCTGAACGATCTCCGGCATTCTGCCAGCCTCTGATGGAATTCCCGGTCCAGGAGAGAGCACTATTTTCGTGAATGGGAGCACGTCGTCCAAGGTTAGTTGATCGTTTCGTTTCACAACCACGGACACGCCGTCAAAGGTCTCCAGCATGTGTACGAGGTTGTAGGTAAACGAGTCGTAGTTATCTATCATGAGAATCTTCATACACCCTCCGAGATCTCTTCAGCGCGTTTAATGGCGAGACGAAGAGCGCGAAGCTTCGCGTGTACCTCCTCTACCTCTGTTTCAGGGACGGAGTCGTGAACGACACCCATTCCCGCTTGATAGATGAGCTGGTTGTCCTTGCTCAGGAACGACCGGATCATGATAGCGAGTACCGCATCCCCGTTGAATCCAAAGAATCCCACACATCCACCGTAGTGGCCTCGCCGGTGCGGCTCGTTTTCATCAAGGATTTGCAGAGCTCGATACTTTGGAGCGCCCGATAATGTTCCGGCGGGGAAGGTATCGCTCATAATCTGCGGGGCCAGGCCGTCCGTCGGAAGTGTGCCCTCGACTTTCGACACGAGGTGAATTACGTGGGAGAAGTATTGAACGTCTCTAAATTGACTCACATGAACATTTTTACAATGTCTGCTGAGATCGTTTCGGGCGAGGTCCACGAGCATGCAGTGCTCTGCGTTCTCCTTCGGGTCCTCAAGAAGGCGCTCAACTTTCTGTCGATCGAGCGTATCGTCACCGGTGCGGAACGTGGTTCCCGCGATCGGATAGATGCCAGCCGTTCGATTGTGAACCACGATCTGCGCTTCCGGAGACGAACCAAAAAGACGGTATCCGCCGTAATCGCAATAGAAGAGGTAGGGGGAGCGGTTGATAACTCTGAGCGCCCGATACACCTGAAAGTCATCGCCCTCAAACTGTTGTGAGTATCGCCGAGAGGGAACGATTTGAAACACATCTCCGCGAGCGATGTGCCGCTTGCAGGTGTGAATGAGATTTAGGAATTCCTCTTCCGATTGTTCTGACCTCTCACTTCCGACAGCTTTGAACGAGTGAGTTCGGGGTTGTGAGGAGAATGCTCGCCGGAGAAGTTCCTCCGCTCCGCCATCCTGCGAGGTGCCGTCAACACGGTTCTCAAGAAGGTATGCCTCGCTCTTGAAGGGATTAAAGGCAAGGACGTACCGATACGCGATAAACCGGGCCTCTGGGAACGATACTCGAGGGTCTCGTGGTTTCGTGAACTTGAGGTTCTCCATGTACTCTATTGAATCCCATGAAGAGTACCCGAAGATGCCGTTCACGACCCCCTTGGGAAGTGTTTCGGAATCGATCTGAAAGGATTGTAAGAAAGCGGAGATCTCCTCTGGAAAGCCGGTCGCCGACGAGATCGGTCGGGGAGCCTCGCTGATTCCGGAGAAGGACCGGTATACCGTCCCGTTGTCGATCCGCAGCTCCGCTATGGGTTCGCAGCAGATAAAGGAGCGACTATCCTGCGCGGTGTGGTAGTCGGTTCCTTCGAGAAGGATGGTCTTGTCGTAGTGATCTCGTAGTCGGAGGTACGCCGCTACAGGTGAGGTAAGATCGGAGATAGTGGTGAGGCAGGTAGTACGGATTTTCATAGTGTATTCACGAAAGAACCCTAAAGGCTCGTTAGTGTTTGGCGCAGCGATGTTGGGCAGGGGTGTATTGTGGGCTTAAGCCCAGAAGGTCCAAGGAAGGGACGGAAGAGATGTAGAAGAGAGCTTCAACATATGACAACAGGGTATTCGCGCATGAGGGCAAGGTCAAGCGAAAACTCCCGTTCGGAACCACCATCTGAATTGGTGGATGAGCGGGGTCATCCAGAGTCCCCTCCAGTAAGTTTTTTCAATACCGCCCCGTAGCTGTTTCTATCGTGTTTTCAGCGCCATATAACTAAGAGTCGTCGTGCTGCGACAAGCTCTCCTAAGGTGAACGAAATTCTTTGGCGCGGTGCCAGTGCGGCGTATATCGCGTGGAAAAAGAGTGTGTAGAGTTGTGAATCCGGCCGAAGCTCTCTTTCGTTTCATTCGCCGCCAACGAGTGCCCCTACCTTGCTGTGTACTTTGAAGAATGCGCGTAGGGATATCGATAGGTTAGGCCAAGGGGCCTACCAGCCTTGAATAGGGGGGGGCTTTGCGTTAACTTCCTTTCTTCTCCGCATGAGTCGGCTGGGGGACTCCCCTTTGAGCCAACTCGCCTCGCGCTTCTTATGCGAGGTCGTCGTGATGCCGATATCGGTCATCCAGCGGTGCTTCGAGAACGCTACTCTTCTTTTCTAGTGGCCACGCTTTTAGGGCCTCAATTGTCTCGGTAACGGTGTGGGAAGCGCTCCAGGTGGAACAAGCCATGTGGCTTGCGCCTTAGCGATCTGCTGGTAGCGGATCGCGCTGTTTGGAAAGCGTCCCTCTCGTGCTCCGTGTTTCTTTGACATCGCTGCTTCGATCCGAGTGGAGAGATTCAGCTTCATAGTGAGCAGACGCGATCCCACTAGGTCCCTCTTTCGTGCCGACCACATGCCGGCAGAGAAGAGGAGCAGGAGGGAAGAGAGTTTAAGGTTTTGAAGGACTTTTGGAAAAAGGCGGGTGCCATCGTGGTATGTGCGTTCTCTCATTCACCCTTTGGGTGATTGGGAGAACGAACATCGAATGTGTGTCACCTTAACCCCAAATATCCCATGAAAGAAGCAACACTGACCAGGAAACAAGCAACACAGATCGAACGTATCCTTCAAGCCTTCACGGAGTCGGAATTTCCCGGTTTCATGAAATGGATGAAGGGTCAATGGACGGCAAACCGCAAGGCACTCCTTGCGGTTAATCCGCCGAACCATAAGTCGGAGATTGAGGACGGTACCCACGACGTGGTTATCGGGCAGAAGCAGGTAATCCGGAAGCGCAAGCACCACCAGGAGCTGAAAGGGAGCATCTTCGAGTACCGAATCAGGTTCGATGGACGCCTCCGCGATCTCCTCGGTGCCCTGAAGAGTATGTCTGAGGAGGTCCAGCAGGAGGCCGCCATGGCCTTCTTTCTGGATTACCGACAAGGCAACTACATTTGCAACACCGTCGAGTGGCGAGAGGTTGCGAAAGTCTTGGATAACAATAAGTCGAATAACCTCTACAACCCCTTCTACAAGGGTGTGTGTGTGGCGATTCTGGAGATGTTTCGAGCTGAGGGTTGGATGGATTAATTCCCCCGCCTTGGTGCTCTTATCATCTCGGAGGTTAGGACTAAGCGTTTACGCTCTCTACCCCTGACCTCCACCTTTTTATTCTAGCTGAAAGTTATCCCAGTCTTCTCTTAGTGTCGCGGAAGTCTGTGTTCAAAGTATTGTCCATCACGAGCTTCGAAGATTCGTAACGTGGTCATCAGATTCCAATGCCTATTAAGCTCTCGCTCGGCCTTGGGCGCGGATCTCTCGAGAACTATCACATCCTCAAGCCACCCGGCTCCCTCTAGATCGTATTGATACCCCTCTGCACTTCTCTCTTGGGCCTCTTGTCTCGTGGCCTCTCGCACATGAACATGGTGAGGAAATTTAAATTTCTCTGTGAGGCCGCAATCCTCAAGCACCTTCCTCATCTTGTCGAACCCAACGTGTGCGTTGGCGTGACCCGTAGAGGCGAGTGCGTTCTCGACCGCCAGTCTTGTGAGGAAACGGGAGAGCCCTGTGTTCTTGAAGGGGGTTAGTAAGATGTGATCAAGCTTCGTCACGTCAGTCTGAACGTAGAACCGCTGGTCGGGCTTTGAAAATCCAGACTCTTCGTTGTGGGCAGGAAGCACGACTATCTTTCTCTCGAACTCCGCGAACCGAACCACGAACGGCTGATCGTTGTGCGTGAACGCGGTAATGAATGATCCTCGGTTGGGCGTGACAAGAGGGGTCGTAACGCTGGATGAGGAGAAGTGAGCCGTTACCTGAGGCTGTCGCCCCTCTTCGAACGAGAGGGACGCCATCGTAACACCGAGCTTGAGGTCGGCGACCTGGAAGGTAGTGCGTACCATGCCCAAGCCCGTGTGTGGGTCGAGGGTAAACGGGGCTGCGAGGTCTTGCTTGAGCATTATTGATTAAATGCACAGTCTTCCAGGAGGGATGCCAGGATTTCGTAGTCAGAACCTGTATTCAGCGGGTTAGGGGCTCTGAATGTTGAGCCATCGTTTGTTCGAACGGGCGTGGCTAGCCCTTTGCCGTGTGTTGAGGCAATTAAGACGTCGAGCTCTTGGGATGTCTCAATCGCGATATCCGGGAATTACAGACCCCTTCATATGGTCTGAAGGAGCTAGTGACCTTGTGCGCGGATAGTAGTGCTTCTCTCGTAGCCGCCGTCCACTGGTCCTCTCGATTTTGACTGGTAGTGTGGGGAAAACTCGTTACGTTGGGCTAACGAATGATGTTCATCGCCCACCACTCTCGGTCGGTCTAGTCGTCAGAGGCACCGGAGAGATCGTTGTCGCTACCTTGTCGGTTCGAAGGAGCACAATCTCACTGGAGCTTAGCCACGATCTCGGCCGCTGCGCTTTCGACCGCTAATAACCAGTCAACTCCCCTGTGTGTAGCCTGATATCGAGGTGCCTCTTGCGATCGTCGATCCGCTGAGAGCAAGAGCACGTATTCCTTCTCTTCCTCGTGAAGCCGGGTGTCCCGTAATCCTACAAGTAAACGCTCCCCTCGACGATGCAGCTCAGCTTCAAGGTTGCAAAATTCGGGAAATATATGTGAAGGCCCGGTGTAAGCACTCTCTCGCCCGTACCTGGTACCACATAGCTTCGCGAATTGGATTCGCTGCACGCGGACCATCTCCAGGTCGGGAACAAAACGCTGCGGCGCGGGGACGAATCGCTGTGAGGCGTAGACATGACCATCGACACACCACATGCTCTCCGCTAGGCCACCCTTGTCTGTGTTGGTCGTCCCACATCTGTGCATCGACAAGCTGCCGGTTTGAATAGCGCACTGCACAAGTATGTCGATCAGGTCTGGGCGATTCATCACTATCCACTGAGCCGCCTCTTTTAATTCTCGTGAGACACCCACAAAGCGTGAAAATAGGAGACCACAAAGAATCGGCGTCACTATCTGCACGTTTGTTGTCAGTCCATGCATGAGATACTCAACTAAGGCCCGCGGTAGCCTGCCGCCATCCCGACAGTCGGCGACAAACGAGCACAGTTCAACCGGTGACATCTCTCTGTTGTGTTGCAGTGATGCAAGACCGTTTTCGACCAACGAGGAGTATTTTTGGTCCCCTTTATGGCGCACTCGGTCTCTTTGATGGTGGGATGTTTCGGTGATGAAAGCGGTGATCTCATCGTGACTATACAGAGGGGGTTCGCCTTGTATAAATCTGAATAGCTGTTGAAGATTAACGCAATCAACGAATTCGCGAAGAGGCGCCGACATACGAAGGTATGCTGTGAGATGAAGTCCTGCGTGCGGTATTGGAGTTGCTGAGTACTCTCGGCGACGAAGCAGCCGTGTGCGATGCGCTTTCTCATCAACGAGATGGCGATCGATATCGGCGCGACTCTTAATCATGCCCGCCTTCAGTTGCTGACCAAGGAGTCGGCTAAGCTCGGGCTCAGCCTCAGAACATCCCTGATACATAAGGGGGATATTGTGTGAGCTGGCGAGCTTCGCGAGGCCTTCGAGAACTTTACAAGTTATCTCTTGCGTGGCGATCCGCCCTAAGAGCTCTGCGGGGCTAAAGAGTTCCCACGAGCCATCCGGTTGAAGAAGAAGCCCATGCCGCACATCGGCAAAAACGACATCTCCGCGCTCCCGGCGTTGGGCATACAGTGCGAGGCCTAGCTGCCCAGTGGCGACCAGCGAGGTATCGATCTCCGAATCAGGCACATGTGGGGGCATGAGGGGGGTGAGCGCACTGAATACCCGCTTCTCAACCTGCACCTGCGGATCTAGGGAGAGTCGACACGAGGACACACTGAGGTCTGGCCCCGATAACTCAACTGCCACGACGAACGAGGGGGTTGGTGCCAGGCTTGTGTAGCCGGTCTGAGGCTGCGTCTGAGCAGAGGCGGTGCGGATCCCCTTTCGCAACTCCTGCCATTCTGCCCGGGAGGCAAACTTGTGGCAAAAAAGCTCTGAGAATAAAGGGAGTGCTCGCGGGTCCACGACGGCCAAGGCGACGCGGTATCCACGGTCGGTCCGCTCGACAGAAAGCGCGTTCTCATGTCGCACGGTCTCTGCGCCGTCGAGAGCGACAAATGGGGCAGGTGCTTCCGTTCTTGGACCGAGGGAAAGATCTGATGGCGTGTCTTTGCCGCAGGGTATTGAGTGATTAACAGTATGTGACATGTTCAGTCCGCAAGATCGCAAGGGAAGCAGGATAGCAGAAAGTGGCACGAAACATAGCTTTCCCGACCCCACGGTCGCGTCATATATGAACCTAAGAGCAGAAGTTGCGGGGTTCTCTGCAACGTATCTCTTGTGCGAGAGACAGGGGGGCTCTCGTCGGCCGTTAGTTTTGTAGTTTTGGGGAACTCTCCACAGCTCTGAGGAGGACGCAGTGTCCCTATCGCGGATGAATACCGGCGACGAGCAAGTCGTAGGCTACCTGAGCGACATCACGTGGAAAGTTGCCTTTTGTCTCTCTCTGACAAACCCCGCTTCGGTTAAAACTGTTGTGCGAGAGGTATTGCCAGAGATCTCGTGTAGGGGCTAAGAATCTTTCCCCTCACTATAACTCCCGTTTTATGGTTACGCAAACGTGGCCGCCGCTCACAACCGTTCGCCCTGAAAGCGAGCTCTCGGTGCTCTCGCTCTTGGAAAGCGTGGGCACATGCCGTGCGATACTACCGACGTTGCCTGATCCTATCTCGAAGACGTTTGTTCTCTCTTGAGAGACGGAGAATCTCGTTGCTCTGGTTTCTAATCTGGAGCTGTTGAGTGGCTACCCGTTCAGACAGGGTCTTCACGGTGTTGTCCTCCTCGGCATCGATGGGGGCTGGGCTACCGAACGTCGAGAGATAGCTCTTGCACATCTCCTCCAGCATGACCGTCCGACCATCGCCGCACAGGGCCCCGGTATCGCTCAACTTGGCCCATGAATAGCCGGTGCCTTTATCGACCCCGACGAAGCCGTCCGACCGGAGTGCGACTCCGAAGGGGACCATCATGTTGCAACTGGTAAAACTATCATCAGCGGACGCTGAAGGAGCGCATATGAACGTAGTCAGCGTGAAGAGAGCGGAGAGAACAGCGTAGCGCATACACACCTCTTGTCAAAAGCGGAACATGACGAGCGTCTATGCTCTAAGGAGATATGAATCACTGACAAGTGGATGTGACCTATGTAAGGGCTCGAAACAATGGCAAGGGATGAACCTGAGACGGTCAGGTAGATGAAATACGCTAACTAGCTGTCGCCACGAGGGAGTGCTTGCTTCCGGCTCTGCGCTAGCCGCCGAGACCGATCACAGCGTTGTCAGCTCAAACTCAAACCTGTTTGCCTTGAGATTAAATCCTTTGAGAGTCACCGCCACGGGGTCACCCGGATTAAGATCGAGCCCTTTGGTATCCCGTATAATTCCCCACTTGGAAAACCCCTCCACTTGTACATTCAACGGCCCGTGTTCAAGCCTCGCGGTCACGCCGTCAAGGAGCGGTGGTGGAAGAGGGCCGGATGAGTCAGGTTCCGTAGCGGCCTTTTTAAGGTATGCCTCCCATTCGGCAGAGACTTCGGCGCTTGGTAGCTCGTGTACGCCCGGCCCAACGAAAAGTGGGCTTTCGCTTTTGTAGAACACAACCTTTTTGTCCACGTGGGATACCTCGGCCACAAAAAGGTGGCCCACAAGTGAAAGCTTCTCCTCCAGCATCTCAAGGAAGCGAAGCTTGTAGTGTTTTTCATCCCGCTTCCAGCGATTGTCATTGATTGTTCGAAGGCGGCGATCAATCTCGTCGCCACTCACAAGGGGAAGTCCCACAAACGCTGCGTCCAACGCGAGTTGGTTGAGGATGCCGAGCGCTTCACGTGGTTTGAGGCGGGTGTAGCCGTTTAACCGGAGGCCTTTGTGCTTCGTCTTCCGTGACGAAACAACGGACCTCACCATCGATACGTCGAGGATGTTGTTCTCAAGGGAACGGGCTAGGGCCGAGGAGTGATCCTCAAGGCTGCGGAGGATGCCGAGGGTGTTCCAGGGATCTTGAAAATCATCCATAGTCGCGGGGATGCCGAGTTCGTGTAGAGCGACAAGCCACGATTGATGGTCCTCTGTGTTTGGTTCCTGGTTAACGATGTAGCCAGCGGGAATTTTGAGCTTGTTCTCGATGTATTCCGATATTTGCTCGTTCGCCGCGATCATCGTCTCCGCGACGATGCGGTTTGTGGTGCCTTCAGCGTCGATCGGAATCATCTTCGACTTCGATATTCGCTGCTGCTCAAGGAGTCGGGTGATATCAGCGAGAGACGAGATGATCGGGGCGATCTCTGGCTGCGCTTTGACATCGAACGCCTCCTCGGGATTCACGTTTGCGTGATTTTTCACCCATGCCCGACGGAGCTTGAACGATTTGGTGATGACGCCGTCTTTCGGCGAAATTCGCATCTCCGCCACCCATGCCGGCCGTATCTCGCCAAGCTTGAAGCTTCCTTTGTCGTGAGAGAGCTCTGTGCCTATGGTCGAGATGACACGGCTTCGTCCGTAGTAGTCATTTCCGACACGCAGTCCGTACTTGTCTTGCTCGCTTCCCGGTAGGATGTAGTCGGTGATGTCGATAATAGCGACCTTAAGAACGAGTGAGCCGTCCTGCTTTCGTTCGCCATAGATCAGGTCCTCACGATTCAGCACCTCCGGCCTGTCGATGGCGACAAACGGTATGTTTTGAAAGTTCTCACGGAAGGGAATAATCCCCCGGGTCTTGAGAGCTGGTGGAGGTGGTTTTCCGCACAGGTGATCGATCATGTGCGACAGTTGAGGACGGGCTGCGTCGGTTATGATCTCTTGTTCTCGGAACTGGCTGCGAAGATGATTCGATAGATTTTGATCAACGGCCACTCGTCGAATGAAGATTGACGTGAGTGGAAACCTATCTTCTAAGCCTTTTCGCCACTCCTTTAGTTTGGGTTCAAGGTGCTGAGGAACGTGAATCTTAAGCATCACGATCTCCAACTTGCTCCCCAGTTGAAAGCGTGATGAACGATGAAGTTCGAAACCGGTCGGGAGAGTCTTGTTGATCTCCTCAATGATGTTCGGTTTTTTAGGCTTTTTGGGTTTTAGAGGGACGGTGAGTTGTTGACCGAGGGAAGCGCGAGGGGCGAGCGGGAGCGTCGAGATATCAGGTCCGCGGGGGCTGGACTCAGAAGCGGCGGATGCCGTGTTCTCCTGAGGATTTCCAGGCGGAGGTCCGGTTCCTGTTGAACGAGAAGGCGAGCGTCTGCTTACCATATCTGTATCTAGTATACCCTGAGTGAAACTCGCATGCACTTACTAAAAATGGAAATGGATACGCCGATGTTGGTGAGCGGTATGTCCGTGGCCCGACTACAGGTTCGCGGTCACTGAGCACTCTCGCAGCGCTAACAGCTTTCGGACAGCTTGCTCCACCTCTCGCATCGACGCCGGCTTGGAGATCACCGTGACCGCTCCAGCTCGCATGAACGCAGTTTGGAGATCGGGGTCGTTTGAGGCGAGGCAGAGAACAAGAATATGAGGTGCCGTTCTTTTGAGTCTTCGAATGAGTGGAGCGCACCCCTGTTCGTCGGTGGGTGTGTCGATGACTATGACGTCGATTCGGTGCGCCGTACGAATAAGGGCTGCGATCTCTTGTTCCTCTAGGGGGACGGAGGCACACGGTATACCCGACTCTCGGAGGGAGAGAGCGTGGGAGGTTGCACAACGGGGAGATGCGGAGGCAAACACAACATTGGCGGAGGGGGATCGTGCCAGGGCGTGAGGTGACACGCTCGGTTTGCGACGGTGCGGAAGAGCGGGGATACTAGAGGCTGTAGCTCCGATGGGTTGAAGTTGATCGGTGGTCGCCGCGAGTTCCCGTATCGATTGAAGAAGGGAGTCACTAATGGCGGCGAGGAGGGGATTGTTTTTTGAGTGTCGCGTAATAAGAGCGCTGTATCCAGCGATCTCCTGGGTCGACGCAGCGATGCGTGGGCGAAGGTTTCGTATCTCCTGTATCTGCCGTAATTCATGCTCAAGAGCAGCGGCTTGTCCTATCGCTCGTAGCTCGGCCCTCCGGTCGAGGGTATAGATGGCGATGCCGTGAGGTATGCCGTCCGCGCATAGAGGGTGGATGATGGTTTCGAACCCTTCCTCCTTGAAGGAGAGTTGTTGGGCGTCCGTAGCGAGTGTCTTTTCTAGTGTCACTCGCAGTTGAGACTGCGAGTTTGCGCTTTGGACGCAATCCAGAATCGAGAGACCAGTCCGCAGCTTTGCATGGTCAAGGTCGGGCACGCCAAGCGATATTCGGGCATGGTGCGGCTGCAGATTAATTGAGCAAATAGTGAGCTCTGGGTCGAGCGTCAGGCCTGGCAGGGAGAGGTGGCTGAATAGATCTCCAATACCCAAGGCGAGATCTCCGCCGGCGCGAAGCTTCGGTGTTTCCGCAGTGATGTCGAGCAGGACCCCTTTGAAGAGGTGTGAGTCTGGCTCGCGAACGGCGCGGCAGTGGATAAAACGCACCTCATGGGAATCGGGGCGGATCCACCGATACGTCGTGACGTAGGGAGTGCCTTCACGCAGCGCGGTATCGAGGAGGACCTCTGTGCTAAATCGATCGGCTGGGTGCACATAGGCGAGGAAGAGCGCGCCGTGAACGGAGAGGTGTTGTTGGGCTACTCCGAGAACCTCTTGCGTGTTCGGTGTGCTGTGAGTGACTGAGCTTGTGTCTGGATCGTAGGTAAAAGAGAGGATTCCCGCGGAATCTACGCCAGAAGAAAAGGATGAGAGATCCTCCGCGGCTCCCCAAGGGCCGGTCCGTACTGTACTGCGAGATGGCTTCCGAGATGGTTTCCCTCTCATTCCTCAGTACTACTCAGACGATTGGGAGACTCCGGTGTGTAACGCTGGTGTCTCCTAATCGACCGCTGTTGCAACTTTACACGGCAACATCTAAGGGCGGAAGGGGGCAATTTAGGCGGATCCCCTCGCTCCAAGCTCCATTCAATGGTACTACAACGTCTCATGACCCAGCCGACACTGACTACTCCGTGCATGCGCATCGCCCTGATGGGCACCCGTGGAATTCCCGCCCGCTATGGTGGTTTCGAGACCTTTGCGGAACAGCTTTCAACCCGACTTGTGCAGCGTGGTCATGAGGTGACGGTGTATAGCCGGTGCGGGCTGCTCGATAGATGGGGAGCCCTTGAGGAGTACCGAGGTGTGCGACGTAGGCAGGTGCCCACGATCTTTCACAAGTATCTTGAAACGCCACTCAGTGGACTAACCACGTTTATTGATTCGCTCTTCCAACGCTACGATGGGATCCTGCTCTGTAACGCCGCAAACAGCCCCTTAGCCCCCATCCTTAAACTTAAACGAACTCCCTTGCTGATCAACGTCGATGGTATTGAGCGAGACCGGGCTAAGTGGAACAAGCTTGGAAAGGCGTGGTACCTCCTTGGTGAGCGGGCCTCGGTGACGCTTGCGACTCGTCTTGTTTCTGACGCTGATGTGATCGCCGACTACTACCGTGAGACGTACGGATGCGACTCAGAGGTCATTCCTTACGGCGTCCATCCCGTAGCTCGGCAGCCCGGGGCGTCGCTTGCGCAGTTTGGCCTGAAGCGCAGGGGCTACATCTTGTACGTGAGCCGACTTGAACCAGAGAATAATGCGCTCGGTGTGATTCAGGCGTACAATCACCTCAACACCGATATGCCCCTCGTCATCGTCGGGGACGCTCCGTACGCTCATGAGTACAAGGCACGGCTTCGAGCGACGGCTTCAAAGAACGTCATCTTCACCGGGTTTCAGTTTGGCGAAGCGTACGAGGAGTTTCAAAGTAATTGCTACTGTTACGTGCAAGCGACGGAGGTTGGTGGAACTCATCCTGCTCTCGTGGAATCGATGTCGTATGGCAATTGCGTCATCGCTAACGGAACGCCGGAGAATCTCGAGGTTATCGGCGATAGCGCACTCGCCTATCCCAAAAACGACTTTGCGAAGCTTGGGGAGTTGTTGGCGCGGGTCATCTCAGACCGTGACCTTGTGGAGCGTTACGGAGAGATGGCGCGGGCACGAGCTTTGTCGCAGTATTCGTGGGACGCCGTCGTGTCGCGGTACGAGAGCCTCCTTGCATCTCTTATTCAGCGGTAAGGTGCATCGACTCTCAGGTACTCCTTCAAGAAGCTCGCGTACGGCAATGAAAAGATGGTACCGTGCCCGGAGTTGAAATTCTTAACCCGAGCTTCATCACATGAATAATCCTGAATCTAACAAGATAACTCGACTCGCCTCGATTACGTGGGGTGTTCAGAAGATCCGGCATGTCGACGAATTCTTCCAGCACATGGAGGTTCTCGTGCGACAGGCGGTCGCCCAGGGTGCCACCACCATCCTTCTGCCGGAACTATTTGAGGTTGAGATCTTAACGGCCCTTCCCGACGGGAGAACCGATCAGGTGGCTGGACTGTTGGCGCCCTTCAGCGATTCGATCGAAAGCGCGCTCAAACGATTGGCCGCCTCTGTTCAAGCGACCATTGTGGGAGGATCTCACTTGCGACACTCGGCGAAAGGGATTGTGAATGTAGCCGCGGTAGTAACCCCGGAGGGCGACATGTTCTTTCAGCCAAAAAACTGCAGAACTCAGTGGGAGATTGAGCCGTGGGGGTTAGTGAATGAAACCGGATTGCAGAGCTTTCCGGATCCACGCTTAGGGGTTCTGGTCTGTTACGACTCTGAATTTCCTGAGGCCGCTCGTAGGCTTGCGGAACGGGGAGTAGAGCTTCTGTGTGTTCCGAGCTATTCGGAGAGTAGAATGAGCTATCAGCGAGTTAACTTTTGTTCACATGCTCGCGCGGTTGAGAATGAGATATTTGTGGCTCAAGCGTGCGTCACGGGTCCGATTGAGTGTTTCGGATTGGAGACGGGCTATGGCCGAAGCTCAATTATGACCCCCAGTAAAGCTCCATTTCCTGAGAGCGCTCTGCTCGCTCAGTCGCCGCTCAATAGTGAGGGCATGGCGGTTGCTGATATCGATTTTGCTGCCTTGGCCCTCTGTCGGAGTACAGGAGATGCCAAGCCTTGGCAGGACCGTACTATATCCGACTGGAATGCCCTTCTCTGAGGTGACCATAGAGCGTTACATAGCATTCCGCCGCTGTGATAATATGCTGAGGTTGTTATTTTCGGGTGCAGCGTCACCCTGGGAGAGGGACCCGTATGAGTGTTTATTCCACGAATCCAGGTGCGGCATCTTTTGATCGTTGGGCCCCGCAGGGAGGTACTCTCACGCAGAATACCAGTGAGGGGTTGTGCGGCATGTCATTCGTCTACGGCTCCGAGGCTAGGCCCCTAGGGATGGTTCTCTCGGGCGGTGAGCACGGGGAGAGCTGCTCACTCACCGATGCAACGCCACTGCTGGCGGTGGAGATCTCCCTTGATCTCAAGCGTGAGATAGAGGCCGTAAGCATTCGACAGATGCTCAAAAGCGACTATGCACAAGCTTTAAGGCTGTTCGATCGCTGCTATGACCTCTATGCCAAAGCGTTTCCCGATACCAACGAGATTGAATCCCCCGAGGATCTGTTGCGCTTGCTGAACAGAGAGTCGCGACTATGGGACATGATTGCTGTCGTTGAGGGGGACCGCGTGTTGGGAGCGCGGCACATGACCCTCCTGCAATCCGATCACCCGGAGATAGGAGCGTTTGTCGCTGGAGAGCATTTGTATGTTGACCAGAGCGAGCGTAAGCGAGGCATCGCGAAATCGCTGATAGCTCACACAGAGGAGCTCATGCGTTCGTGGGGGGCAAGGCTGGCGATCTCCGAGCAGAACGACCCGAACGCCATGTCCCCTGAACTCTTAGAGCTGGACGCTCGGTCTGGGATCACCACGCGACAGAGAGTGAATTTTTGGAAGAATCGGGGATACGAGGGCGTTGATGCCCCCTATGTACAACCACCTCTTGAGGAGGGGAAGGAGGCGGTTCACCACCTGCGGATCGCGATTCGACGCCTGGACCCAAGCGTCCCCGACTCTCTACCGACAGAGGGGTATATTCAGATGCTCAAGGCGTACCAGTCAGGTTGGGTTAGAGATATCGATGTTGACCCGTTGGTGCAGGAGTATTGTGACGCGATTCGTCAGGAGCATCCTCACCGAGTTCCGATTGTCGACCTCGAGCAGGTGAGAAGGTGCGTGAAACTCAACAAGGATGCTTGAGCGGTATGTAAGGGGCGTAGAGCGATAATGACGGACTTGGGGCGTGCGAGCCGAGCGCGGCATTCGAAGACGCTTTGAGGTGGATGAGTCCGATATCGCCGCAACAGAGGGGTCATCTGACACGGGAAAATAGGTTATCCCCGTGGACGCAAAACTACCAAGAGTCGAGTGGCGAACAACAACGGGAATAGGTCGCAGAGAGCGTCCACCCTTTTCATCATGGGATAGAGGAATTCAGGGTAGAGTTGAGCTTTGCTATACCCTCCCGATGCCACGTAGGAGATCGCCGAATAGCGGTTCTTGTGGATAATCTCCCACTCACTGAGCGCCCCATCGGCCTGCTCCACACAGAACGCCCGGAACGCGTTGCCTTGCGCCGCGTAGTAGGGGTCTTCCTGATGATTCCATCCGGGAGGAGCGAACCATGTTATTGGTTCGCGTAACTGTAAGGGCTCGTCGTGTAATGCTCCGAAGACCAGGAGACCCAAGAGGCTCAAGCACGGCTCAAAAATAATCACCCTACCGCCAGGGATTAAAACCCTTTGAAACTCTCGCAGAGCAGTGCCCGGATAGCGAAGGTGGTGAAATACATCGAAGAGGATAATGTTTGCTACGGTGCTGTCGTCGAAGGAGAGGGAGTAAGCTGACTCAACTTTGTCGATACGTGGGTGAGGAAAAGTATCGGTGCGGATGCAGTGTGATATGGTATCCGTAATCGTACCGATGCCAGAACCCAATTCTACCGTAATGCCAGCCTCTGGGGGCAGTGCTACTTCTGCGATGGTCTGATGAAATGTCCTGTAAAGGCGCCGCAGCAGCGGCTTGGACTCCCACGCGTCCAAGTTTTTGTGGATGCTTTCAGCGTGCTGGTTCAGATATTTTTCTGTCATACTGCCTGGAAATCCTAAGCCACACTGTTTCATACTAAAGCGTTCATGTCAGTTAGTGTAAGTGGATATTCACTCTACTTCGAAATCGAAACTCTTCAAAAGAAATGCCCCGTTTGTCAGAGAGGCATCTCTCAAGGTTTGTGCACTTACCGGTGCTCCTCTAGATCCGCGAGTCGACGACTGAGATCGTTATGAAGCTGCGAAATCCTTTTATGCAGCTCGGTTACCTTGCGTTCGGCCTTCAAGTTCACCTCATACTCGATATCATTTCTCACGCGCTCCTTGGCTGCGTTAAGGTTTTGCGAGAGAAGCACCACAATACTGAGAAAGATCGCCTCGAGCGATACCGACATCGTGAGGAAGCCAAAGGGATAGGGATCAAAGGCCACGATCCCTGGAATGAGTTCAACGTTGAGGACGATCCAGGCGAGGAATATAAAGGCGTTAATCGCCAGGAACGGCATGCTGCCGCTAAAATCCGCGATCCAATTCGCGATGCGCTGGGGAATGGAGAGATTGCTTTCGAAGGCCATATTAACGTTGCTTGTCGCGCGTCCCATCAGGAGATTGTCCGCCTCACGAAGTCGTCGCGAGACCATGGCGAGGAGATCGATACTCGCTTCTGGCTTCGCGCGGAGAAACTCAAGCAGCGCGGTGCGGGGAAACTCCCACACAGCGCTCTCCTCCGTGGTTTGAGCGCTGGCTGAGCGGGGGCCCGGATCAAAGACAGAGGTTTCGCCAAAGATCTCGCCAGGTGAGAGGGAGGTGAGGACGAGCTTCTCTCCCTCGAAATCGTTGACGTAAATTTCCACGCTACCAGCCTTAACGATGAACAGTGAGTTGCCGCTCTCCCCCTCATGAAAGAGGTGGCTGCCGCGGGGGACCGTCCGCTCCTGCAGCACAGCGTGAAGGGCTGCTACCTCCCCTTCATCCAGAAGGGAGAAGAGCTTGACGGAGCGAAGAAATTCTTGGTGCTCCTCGGAGGGGTGTTGATCCGTGTCGGTCGGCATTACTCGAGGTCTCCGTCACATCGCTTACCTACCAGGGT
>JAIXQT010000160.1 GCA_027485595.1 Pseudomonadota bacterium | reverse complement strand
CGGCATCCTGATTACCCGCGACGTTGGGCGTCGCTTTCGCCTCTCTCCTGTATCGGATAACGCGGGGGCCTATACGCCGCAGTTCCTTGAGGGGCTCTATGAGGGCGAGGCGGTCGTTGACCTCGGTCCGTTGGTTCTCCGACTTACCGCGCTCGATAACGATCTCTTGCCTAAAGAGGCGGAATCTCCCGACCGCGCTGGCATACGAGTGCTTCGGCAAGCGTGCGCGAGCGATGGTCCGAAATTTCCGGCGGTGCTGCTTGTCTCGAATCCTTCAGCCACTATTTCGTTCGTTCCCGAACAACCACTGCTGATTGGTCGTTCGCGACAATGTTCTCTGAGGGTGGATACGCCAAGCATCTCCTCAAGGCACGCTCGGATCGGATTTGAGTCAGGGCAGTTTTGGGTCGAGGACCTGGGCTCTACAAATGGTACTTTCGTCAACAAGCAGCAGATTTCGGGACGGGTTAATGTTCAACCGGGCACGCCGATATCGCTCGGACGGGATGTCACCCTTGTTGGGATTCTGTCGCCAGAGGATGTGACAGGAGCTCTTCAAAAACCGGAGATAGGTTCTGCCAAACCCGTTCATCAAGAGAAACGATACCCGTTACTGATGTCGCTCTCTGAAACGGCTCGCCCCGCGCAGCTCATGCTGATGCCGGGGACCTCGGTCGTGTTGGGAAGAGATCCCTCTAGTGATATGTGGCTTGGCGTGCCACACGTATCTCGCCGACACTGTCTCGTTGAGGTAACCATGTCGGGACTCGTTCGTGTAACTGATACGAGTACGAACGGAACGAGTTATGACGGCGGTATCCTCCACAAAGACCAATCGACGGAGTCCGTAGATAAGCCCCTCTGTCTCGATTTCGGTGGAGGCGTTACCGTTGGTCTCTGTTTCTCACCGGGTGATGAGGAACGCTTTGTATCCTCCGGTGGCTCTCCCAGTGCTTTTTTCGAAATGCTGAATGGGTACGATATCGGTGACAATGGTAGGTCCTCACGTTTGAATAGAAAGAAAAGTCGAACGACCTTCTTGCGCACCCCCGACGAGGTACGGCGAGCAGCGGAACAAGCTGATGGAGGCCCGTTGAGACGATTCTTCGGAAGATTGACAACGAAGGGGCGATTAGCGCTGGTGGGGGTAGTAGGCGGCGTTATCGTCGTCACGTCATTAATCGTCGGTTCTTTAGTTTCGGGTATGAAGTAGAGGGTGCGCGACCTCACAAAGGTTCGCGCGGTGTGGGAAATAAAAGACGAAAGAGATTTGAAAGGAGAGCGATATGGCAAGTGAATCAAGTGAATTAACTTTCGTGAGATGCCCATCGTGTCGAAGCTTGGTGCCGACGAGCGCGTCACGCTGCCGTATATGTAACAATCCCCTTGATGGGGGCGCAAAAGCCTTGGAGAGCGACCCAACGAAGCAGGGAGGGCGCGTTCGTCAAAAGACGATCTCCGCTTCCGCGGACGAGTTGATGCGGATGGATGCCCCCCCTCCGCCTCCCGTCGCTCCAATCGCGGCGCAAGGGCAGCCATCCTTTGGTGATGACGGAGACCACGAGGAGGTTGATCCGTTGGCCGACTTCCTCCAGGAGTTCGAAGCTGAGGCGGCGCAGCCAGTGATGGCGGAGCCTCCACCTCCGGCACAGAATCCTGTGACCGCCGCACAGAATGATGATGACGACGATTTTGACGCATTCTTAGACGAGCTCGACTCGTACGACTCATCGGCGGAGGCCCCAGCCCCCTCGGCGCGTCAGGTTCCCGTGACGGCGCCGGTCGAGGAACCACCGCTTCGTGTCGCGGCTCCCCAGGAGGACGTGAACGACTTTGAGGATGGCGGCGATCCTTTGGCGAACTATATGTCCAGAGAGGATGATTTTGATCTCGATATCGCTCCGCAGCCGATTCAGCAGGCGGCGCCGCCGGAGCCAGAGGTCCCCTCCATTCCGGAGCCGCCTCCGGCCCGACAGAATCCTCCTCGGCAACAGGTAGAGAGGCGAGCTCCTGCTCCTGTGCAGCCACCACCTCCCCAGAAGCAACCCGCTCAGCAGCCGAACGCTAAACAGGCTCGGCCGTCGCATGAGCAGAAGGGGCAGAGGGATCACAAAAATAGCCAGGCACACCACGGTGGACAGGATCGTCGAGATAATGCGCCTCGTGATCGTGGGGAGTCTCAACGGCAGGAGCATCGAGGTGAGGAGTCTCGCAAAGGTGGACAGCAGGGAGGTAGTCGGCCTCACGAGCGTTCGCCCGAGAGACACACCGAACGTCCGCACGCTCGTGTCGAAACCCAGCAATCAGGGCCGAAAACCGGCAAGATGCGACCAGGTCGTCTCTTCGGTTGGTTGGTGAGCTTTGAGAGCCCCGATGGACGGGCAATTGAGCTTCGAGAGGGGAAGTTCTTCGTGACCGGCTCAAGCATTCGGGGAACTGATTTGGTGATCGAGGATCCGAGTATCTCAACACCGCACGCGCTGATGTCGGTGAGTGCCGAGCAAGGATTTCTGATTCAGGACCTGATGAGTGAGCGTGGTGTCTTTGTTCGCGTCGGTGAACGGGGGCAATACAAGCGGGAGGACGGCGTTGTTGAATTGAAGCATGGAGACTGGGTCCGATTCGGGGATGTTGAGTTCCTGGTAACGGTGGTTCCAACCGGACGGTAAAACGTATGAAGGCGCTCTTCGCTCTTACAATAGGCTTGGGTGTGGTGTTCTCGACGGGGTGCGGGTCGTCCCCTGTCGCGGATGACCTCGGCCAGCGAGAGGCTAACAAACTCGTCGCGGTTCTCGGTGAGCACGGAATCCAGGCGCACGTTGAGAAGGGACGGGGATCGAAGGCCCGGTACTCTGTGCAGGTGTCGTCGGGAGACTTTGGTGGGGCGGTCGCCTTGTTGACGAAGCTCGGGCTTCCGGCCGAACGAGGTGCCTCATTTGAGGATCTGATGTCGCCGAGTGGCATCTTGCCCGCCTCGCAAGATGTAGAGGACCTCCGTATGGACCGCGCGATAGCGTCGGAGGTAGAGGAGCTGCTGCTTGGACACGGCGCTGTTTCTACGGTCAGTGTGATCGTTCGTTCTCACTCTATTCCCATCGGAAGTGAACCCTCGGTATCGATAGTCACGCAGGTCAAGAAAGGTGTCTCACTTGATCAAGAGAAGCTCCGGGAGGCGGTTAGCCGCGCGGTACCTGGGGTCAAACCATCCGCAATCTCCCTCTCCGTCACGGAGAACGCTTTTGGCGGTGGTGGTGTGATGGAGGAACCGCTCGTGCCGTTTCTCAGGTATTGGAGAGTGCCTGTAAGTGAATACAACAGTCTCGCGTATCTTTTGATCGGCCTGATGAGTGTCGTCGCGTTCCTAGTCGGAGTGGCTGGCTACATCTATGGGCAATATGTTGGGGCGAAGAGTGGTGACCAACCGATCGGTTCTTCTTCGTCGAGTCAGAGCCGCTCCCGAGCTGTGCGATCTCGAGAGGAGGACGAACAGGTATGAGTTTAGCCTCTTGGAGAGCTCTGAGCGCTCGAGAGCGTGCGTTGGTCGCGGTGGCGGTCCTTATTGACGGCAGCGATGCTCAGCTCTATCTGGGTTGTGACGATGAAAGGTCGGAGCAGCTCAGGCGAGCTGCCGAGGAGTTATGCGGACTCGATGTAGACGCTCGGGTGGCGTTTGTCGGAACGGTCCTTCGACTTGCTCTTGAGGAGGGCGAGTGATGTGGGAACAACACGAACTGAGTTGGAGCTCTATCGAGAGAAGGTGTTCGCGGAGCTCAAAGTGCGCACCTTTCGGCTTCAGGAGATCGACACTGCGATCGCGTCGAATCGCTACCTGCTTGAGCGGGTCGGACCGTCAAGCGGGTTGCGCTCTGGCAACACACTCCATGTGCTGGCGGGTGCGTCCCACAAAGCGAGACTTCTTCGAGAGCATGCGCGTTTGGAGCGACAACGACGCGAGGCCGCCGCTGATCTCAAAAAAGCGGAGGAGCGACTCGCCGATGTTGATCAGGAGCTCGAGGAGCTCGACGTCGATGAAGCACGCGCCGATGCACATAATGGTGACGAGGGGACAACGGGAGAGGACTAAGTGAACGAACGGGATACCGCAACATCAGGTGAGGGGCACGATGTGCAGTTCTGGGAGCCGCACCGATCGCTTCGTCGTGTGCATCCGAGTGACGCGGGGTTCTCACGAGGTTTTTTGCGATGCCGTCCAGAGAAATGGTTTCCTGGATTCGCCGCCCATTGGTTGCCCGTTCTTCATGCTCTCGGTGTTGAGGCGAAGATATCTGAAATTAGGCCTGTGTTGGCGAGTCCTCCGGTGAGTGATGGCGCCTTTGTTGGTACCGTCGCTGGTGAGCAGATGGTGGTTGCGATGGAGGGCGAGCACGCCGACTCCTTGAGTGATGAGGTAGTTCCGGGTGCTGGGGCACAAGCGGCCAACATAGTGCTTGAGTATTGTATGCGCCGCCTCGTCGCGAGTTTAGGGCTCTCTTGGAGTGGGCCCGAGGCCACAACGGTTACCTTCTCTCGTGGCGCGGATGTTTCTTCGGTGCCCGTTGTTGGCTCTATTCGCGTCTCCTATACCCTGAACACCCTCCCTCTCACCCTGTGGGTTGGATTGGGGCCGCGCTTGGCGGAAACGCTCGATGGGCTGTGGCGCAGGCAGGTTCAACTTCTCTCGAAGACAACCGCGGCACCTTCTATGGTTCGGCTGGAGGTCGCTCAACTCGGGGTTCCTCCGCAGATGTTGTCTGAGTATCTGACCAAGGGCACGGTTATCGATCTTGAGGTGAAGGCCTCAGAATCGATCACGATTAAGGTGGGAACAAAGCCCTGGATGCCTGCCCGTCTCGTCGATGTTGGTGGAAAGCTCGGTTGCGAGATGACTCCAGGAGCATTGACAGTTCCTCAGATAGCCGAGGGGGCTACGCAGCTCTCCGTAGAGTTCGGGTCGTTTGAGGTTGAGGCCTCTGAGTTGGCGGAGCTCAGCCAAGGAGGAGCTATTTTGACCACGAGTCTTCCGGTTTCCGGAATGGTCAATCTTATTATCAACCAAGAGAAGGTCGCTGAAGCTCGGTTGTGTGTGTATGAGGGTCGCTTCGCGATCGAGGTGCAGTAGGGAGAAGGGCTATGTCAGGAACGATAGGCGGTCCGCCAGATTCATTCTCGCTTTCTCCGTTGCTGGCACTCTTGCCGGACGGAGGTAATCTCTATCGCCTTGAGACCCTCGTGTCGTCTCTTTATGCTCGCCAGGAATCGGTCGAGGCGTTGCGTGAGGAAGTCGCGGATCGGGAGAGTGAGCGTAAGCACGCAGTTGAAGCCGCGATGCTGCGCCAGATCCTTGACTGGCTCTCTGAGAAGCCGGGGGAGGGTGAGTAGCATGGAATCTCCGCAGCGCCGAACATCTGATACTCCACGACGCAAGTACTCTGACGATGAGATTAACGACATCTATAAGCTCGGAAAGCTTTGGCTTGAGACAGGGCAACACAAACGGGCGGAAGCCCTTATGAGTGGATTGAATGAGGTCGCTCCGGATTTCGCTCCAGCATGGCTCGGGAGCGCGTTTCTCCGGTCGGTGAGTGGTAATTACGATGGCGCGCTTTTAGCGATACAGACAGCTCTGCGAATTGAGCCCGAGAGCACTGAAGGTATGCTCTATCTTGTCGCCGTGTCGATGACCGTCGGCGATGTGAGCACCGCCGGTACCTATCTAGGAGAGGTCGGTGAGGCGATTGAACAGGGCAAGGTCGCCAATCAGAACGTTATACGATTCTACAAGATGCAGCTCGCGCGGTATCAGGCGCGGGGGAAGTAGAAAACTGGAAGGCGACCATTCCTGGTCGCCGCACTATCTCGCACCGTCAACGGACTTCCCTCTCCGATGCCGCGCGGAGGTCAGGACCCGCCTTCGCTTCGCTACGTCGAGGCAAGCTGACCTGCCTCCCTGTTCGCTGATTGAGGTTGTTAAGCCGGCTGCGGCTCCACCGTTTCCTTCACCGGAACATCGATCACGATACGTGACTCCACGAGGTATTTGAGAAGATGTTGATTCACGTTGGTGAGACTCAAGTTCCCCGCGGTCACCATACCTTGTTGGGGGTAGGAGATCTGATTGACGTTGAATTTGATCAACTCCAGGTAAAATGTGAAGAGGCTCGATTCAACGGGATAGGTGAGGAGCCTCACGTTCTGTTGGAACAGACGGGCCGACGCCTCAAGCACGCCACCCTCGAGGAGTTTGTATCGCTCATCCTCAAGGAGGAGGGGCAAGAGGTTTGCGCTCACGATGAAGCCGATAGGCGATTTCGAGAACCGCCGGAGATATTCCGTGAGCCGGAAAAACTCTGAGTAGTTACTGACGAGGATATTGTGTCCAAATTTGCACAGCTGCTCGACAACCGTGAGGACCTCATCATCGGTTGATTGTTGAGCTCGCAGGATGTTGTTCAGCGTGAGCTCAAGAACATAGACCGCCTCTTGGTCTCGCTCTCCCGCTGCGCCTCGTAGCTGGCTCTTACACGAGCCAACGAGGTCTGGGAACATGTGGTGCAGCGCGCGGAAGGACCCCCGCTCAAGGAGGATAGGTCGCTTGTGAAAAAACTCAGTGGGAGGGATCGGTTTCTGGTCGACATCGAAGAGGATCGCGCTTGCCAGACCTTTGCGAAGGAGGGAGACGGTGAGGAGTTTATGATCAACCTTTTCGAATGCGGGGCCGCTGAGCTCAACGTAATCTACCTCAAGACGCTTGTTGGTGATTCCATCCAGGAGGTGCTCGAGGAAGAGGTTCATATCGTGAGAGAGATAAAACGCCCCGTAGGTGAGGTTGACACCGATGAGTCCGAGCGCTTCCTGCTGTCGGACGTTGTCGGGGTCCATCATGTGCACATGAAGTAGTATCTGATTCGGCTCAGACTTCGGTGTTGATTGAAATCGTATTCCAAGCCAGCCGTGACACTCATTCGTCCCCGCGAAGTTTCGAGCTGACACGGTGTCCGCCACCGCGAAGAATCCCGTCGTCGCTCCACGCGAGGCGTCCAGTCGCTCGATTAAGAGCCTGTACTCATGGTCGAGCATCGAGATCAGCCGTTCTTTCGAGACGTACCGACCGGTTCGTCCGTAGATGCTATCGCTCACCGTCATGTCGTACGCCGACATCGATTTCGCTACGGTGCCAGAGGCCCCTCCAACGTGAAAGAAGAGGCTGACGATCTCCTGCCCGGCGCCTATCTCGGCGAACGCGCCGTATCGTGAGGCGTCAAGATTGATGTGGAGAGCCTTTTGATGAGGATCTTTGAGTGGCTGAAAGTCTTGGAATACAGCGGTGGTCATGCGACAAAAGGTAGCGCATCCCCGAGGTATGCAAAAGCGTCATTTTCTCGCAAATGCGCCCTTCGAGAGGGGACCCGTTATCGCTTCTTCTCGTCGGAATTCTCCTCAAGTGACGCGTCGATTACCATCTTCACGGCTTGCTCGACTATCTCGCGTTGATTGTGAGGAATAACTCCCTGTGCGGCGAGTTTAGCCGCCTCTTCCGAGACGATACTCATGAGTCGATCTCGTTGATCGAGCGTTATCTTGCCGATAGCGCCCGCCGCGCCGACACCACTGACCGCGCTCACACGTCCAACCGCTGAGGTCGCCTTTACCTTATCGACATCCGATACCGCCTCGGTGGACTTAACGCCCTTAGTGGATTGGGAGGCACCTACCTTGCCAACTTTGTTCTCTTTGTCGTCTTTTCCCTTCGTCATCTCGAATCTCCGTTAGTATCTTCTGCTGTTTGTATCACGCGGTGCTGGCGAGAACATCGGTAAAAGGTCCCATGGCACTCGTCGTTTTGAATTTTGCTATGAGCGGTTTCAGGCCCGGTCTCACCTTAGGGGTGGGCGCTGGTTTCCCCTGCGCGAGGCTTTTTTGCAGGTAGGCCATGAGCACTTTATGTTCGCGCATCACGTTCAACCCGTCGGTCTCCCATTCCGTCGCTACATTTCGCAAAGAGGTTCCATCCCAATAGACCTTGTAGAGAAGCCATTGATGCACCGGCTCAAGGCTCGCCATGACCGTGACGACTCGCTTGTAATCCATGAGCTCATCCGGAAGGGGACCAGTCGCGATAGCTTCCCGCGTCGCGACGAGGCTCGCTCCCATAAGGAGCTCTCTGATCGCCGCTCTCGCGTCAGCGTCGTCGTTTCCTGAGGACTCATGGACCGGTAGCTGTCCGTCTCGGAGTTCGGGAAATACGCCATACAGTTCAACGGAGAGCTCTCGAGCCTTGACCTCCGCCGCTGGACGGTTCGATGCTGCGCGAGCCCATCCCTTCGATTTTCGAGCCGCGTCAGTACTCGCCTCGTGAATTCGTCGACGGGCATATCCCTTAAAGGGTATTCCTCGGTTCGGATCGAACCTTCGTGAGCAGAAGATAAGAGCCTCCATCGCCGCGCCGTCCAGACCGTCGAGCCTCCAGTCGAGATTCCACGCCCGCGCGACGGAGCGAGCGATGCTTTCCGCCCATCCGTGATGTTCGACTACCAGGTTGTTTGCGTCCTCCTCTGAGAGACGCGTTGATGCAGATTCTTCTTTTTCCACCTGTCTCTGTACGGGGCCCAAACGGGGCACCCCACTCCCCATAAGGGGTATCGGCACCTTTGAATCAGAGGGTTAGCCCCTTTTTAAGCTCTAAAAAAGGCGTAAATACAGGCAGTTGCGTGCCCCGTATTTTTTCTGAAGCACCGGCTGGCCTTATGCGGATGAGGGGGTGTCTACCGCGCACCTTGGCGCTGGTTCTGACGGGTTTTGGAAGACTTTAAAAGGGCAAACGACCATGACTGAAGCAGTAGGACAATCAGTAAAGGGCAAAGTAAAGAGCGCGGCTATCGCAGCACGTGCCGCCAAGACCGCCGCCAAGAAGAGTGCTAAGGTCATCAAGCTCTCTGAAGCCCGCAAGGCCAAGCAAGCTCCTCCAACTCCCTATCAACAAGAGGCTCTCATTGTGAAGTATCGCCTCAAGGCTCGTAAGCTCGGACGGAGCATCCTTCGTCGCTGGCACGCGCGGATGGATCTCGATGAGGTTGATTCAATCGTAGACCTCTCGTTGTGTGAGGCTGTCAAGCGATTTGACCCAGCAAAGGGCGCAAGCTTCATGACATTCCTGTTCTATCACCTTAAAGGTAACTTAGTTCGCGCGGTAACGACCGCGGCGGCTGCACATAGTATCCCAGTTTTTAACAGCGATGAGTCGGAGGTTCAGGTTGGAGAGCCGGATCACCTCTTCGGTCACCAGTTCCGAGCGTTGAACTCCGCAGAGGTGGCTGACGCTCTCGCAAGTCAGGACGCGCCCCTCCCGGATGAGATGTTGTGGCGTAAGGAGCTTCACAGCCAGAGCACGTTGGCATGTGATAAGCTCGACCCACTTGAGCGAGAGATCATCAAGCGGATATTTATTCAGGAGCAGCAGATCATGGATATCGCCGCTACCCTTGGGTACAGCCGGTGCCATATCTCACGAGTAAAGAAGAAAGCTCTTGAGACCCTCTACAACGAGTTGAGCGGTTCGATGAACGACATCGACCTCGGGAAGAAGCCATCGTTCGATGATGATGGTGAGGAGGAGGTTAAGCTCAAGATAGTTGGTCGTCGTCCGATTCACCGACGTCGCCCACGTTCGAAGGTGAGCCGCGCTGAGCGATTCCTTACCGCGAAGGCAGCGTAACGTAACAAACCAGTGTCGAAAGGGCCCTGACGGAGCGATGAGCTTTGTCAGGGTTTTTTCATGTAATGTGTCGGCGTTAGGCGAGACGGGCCTGACTATCGGTCCCTGTGTTTGAGTAAGGTACGCAATTAGTAGCGTGACTTCGCGTGCACGCGTAGAGGAAGTATAGCGATCGGAACGGGGCCTTCCACGCCCGCTTTCTTGACCGACACCTGGATCAGCACATCTGTTTCATCCGAGGTCTGTCGAGTAAGCACAAGAAAGTTATTCTTCACCTCGATTGAGACCGGAGGATAGGGAAGCGCCGATCTACATACGTCAAATAAGAGGGACCCCTTGGCTACCTTAGGTAAGGAGCATGAGTGAAGCGGTATCTCTCGAGCGAGGGGGAGTCGCGCATGCCCCTGTACAACTTCTCCAACCTGTTCCGTAGGGAGAGGTACCAGGGTGCTTCCGTTCTCGAGCAGGAAGAGCGGGCTTTGTCGATCTGAGAGTAGGCCTTGCAGGATCTCATGGGCTCTCTCGCCCAAGGGATGCCTAGAATCTTCACGTGGTTCGTTGAGCTCCCTCAGCTCCTTGATCCCCAAGTTCCATCGCTTTGCGAGCTCCGCACCGCGGGCACCGTCGAACCCGCACTCTTGAAATAAGGAGATGTGACGGGAGAGCGTCATGACATGACATATCCGGTGGGCATCTGCGTAGAGTTCGCTCAGGACCGTTGCGTAGCGATGTCCTTGAGCCGTAAGGAGCTCGAAGTGAAACGTCTCGTTGTTCTCAAGAATACCGCCGATGGTTCGTATGTCGATCGAGAGCCGTTTGCCCACTAACGAGGCGCTGGGAAGGTGGCGAGCCCATGCGAGGGGTTGAGGCTCTGATGTTTGGCAGGTAAGACCACATCCACTCGGGCAGCCATCGCCGCGAAGACATACGGCTGTTTGGTGTTGGCCGCATCTCTCGGCTACGCATGGTGTTTCAGCAATGGCACTCTCTGCTGCGCCGCCGAGGATTGCCATACACACGGTAAAAAGTAGAGGGAGGTGGGATCGAGCTCTTGTGCGAGTTACTTGGTAGAGAGTGTCGGATGTGCGCCCGTAGGTGGGACGAGATTCTTGCTGTGCAGGCTCGACGCGATGCGCGATGAACGCAAACACCCCTCGTCGCGCGAGTGCCGTGACTCGGTTGTGATACGGACGCGGATCATAATCCGGCACGACACCACGTCTTCCCCTTGTTTCCCGAGTTCGTGACGCCATAATTCTCCGTTCGTTTCGCCCCGGTGACACGGCCTCATGGCTGCGTCTGCCTATCGCTGTGCCGGGTTGGTGAAAACGAGTTCCGTCGTGTGAACGGCGCGGGTGAGTTTCTAGGCTCCGATGAGGATCGTTTCATCGTTTCAAGCGAAGGGACCGTCACACCATCACAGAGCGGAACAGGAGTTCCTCTTTCTCCACCAACATACCCTACATCGGCAGATAGCACCGTGAGCTTAACCCTGAGTCTCGTGTCAGGCGGCAGAGGATGCTCAACAAGGTTCATCTCTCCGGAAAGCTGTCTAACGGATTGGAGTTGCGAGGCGTTTTCGGTGGTATCGCATCGAACACGCCCTGAAAATCAGAGTCAGGGTGGCGATAGCGGTCGTTCGCGATGTGCGATGTCTCGGCGGTCAGGAATGACCGCCGCGTGTCCTTAAAGCCGACCCGGAGGGCCTCTCTCCTGAGAGGCCGGTGATGCACGAAAATGTCGCCGCGAGTTCCGGCCCTCCGGGTGGCCGGTGATGCACGAAAATTCCGTCGCAGGTTCCGGCCCTCCGGAGCGGCTGTGTTGAAAATCAATATTAAATTGATTGGAAATGCACTTTATCCCTAAGCATAGCGTTGAGGATGATAATGGTTTTCCTCATAGCCGCTACTAAAGCGACCTTGTTG
>JAIXQT010000273.1 GCA_027485595.1 Pseudomonadota bacterium | reverse complement strand
GAGCGCCGAGCGGAAACCGACGAGGGGTGAAGCCGCGATCAGCGGCGAAAGGGGCGAAGCCCCTGGGCGCGAGCGCTTAGCGGGAAATAACGCGGGGTGAAGCCGCGATCAGCGGCGAAAGGGGCGAAGCCCCTGGGCGCCAGCGCCGAGCGGAAACCGGCGCGGGGTGAAGCCGCGATCAGCGGCGAGAGGGGCAAGGCCCCTGGGCGCGAGCGCTTAGCGGGAAAATTGGACCTAAGCGGGGTCGAACCGCTGACCTCTACACTGCCAGTGTAGCGCTCTACCAACTGAGCTATAGGCCCCCAAGCATCTCGTTACCTCTCGGCACCAGGCGAAGCCCCGTGCCCTTTTCAGCGACCAGCGAAAGCCCGTCACTTCGAGGTAGCGGGAGGTTAATTGAAACCGACAAAGGTGTCAAAATAGCGAGTTTCGATTTGATACTTTTCGGGACATTCGATAACGTGAGGCCGTGTCGGGCAGTGGCGCAGACCGGTAGCGCACTCCCTTGGGGTGGGAGAGGTCGGAGGTTCAAATCCTCTCTGCCCGACCAATCAGATTGCGAGGTGCGCACCCCCCAGGCGCCCGCTTATTTCGCCCTCAGCTGGTTCACCCCCTTCAATCCAGGCCCATTCACTACCCATAGCCACCTACACATGAGCGTGGCGAGCTGCCACACGCTCCAGGGAGGTGTTTAAAACGATCTCCTGTTACGCATTTCGATAGTTCGACTACAACTTGGCTAGAGCCGCCCAAAAAAATGCTCCACGTATGTCACTGGATACGCCTGTGTTTTTTGTCGTCTCCTCCTTGTTTCGTGAAAACTCTCGAAATGCTCATGACGAATTCCTTTTTGACCACTCTGCTAGAACAGACAGATTCGAACTGGAACAGCGAGTGTAGATGGCCCTCAATCCTGAGGATTTTCAGCTCGCAGCGCGAGGTGCCATTCCTACATCGCGATTACCATCCGTGGGTCATCGTAGCCGCCATCATTTTGCGGATTAAATATGTGAGTCCTTGATTGACTAGCCCCCATCAGGCGGGTATCAATAACTGACTATCAGAGCTTGTTGACTCTGCCACGTTCCAAGTCGGTGCGTTGGTCAGGGAAACGGCCGCCCAGATTGTTAGGATGAAGCAAGGAATCGTACAAATTCCCGGCAAAAATCCAGGCGATTCAACGCCCCTTAACGTATTCCCAGTTCAACCATCCACAATCCAAGATTTAAAAGATATCGAGTGCATCTCTGGCGATGACTTCCGACAGCACGTGCTCAAAGAGCGGTCCGTGCAGCCTGAAACCGGCGTCGCAACGCCCTACAAGGAGTGGATCGAGTCGCTTCCTCCGCAACTCAGCAAAACGGGCCAGCAGATTATCGACTCGTGGTGGTCCTTCGAACTCCTAAGCGACGTCTACAACTGCGGTGCTGCGCACACCAAACTCTTCGGACCTGACGTGGACCACACACGCAGAGACCACTGCATTCATGCAGCGTTCGTCGCCAGGCAGGTAGCGGAACGCGCGCTCATTAATCTCTCTGACCATGAGAAGACGGTTCTCGAGCTCGTCATGCTCTTGCACGATCCTCACCGACTCGGCTCTCACGCTCTCGACAGAGTGATTGCCTCTATTCCAGGCGCGCCTGACATACACGCGTGGGGCTGGAGCGAGGACTTCCACGAATATCACGGAGCACAGGAGATCTATCGAGACCCGAACCTACGGGAGATCCTGGGGGTGTATTGGGCCGATGTTCTTGCGGTACTCTCCTACCCCGACGTCCGCGCCCACGACGATCCGGGGCGAGTTAAAGATTTTGGACCCACTCCGCTTCCCCTTCCGGCTGGACACCCAACGCTTCTTACCAAGGAACGGATCAACCTCCTGTATCGGCTAAAAGATGAGATCGACCGAATGTCGTACCTCGAGCTTGACTTCAAGCGCTCCGGGTTTGATCCATCGCTTATCGCCGGTTTGCAGCACTGTATTCAGGACTACCAAGAACACTTCATTACCGCCGGAGATCACCTTGCGGTGCTTCTCCCTCAGCGGAAACCTGGAATGGCAAAAGGCTCTCAGGAGTCCTACCCATTCGATCCCTGGATCGGGGCACGGCAACTTCATCGAGAGAACATCGCAACCCATCCCACCGCGTGTCTCGTCGACGCAGTGCTTCAAAAGGCTCTCGCTGATACAGTCCAGACCTACTTCAAGGGGCAGATGGACACACCAGGCTGCTATCGGTTTGTCAGAAATATCGCCCTCAAAGGTGATTATCAAAAGCTCTTCGGCACCTCGGTTCTCGAAGTTCTCACAGCCCCCCGCTCAGCGCAGGGAACTCTTGGCCTAGAGGACCTCTATGCGCCTCTCGTCTCCATCACAGCCGACGACCTCGTGGAAATAAACGGCCGGAAGTACCTGAGCCACAAGGTCACCACAGAGGTGAGCGCTGAAGTATGTGGGTTTCCTCGTACTGACATGACCAAGCTTGAATACGACCTCAGGAAGCACCTTCAAGATAAAGGACTCGACCACCACATTTTCATGATCCTTTCGAACGACTTCGAGAAGATCCTCAACTTCAAAGTAGTTGAGGGTCCTGAGCACGTTGAGAAGCGACAGTTTCTGGATAGCCTCGCGCAGCACCACTCCGAGACCCCCGCCGAGGTAGTCGATGTAACTCGATTTGCGGTTCGCACCTCCCCTAAGATCCAAAAACTTATCATCGCCATGAAAGCGTTAGATGATTCGGGGAGCTGCAAAAATCTGTTGCCCGTTCAGGAGGAGATCCAAGCGTTTTTCAAAGCTCGGAATATTCTCAAAGATCCAACGACGCTTGAAACAAGCTACAACCATCGCGCTTTTTGCGAGCCCCTTGTTTCTCAGATATTTCGCGCCGACGTTCAGAAGCGCATGGCGGACTTCCAGCCAGCATGGGTCACCCGTGGCGGATGCGGACTCACACTGACCTGACCCAATCAAATTGCGTTAGTAAATGAAGGGGGCGAGGATACTGGCGACTACAGGTTCTTTCTCCTTTGCTCGATATCCGATATCCACCGTATACTGCCCCGGAGTGTAGAATCTGTTCGCGGTCATCAAAGGCGCCTGAGCGCTCGAGTCCGCTTAAGTTCATCCAATGAAACCCAATCTCCTCACGATGGGTGTTATGACCGGCAACTCGCTCGACGCAGTTGACGTGGTCATCACCAAACTCTCACCGGATGGTGGCATCCACGACGCCCAGCATTATGCGGGGCCGTTTCCGACTGAGCTTGCGGATCAGATTCGATCGTTTAGAGAAACACTCAAAGCGTCCGATGGCGATGTGGCGCGCGCCGAGAAAATCCTGCCGCTCTCCCTTTCAGAGATTCACGCCAACTACATCAAGGTGGTGGGCGAAGCGTGCCTTGCCACTATCGTCTCGGCTCGAACGGCAAAAACGATCGATCGTGACACCACCCCAGACCTCGTCGGTTTTCACGGACAAACGTGCGCCCATCTCCCGCCCTCCGTCGCTCGACAGAAGAATCAAGCCCCGTACACGGCGCAACTAGGAGACGCGCAGGCACTCGCCAACATCCTGAAAATCCCGGTCGCTTTCGATTTTCGTTCAGATGATATTATGAACGGTGGCGAGGGAGCGCCCTTCGCGCCGATGCATCACCTCCACCTTGCGCTTCAAACAAAGGCCCAAGGAGCATTCCCCATCGCGTTCATCAACGGTGGGAACACAGGAAACGTGAGTATTATCACCAACCAGATAGGGAGACGGGAGCCCTCCGTATTCGGTTGGGACACAGGTCCATTCAACCACTTCCCTGACCTCCTCGCTCGACGAGAGGCGGGAATTTCCCACGACGTGAACGGAGAGATAGGCCTCCCTGGCGCAGTCAATGAGCACCTCCTTCGACTGCTTTTTACGCGGAGCGCCGTCACGAGCGATGGCGCGAACTTCTTAACTCAACGCCCCCCTCGGTCATCGGACCCACAGTGGTACCGTGAGATCCCTGAACTCATGGGCGCGGCTCCCGTGGAGGGATCGGTACTTTCCCTCGCAGATCGCATCCGTACCGCCGAGTATTTCTCAGCATATCTCGCGATGTACTCCCTTTCTTTTATCCCCTCGGACTGCGAGTTTCCGTACTACTTCGGATTGTGTGGAGGAGGATGGAAGAATCCGGTTGTCACAACTCACTTCCGCTCTCTTATGCGCAAATCACCCGGGCAGATTATCCTGCAAGAGCACCAACGAACCTTCGCAGATATCCTCGCTAGACTTGCCAGGCGTAACCCCACGGTGGAATCAACGAGCGCTTTCGGATTTGACCCAAACTCAATGGAGGCCCGTATATTCGCCGACGCCGCCGCGCGGCTCGTATGGGGCGAGCCGTTTAGCCACCCGTCAGTCACCGGCGTCTCCAAACCCACCATCTGTGGGCGCGTCAGATTTCCAACTAACAGCGATCCTAAGAATTTCCTTGTCGGGCGGGCTCTTGCGGACGCCGGAACCCTGGTCGATCTTCAATCAACAAGGGGATTCCGAGACCCCCGCTTTGGTCGCGCAATCTCGGGGTGGAAGCGCTAAGAGGCGCGCTATCACGACCCCGCGTACTCCTCAAGCAATCCGGGAGGGGGCATATCACTCTCACCCGCTGAGGTTGGCTGCGGAGGTTGGGGTTGTTCGCCGCGTGAAGGCGCCCCCTCAACCTCTTGGGCGGTCAACGAAGACCTACCCTCTTCGCTCTCTTCTGTCCGATCGGGGCTGATCTCCTCGCCAAAGGTCTCCAGGGGCATCGCCGGGAGTGAATCACCCCCTGGAGCTCCTTCCCGCGGTTTCGATGCGGGCGTCGACACCTGCTGAATAACTTGGGATGGAGGCGCGATTATCTGCTCAGGTTCGGATTCACCCATCAAGAGGTTTGGGGGCTTGGACTGTCCCGTGTGAGGAGCCGTACCGTAGGAGTTCAGGTTCGCGACGAGTTCGTGAGGAATAAGGATCCTGTCCCCGACCTTCAACTCTCGCGTCATGAGAACGGGATTGTAGCGCAGGACGATCTCCTGCGAGAGTGTCGTGCCGGTGTACCAGGTTAGGATCTTCGGGAAGCTTTCGTCAGGCGCTCTCACCACATGGACCAGAAAGGACCCCTCATCGATTGGGGCCGGTGGGTCAACGTAGCGATGGAGGCACCCTCCAAGACCAAGTATGAGTATATAAGATAGGACCCGCTTCACATTCCCCCTGAGCAGGCGAGCGAAGACTCACCTATCGTAAAGGATATCGGCGCTTCCATGCCGGAGATTAACGGGGATTTAGAAATACAGAAGCCCTATCAGAGCAGAGGCTTAGCGTATATGTAGCCGCCCCCTGCGTGAAGAGGAGCTACTCTACCCTCTTAATGGAGACCACCTCTTCGGTGAACTTTGGATGAAGGTGCTGCTCTACCTTGAGCTCAACGGCATCGCCAGCCTTAATACCCTCTAACGACACACCCTCTTTGAGATAGAAGGGCATGGTCATCGCCATCATGCCAACGATAGCGCCGGAGTCATCACGATAGTCAGGTATCGGTTGGTGTTTAACCAACATCTCGTTCTTCGCGAGGCCGTCGCCAGGCATGCCCTTAATGATTCCCTTAACTGAGTAGTAGTACGCGGTGTCTGCAAGTGCTGATGCACAGACTACGCACATAGCAACGAGTGAAACGACAATAGCTCCCGCGATTCTCATACCCTTACTCTCCTCCTCCACGAAGCTCCCACACCTTCATTGCGACGAACACAGTTAAGAGTGTCGTCATCGGAATGCCAAGCGCGATAAGAATAAACATCGTAACGTCGATGCGGTGCTTGATGCTCTGGATACTCATGAACGCGATACTTGAGAGTACGCCACCGCTTGCGAGTATGGTGAGTGCGATGACGATCGACTTACGGGACCAGAGATACATCGCGGTCATGGCCCCCGCGAGACCTACCGATATCTGCCCGATCATCGGGATGACGAAGAAGGTCGTGAAGAGAAATGGTGCCATCACCGTACAAACAAGGATGGTTACCACGACCTCTTTGAAAGTCACGGGAGGTGGCGCCTTTCGAAAACGAGGCGCATGAAATTTCTCAAAATCTTCAATTCGTATGCGATCCACAACGCGAGCCTGTGACATACTCTCCTCCTACCAACACTGGGCGAGTATAGCGCAGTCCAATACGGACCTCAACCAAAGCGAAAAACCTCCAGAAGTCTATATCTTGAGAGGTATATATCACACTTCTGCTGCTGGGTTCTCTTTCGTAATAACCTTCAAGAGCACCGTATCAACACTCCCGCGTGAGGTCTTCAGAACTCGGAAGAGGTACGTGCCATCTTGGCATGTTTGTCCAACCTCAGGGATACCGCTGAAGAGAACATTGAGCAAGCCCGCCACCGTTGAGTACTCGGCGGACTCGGGGAGGTGTATTGGAAGATACGCGTTCACGTCCAAGATTGAGGCGTGCGCGTTTATGATAAAATCGCCCTCTTTGCGCTTTTCAACCACCGGACGCTCATCGTCATATTCGTCTTGGATCTCCCCCACCAACTCCTCGACGATATCCTCAAGGGTGATTAAACCAGAGGCGACACCGAACTCATCGACCACGATCGCCATGTGACTTCGCTTGCTCTGGAGCTCACGCAACAGAGAGCCGATCTTTTTCGTTTCTGGTACAAAAAGAGCCGGTCGCATAATCTGCGCAACCTCAATCGGCTGCTTATCGAGCACCCGTCGAAGAAGCTCCTTCTCATGAAGGATACCAACGATACTATCCTTTGACCCGGAATAGACAGGCACGCGGGAGTAGCCCTCTCGTGAGATCATCGAGAGCGCCTCATCAACGGGCGTAGCCACATCCAGAGCGGCCATCTGCGGACGGGGTACCATCACTTGACGCACGACGCGCTCGTCGAATTTAAAAACTTTTTCAATAAGCTCGTGCTCAGTTTTTTGAATCGCACCCACTTCGCCACTCTGCGCGCTCTCCGCGAGAAGAAGTCGGAGCTCCTCTTCGGTATGAGTATCCTCTTCAGACTGCACCTTAATTCCAAGGGGGGTCAGAATGAGCCATGTGAGCCCGTTGATTACCCACACAAGAGGGGCCGTGGCGACCGCGAAAAATTTCAAAGGTACCGCACATGCGTAGGTAAACTCTTGCGGATAGTAGATCGCGGCGTACTTGGGGACCGCCTCGCCAAACACAAGGTGAAGCACTGTGATAACGATAAATCCAACCGGCACAGCGATCTGGTGCGCGAGGGTTTCGGAGAGGGGCAGTCCTAGCGCATGCGCCCCTTCGACAAGGAAGGTGGCCACGACGGGTTCGCCAACCCAGCCAAGCGCAAGGCTCGCGAGCGTGATACCTATTTGCGCGGCGGAGAGATACTTATCGAGCTTGTCGAGAATCCCTTGCGAGATCGTAGCGACCTTACTCCCGGTCGCTACGTCCGCCTCCACCGATGAGTAACGGACCTTAATAATTGCAAACTCAGCTGCGACGAAGAAGGCATTGAGAGCGACGAGAATAACGATAAGGGCGAGACCAACGAGCATACGTGTGTGCAACTATATAGTATTTGGAGATTCTTACTACTGGGGGTCGCAAGGCTCGAACATCGTTCGTATTGTCGCCACATTTCGACCCTGGGTCGGCTGGAAAAAGGTCGAGCGTCGCCCCTGACAAACTAAGCGCCGTTAGGGCGGAGAGCATTCCCAAGGGGCTCCGTGCAACGACGTCAAAGATTCGTCTCTCCGATGGTTTTTTATCGCCCGAGCTCGGGTTCCCTAGGTCACGAGGTGAAAAGCTTCTTCAAAGACGGACTAGGAAAGCGGAGGCGGAATAAATCTTTTGATGATGAGCGTTTGCCTTATTTCAAGGTCATTGAGTCCTTGAGCGCGCGCCTCTTTCACCAGACCCGCAACGATCTCCGTTAATAATGCGACATCTCCAGCTGCCGTATGTCGAGCAAATGGCGTCCGATCTATAGCGAAGTATTCGGCGAGAAAGTTCGTTGAAAAGGTTCCTCTGAGCTCCGGATGGAGGACGGCGAAGATTACTTTGGTGTCTATCGCGTCGATCCGAACAGGCTGGTCGCCCAATCCAGTAAACACTCGCTCAAGAAACGGAAAGTCATACTCGAAACCACACTGAGCGACCCAAACATGGTCGCTATATCTGCTGACCAGATAGGACAAGGCTTCCGACACTGGAATGCCGGTTTCGCTCTGGGCTTTGGTGATCGAGGTGAGGCGTGATATCTCGGGGGATATCTCACCGGAGATGCGAATGTAACTCCGCCACGCATCACTCGTGCAGCCAAGCACCGGATCGTACTCCTGCACCGCTATTTCGGTTATCTCGTCCCTCGACACATCGAGACCGGTCGCCTCAATATCGATGATGAGGAGCTTTCGGGAGAAAAGATCCCGCACGACGAAGCCGGGTTCAAGGATGTATTCCTCAGGCGGTGATTCAGTTATTCGGTCGAATGCGTAGCGAAATAGGTTTGCCACGGGGTCCTCTCGTTCGAACCTAGCGCATCAGTGACATGATGTCCGGTGGAGGGGGATTCAGAGTAACCAAATATCTCTCCCAACTGTTTCTCTCAGAGACCGCGCAGCACAGGACTGTGTGGCACAGGCATTCAGTGTATCGATTTGAAAACAAACGAGTGTTTCAGTGGATTCGGGGAGCTGAGTAGATACGGCGAGGTAACTTTTGTCGCTTAGCTTGGAATAGTCTGCGTTGAAAAAAATTTTCAAAAAGGAACCATCCATCGTTCGCATCGACCACATCATGACCGCCACACAATTCATCCCTTGCTTTCGGGAGATAGCGAACTACCTTTGAAGTGCTCAAACCCCCTCCTCATTACCGAGAAAAACGGGCGCTTTCTAGTGGTTATGGATGGCGATTTCTTTGGGGGACTTATGGATACAAGGCCGAGAGCTCTCAGCAACGACACCGACATGCGAAGCACAAGTGAATCCGCTTTCAACTCATATCTCTGTCGGATTTAACGCGCGCGCTCTCTGAGAGAAATAGCTGAGAACCCTCGTCGGTGCGACCATCCGCCCGTTCAGAATCAAGAGCAACTCAACTACCCAACCCCAATAGCCTCGCCTACCTCTTGCAACGCGATAAGCTGTTCACGCCAATATCGCTCAGAGCCGTAATCGACAAAGATCTGCTTAAACGCTGGGTCTTCATACCGCTTCGCAATCCATGTTGTGAAGTGAATCATTCGCAACGCTCGTAGAGGCTCGATGAGCCGCGTCGACTGGTGGTCGAACGAGCGCATCATCTCGTAGCCCTCAAGGATCGTCTGTCGTTGACGCCGCGCGGTATCGTCTCGACCAGGGGTGAGGAGCCAAAGGTCCTGAACGCACGGCCCCTCTACGCTGTCATCGAAATCTACGATGTAGCATCCCTTGGCGTGCCAGAGGATATTTCCGATGTGACAGTCACCATGAATTCGTTGCGAACGAGTGGCGTTGAACCACGGCTCACTCGCCCGAAGGATCCGCTCTGCTATGCCAAGGTAGTGCCCCTCAACCGAGGCAGGGATGAGTTTGTTATCTTGCAGATACGCGAGGTTCGCGTGGCCGTAGGTGTCGGGGGTTAGCTTCATACGATGACGGAACGTTCCGCTTGCGCCAACGTTATGGAGCCGCGCGAGGAGACGTCCAATCTGCATGAGCTCAGAGTCCGTCATCTCGTCGAGAATACGTCCACCTACCTTAGGAAATATCGCGTAGAAGATCCCGGTATTGGCGACCTCACCAAGGGTTTCGCCGTTCGGTAATTCGAGTGGAACAACGACCGGAATCTCTACAGCCGCACACTCCTTCAACAAATGGTGCTCTTCGTGGATCTGTTCGCGCGTCCACCGACCCGGTCGATAGAATTTAATCACCCGATAGGCATCCCACCTTCCAGCGTCAGGTTCCAGGTCGATGTCGAGCTCCACCTCATACACCCGATTCTCAAGGCTGTTGAGCGCAAGCACTCGGCCGGTACACCGAACTCCGAGCGACTCTACGGCCTCAAGCACCTTTTCGGGGGTGAGCTGAAAGAAGAATTGAGTAGCAGAGGATCCGGCGGTCGTCATGCCAGAGAGAGTAGCCCGTAGCAGAGATGAACACAAAGGGTGGGAAAGTGCGCGGGGATGTGTCCGGGGCCAACCCCCCGGGGGCGCGAGACTATCGAAAACGTCGGTAGCCAAGCACGACCAAAAGGATAAACACCGGTCCCCCAACGATCGCGGTAAAAATCCCCGCGGGAACCTCAAATGGAGGCCTGACTATCCTTCCGAGTAAATCGCAGATCACAACCAGAATAGCCCCCAAGAGAAACGAGAACGGCACGACCACCTTGTGTCGAAGTCCCACAACGAGGCGAGCGCAGGCCGGAACCACTATTCCCACAAAGCCAATCACACCACACTGTGAGACGACCCAACCAACGATGAGAGAGGAAAGAATAAAGGTCGTATAGTACAACGAAGAGACCGCCACCCCCTTCACCGAGGCCACATCGTCGCCGAACAACACAAGGTCGAATTCTCGGTGGCGAACCAACACGTACACGAGAAAAATCGCGACCAACGAACCACCGAGAGCGAGATCGAGCGTGCCGACCGCGGGAATTCCACCCATCATCCACCGAGTCACTCGAAACAGCTGCGAATAATCACTGACGTACTGAAGCATCATAAGGATGCTTGAGCAGAGGAAACTAAAGACAACACCTACCAAAAGAAGAGAGTCGCCAGCCCCCTCACCGAGACGGCGACTTATCCCCATAATCAACATGATGCTCGCAAGCGCGCCGAGCATCGCGCTCGACGCAACGCCAAGCGGGCTGTGCGCGGCCACAAGTGAAAGCGACGCGCCAAGCGCCGCACCGGAGGAGACTCCCAGCGTGAAGGGGCTCGCTAAGGGATTACGAAAGAGCGTCTGATACACTGCCCCCACGCTCGCGAGCGCTCCACCAACGAGCACCGCGAACAGTACGCGGGGCAGACGAAGTTCAAGGATTACGAGGCGAACGTCAGAGGACGCGAAGATATCCGCGAGCGAAACCCTCGAGGCCCCATACATGACCGCGAGGAGACACGAGAGGAGCAGAGCGAGTACACCCATCAGAAACCACAGAGATGTTTGTCGCTCGATTCTCACGCGTTACCCCGGAATGATGACCACCTCTCCAGTGTTCGGATGGCGGACCTTTGCGAAGGAGCACCCGTACACCTGCTCCAACATGCGAGGGAGCTCGGGAGCAGACACAGGCCCCTCCCACACTATCTCTGCATGACGCATCAAAACGATCCGCTCGGCGAGCCGGCTGGCGAGGGAGATATCATGCGTAACGAGAAGGTACGAAAGGCTCTGCTCATGATGATACCTCTGGAGCATCCGCTCAACCTCACTTCGTCCGGCAGGGTCGAGGTGCGCCGTTGGTTCGTCGAGAAGAACGAGGTGAGCGCCTTGCGCGACTGCACCCATAAGAACAACCCGCTGTAATTCACCACCACTAAGGTCTGGAAGATGTTGGTCGAGAAGCTCTGTCACGGTTACATCTAAAGTGCCCAGGTCAGTCAGACCGCTCAAAGCGAGGAACTCTCGCACAGTGAACCGAGGGATAAAGGCCAACCGTTGAGGCACCAGAGTGACGAGGCGCGAGCGCTCGCGGGGTGATACCTGGCCGACCTCCCTTCCCTCAAGTTTCGCCGAGCCGGTGTACCGTCCCAGAAGCCCCGCGATAACTTTCAGGAGCGAGCTCTTCCCCGCTCCGTTCGCGCCCACGAGGGCCACCTTCTCACCCTGTGAGATCGTGAGGTTGATATCGTTGAGCACGACACGTCCACCCACGCGTATCGACACCTTGTGAAGCGCAAGTAAGGGATGCGTCACGTTCGCTCCTTGCGTTCAAGAAGATCGGCGAGCCTCTCAGCGAGCTCGATATATCGGGGGCCGGGGATACTCGCGTAGTCATCTGACAAGGTGAAGATGCGGGAGTTCTTCACCGCGGGCACCTTGGGGAATCGATTCCAGACGGCAGAGGGAGATCCTTTTAGAGCCGGATCATCGACATTTACGATCTCGATTATAACCTCGGGAGCGAGTGCCATGAGCCCCTCCGGTGACAACATCGGCACGGCGACGGTTGGGTCCGTGTTAATATTCCTCATTCCTAAGAGCTCAACCACACCGGTGTAGAATCCATCCTTTCCTGATACGTACATCCCTGACAGTGTCTCTCCCTCATGCATACGCCCAACGACTACGAGGGTTGTGTAGGATGGGGATGTCGCTCGTCTCGCGCGGAGAGCGCGCTCGCGCTCCGCTAACGTATCAAGCTTTGCACGCGCTCGAGATTCAACACCACAAGCGGTTCCGATAGTTGAGATACTCCTCCTAATTCCCTCGACCGTCATGTGATCAACCTCGCTTGTCGGCACACCGAACTTACGGAGGCTTTCACGGATCTCAGCGTTCTCACGAAGTCCAATCACCTGCGTCGGCTTAAGCGAGAGGATATTCTCAAGACTCATGTCGTAGAAGCCCCCGACTTTCGCGACGGATCTCGCTTGCTCGGGGTATCGACAGTAGCGAGTCACCCCCACAAGCTTATCGCCCAATCCTAATTCAAAGATCACCTCGGTGATACTTGGAGAGAGCGACACGATGCGTGCGCACGTATCATCCTCGGCGCTACACGGCGCGGCTATCAGGGTAGCGATCAGGGTAAGGAAGAGACGTTTCATTCGACGAGGCTAAAGGTGACAACCATAATCTTGTGAGCTGCGGTCGGGACACCAGCCTGTAACGCAGGCTTGAACTGTGCTTCAAGAGCGCTCTCGTGTGCTGCCCGATCGAGGGGTTCAGAGCCGGAGCTCTTCACAACCTCGGCGCGCTCAACGGTGCCATCGGCACGTACCCAGACTTTGACACTCACCCGTCCCTCACTGCCACGCTCGCGAGCGCTTCGGGGATACAACGGCTTCGGCATCGAGATCATAACTGGTTGAGAATACAAGGCACCCAAGAGACCGCCGCCGCCCATCTCCCCCGACTGAGGGGCTACAGGCTTGCTTGGGGCGGGCTGGAATGCCCGCTGAAGGCGTTTGGGGGTCGTAGCCGCCTTGGCCTGCTTTGGGTTGTGTGGAGCCCGCTGCAGGGCTCTGAGAGACTCCGGCGTGACCGGCGGAGCTATGGGGTGAGACTCTCCCTGTGGGAGCTCCTCTCCAGGAGATTCCCGCACAGCAACGCCATCGATACTCACCATCACCACATTGGAGCCCGCGCCCTCACCATCCCCGAGGGGGCCGAGAAAGGCCACGGCGACCCCTGCGTGAAGCATCACGGAAACGATCGCGCCAACGGTGGTGTCAGAGAATCCAAGCATGGGGGTTACAAGGTTGCTTTCACACCTCCATAGGCGGCGCATCCCATCGTTCCAAACCCTAACACCTCCTCGTACTCCTGGTCGAAGAGGTTGTCGACACGGGTGAAGAGTTCAACGTTGTCATTCGCTTTGAACGAGAGGGTGATATCGACGAGTCCGTATCCCGCAAGCGTTGCCCGGGTTGGCGGATAGGTCGAGAAATCGTTATCAAACCGCTTACCGTACAATCGCCACTCGACTTGAGAGCTGAGGCGGCTGGTTGGTTGATAGTTCACCGTAAAGCTACCCTTGTTGCGCGGACGACGGAGAAGCGACTGATCGGTTTGACGATCCTCTGATTCAGTGTAGGTGTACGCCGACCGAAGCGAGAGTGTCTCGGTGATCGTTGCGGTCAACGCCGCCTCGATCCCTTGCGTGTAGGCGCTGTTGATATTCTCAAGCACAAAGGTCGATGGATTAAAGGTTATGAGGTCGTCGTAGTCGTTATCGAAGAAGGTAAGCTCCGCGGCCAATCGATTGCGGAGGATCTGCTGATCAACTCCGACATCCCAGCCGGTGCTTGTTTCGGCGTGCAGGTCAGGATTTCCATACGGCGAATAGAGCTGCACCAGGGAAGGTGCTTTAAAGCCGGTACCCACAGAACCGCGTAGTTTTGTGGAGTCGGTGACGTACCACGCAGGCGCGACACGAAAGGTGGTGCGGTCGCCGAAGATTGATTGACGGTCGTAGCGAAGGCCCGCGTCAAGAAAAGCTTTCTCCTCATACGAGGTCTTCGTCTCAAAGAACACACTGTTGGTGTTGGCGCTACGCCACTCAAAATCGTCCTCGTAGGGTCCAAACGCACCATCAGAGTAGTAGTAAGAGCTCGCGCGCTCCTTCTCATACTCGTAGCCGAGCACTGACGAGAAATATCGCTGAGGTGCCCATGTCACACTCGTTCCAGCGTCCAACATGTTGCCGATGTAATTAGAGCGCAGATACTCCAAGCTCTGTTGGTCGGGATCGTTGTTGTCGTAGAGGGCGTGGTCGGTGTAATCGGTCCACGCCTTGGTTGTCAGCGTATCGCCCAAAAAGCGGGACTCAAGTTGGGCGCGAGAGAAGAACTCCTCGTTGTTGTAGTGGCGATTTGGATCATCTCCACCAAAACCTCCAGCGTTATCGAGGCCCGCGTTACTTCGGCTGTAGCGCGTTATGAGCGCTCCATCCACGGCATCACTGGGACGAAACGCGAGACGGCCCGAGAGCGCGGTATTATGGTAGGCATCGTTCTCGACGTTGCCATAGTTCGCTCCCGCCGAGGATATATTGCCAACATCCTGTTGGGTAACTCCACCTGTAAAGTCGATCGCCTTACCACCGTACGAGAGGGAACCGACGTTATTGAAGGAGTTGTACGATCCGGCCTCGCTCATCGCGCTCACATGAACGCCCTTCTTCGCCTGCTTCGAGATGATGTTGATGACTCCGCCCATCGAGTCCGACCCGTAGATCATGCTTTGCGGGCCGCGAATGATCTCGATACGGTCGACGTTTTCAAGGGTAAGGGTCGTTAGATTAAATCCTCGATTCGGAGAGGCTGGGTTATTGAGCTCTATGCCATCGAGAAGCACCTGCGTTTGCGAGCTGTCGGCGCCACGAATAAAAGCGGAGGCGTTCCCCCCAGGTCCTCCACTCTGCACGATATCGAGACCAGGAACCTTACGAAGCGCCTCAACAACCGTAGGATACTTTCCTTCTTGCAACTCCTCTTGAGTTACTACCGAAACGGAGCTCGCTACATCGGCTTGAGTCGTTTCGAGTCGACTCGCGGTAACGATAATCTGGTCAGCGTCAGAGGGTGTCTCTACATCTTCGGCTCGAAGAGCAGATACAGGGGCTACGCAGGCGAGGATCAATCCACACGCCACGCGAGCAGGAACGAACGAACGTCCACGCATACGTTTCCTACAAGTGTCTTATGTCATGACTGCAAGGGCACACCCAATCCACGAGGTGAACACTTGGGAGACGGCGACGTGAGCGGCGCTCACACAACCTCACCGTTGCGAGAAGGTCTTCTGGCTTAGGGGTATCTAACGGCCTCTCCTTCCCGTCCCTCCCCCCTTTCGAGTGGCACGACAGTGGAGTGCGTGAGGCCAAACCCCATTTACAGCGGCGGGACCGCGACGGATTTACACCGTTCTTCCCTGGCGCTCGCAACTACCTGGCAGGGTACCGGTGCCAGAGAGGTCGGTCAATAACCAGTGGGCCCCGACCTCAGGGCTGGGCGGATTTTCACGTAAACGTGCTCGCAAACGTGAACGTGAACGGCCCCCAAAGAAGCGGCACAGCACTGGCTAACTAGCCTGGAAAAGCAGCCCGTTATGAGGTTGCTATCGGGTACGTTTACGTTCACGAGCACGTTTACGTGCACGAGGACCGCCCTCCGCCTCAACGGCCCCTCAGGCTTCCCCAAAGCCCCCTTCCCTTGATAACCCCCGCTGATCCCATTAGAGTATCGGCCGGGCTAACCTCTTGAAGTGACGTTTATGAAAGGCACGCACCCACGCATTACGCTTCTCGGCAACAACTCCGGTCGAAACCTCGGTGATATGGCGATTATGTCGAGCATTATGGAAAGCCTCTCCAAGCGGATGCCGAACGCCGAGTTCTACGTACCAACGATCAAGCCTGAATGGGTTCGCAAGCACTACGGGGACCGCTACAACGTCAAGGCCGTCAACGTCATGCCGTGGACCTTGAGCCTTCGCCTCCTTGGGCTCCCTACCCTCATCTGCCTTGCTAAGAGCGACGTTGCCCTGATTTGTGACGGCATCATCTTCGGCAAGAAGCTCTTTAACCCAGCGTTCAACTACCTCATCACCCTCGTCTTCCTCGTACCTCTGGCTCGGCTCTTGGGATGCAAGATGGTGTGTTACTCAACCGGCATCGGACCGTTTCAAAGCGCCATCAGCCGCCTCTTCGCCAAGTGGACGGTCCAGGGGTGCGACCTCGTGATGATGCGCGAACGAGATAGCGAAAAACTCACGAAGGATATCGGCGTCACAAAGCCGGTGGAATTAACGGGCGACGCGGCGTTCATTAACCCTGTATCGGATGACAAGGTCGCCGTATCGATCATGCGCGAACTCGGTCTCGATCCAGAAAAACCGACGATGGCGATCAACGCGACCGCGTACCTCGACACATGGCTTAACCCGAACGAGCGTCTCTCAGATCCTAAGGGCCTCCTTAAGACTATCGCGGCTGGGGTTCAACAGGCTCAGGCGCAGGTCGCCGACACCTTCCAACCTCTCATCGTCTGCACACATCCGATGGACGAGGCGACATGCCGCGAGCTCGCCGAGATGTGCGGAGCGAAGGTGCTCACGAACTCTACGTACTTGAGCCACGACATCCAAGCGGTTATTCGCCGATGCGGCATCCTTGTGGGAATGCGGTTCCACTCGATCGTACTGGCATCGTCGGTGGAGACTCCGGTCGTTGGACTGATCTACGCGCCGAAAGTTCGTGGATATTTGAAGCTTCTGCAGTGTGAGGAGTTCAGCCTTGAACTCGCATCACTGACCCCTCAGTACCTTGCGCAAAAATTGACCGAGGCGTGGAACGCTCGTAAGGAGCTCCAAGAGCGTCAACGTCCAGTTATCGGTGACCTTAAAGAGGGAGCTGAGCACGCGGCGGACCTTCTCTGCTCCACGTATTTCGGAACGCCGCGAGAGCGAGCTGTGAATCCGTTGGCGAAGGCGGTGTAGGGATTCTTTGCGGCCTCGGGACTTTTCGGCGACCGAGGACGGTGCCCCTCCCATTGTTCATCCCTGGATCCGGGAGGGCGGTCATTCCTGACCGCCGCGTTACGTTCATCATCAGGTCCACGATTTCGGCGACCAGGAATGGTCGCCCTCCCGCTTGCCAACCCGAGTCCGGGAGGGCGGTCATTCCTGACCGCCGTTTTACGTTCATCAACAGGTCCACGATTTCGGCCACCAGGAATGGTCGCCCTCCCGCGTGCCAACCCGTTATCCGGGAGGGCGGTCATTCCTGACCGCCGCGTTACGTTCATCAACAGGTCCACCATCTCGTCGACCAGGAATGGTCGCCCTCCCGCTTACCAACCCGTGATCCGGGAGGGCGGTCATTCCTGACCGCCGTTTTACGCTCATCAACAGGTCCACGATCTCGGCGACGAGGAATGATTCAACTGGGGGCTCTCGCCCCCTGTCCCCCCAATTCCAAATCCCTTACGGCGCAGAACGCACCCCACGACCACCGCGGCGGAACGTACGAAGTGAGTCCGTGCTCGCAGCGATGTTGCGCTCAGAGAGCCGCGCGAGGGAAGCAGGGTCGCTCCAATTGCCGCCGCGAAAACCAGCGCCGACCGCACTCGTACCGGGCCACGACGTTACGTCCACATCGCCGCCAGAGGTTACCGCCCCGTTGCCGTGCTTAGCACCAGTAAATGCTCTTCCAGTTGAATTTCCGACCGTAACGGAGCGCTCCCACACGTTTCCAGAGAGGTCCATCACTCCGTAGTACCCCGCCCCAGACTCTATCCGGGTAGCGTCCCCAGCAGCCATCGCCCCCACCCGCATGGGCCCCTGAACTCCACCTGAATAGCTATACACACAGTTAGCCGCGGTACCCGGTGCTTCGTTGGACCTTCCCGCATTAGTTATTGAGGTTGCTCCCGTGATCGAGGTGCTTCCCCACACGTATTCACCGGACACCGCTCGATAGGGGCCACGCGCGGCTTTCTCAAACTCTAATTCACTCATCGGACGCAGTCCCGCCCAATCGAGATACGCCGCTAGGTCCGCCCATGAGAGGTAGTTCATGGCGACCGAGGCATACGTCGCTCCACCCCCTTGATCAGGCAACGTGGCATCTCCAGAGGTCCAACTGACATTATTGCGAAAGGTCAAGCTGTCAGAGTTCTTTCCGGATGCCGCCGTAACATCCCTCGCGCTCTTCTGTGTGGTGGTAAGCATGTTAAAGAAGGACACCCACTGATATTGAGAGATCTCGCCCTTCATCATGTAGAACTTCTGATACCCCTTCGGAAATGCGGCGGGAATGGTGAAGACAGCCCCGGTCGCATCTTCCCCCGAATTGCTGTTGCTC
>JAIXQT010000113.1 GCA_027485595.1 Pseudomonadota bacterium | reverse complement strand
GTGAAGCCACTTGCGTTCAAGAGCTTTCGAGAGCGAATCCTGAATGTTTTGCGGGGACGGTAGGCATCCTTCAACATCGAGCTGTGCCGGCAGCCGGATTCCGTTTCGAATATGGGTAATTTTCGAGACCCCACGTCCCGTCCTGATTCCCTCTCCACTCCTCCTCATCATGCTGATTACCTTTCACCGGCATACGCAACGTGCCCCGGTCAAAGGAGAAACAGATCCAATGGCTCTCACTATTCCTCATCCCGGCAGCTTTTCCCTCGCCAGACGGAAGGGCTCTTCGTCCAACCTGAAGCTGTCAGGATGTCTCCCGCACGCTAGTGCTAAATAGTATGCGAAAAACTGCAAAGGAATGAGAGCTTGTAGAGACACGTATGGATAGGGCAACCTCCTTGGAATGCACACCAACGTGCTCATCTTGTTCGAGGTCGCCTCCACACATTGCCTCTTCAGCTCATCCCTAGTGCTAGAGAAAACGATAGACCGAATCCCTAAAATGCCGAGAGCCTCTCGCAGTGACTTGATTCTATCGCCGAGGCGATTGCTTTGATTAAGCAGGATAAAAACATCTGTCGTATCGGCTCCTTGCAAGGGGCCCTGAATCACCTCTTCCAATTCATAACCTTGGGCGACTACATAAGATGTCTCCACTATCTTTAATGCAATCTCGCGTGCGATGACAGCATCAGAGCCAGCACCAACAATCCAGAGCTTGCGGGCTCCCGTGCATTCCTTCGCCAGCTGTTTCATGATCTCTTCGGATACAAGCATTTCCTCCAAAGCATCCGGAACGGCGGCGCTAAGCATACTCGGCTGCAGCAGTGGATGCCGCGGATTAAGTTCCTGCAATAGTGCACAAAGAACTGCCATGGAGCCGACAAAGCTCCACGTGTGCGCTGGTGACTGTTCCTGTGGGGTCGTCTCGAGGACCTCGAATCCACCTTCTGCCAAATGAGATAACCTCGCCTTTTGTCCCACAACGTAGAGACAGCGCTGACCCAGACGAACGAATCGCTCAACGCTCTGACTCGTGTACCGCTCGGTGCCACGATGCGAAACACAAATACCTACAGTGGATGGCGACGGAGCCGGACAAAACTCCACAAAATCGCTGGAAGAGATAGCCCTTAAATGCTTTCCTTTGAGGACCTCCCAACTTAAAGATTGAGCAAATTGAGCAGCATAGAGCGAGCTCCCTGCTCCGATTATCATGACCTCACTAGCCTCCTGCAACTTCCATCCAAATTGTGGGAGACTTTCTGCAGTTCGTTGGGCAACAACCCCAAAAGCGTTGGGTCCTGCAAGGATGCCATCATGCATGGCATACGGATGAGAGGCGCGATTAAGATGCCACATACCTTTCTACGCATGAAATTCGAAAACCAAACATGAGATTGCGATCGGTTGGCCAATGTGGATTACTTCGTTCGGTAGCTCGGCACAACGTTGGGCTATCACACCACGCTCCTCCTCGAAGAAGCCTACTATCTCCTTTGCAGGTTTCCACTCCATCATTTGAGTCTCTTAGCTTCACTCCCTCCTGAGTATACTCATCCATCATCCATTCCCATACGTTTCCGTGCATGTCGAACAACCCCCACGGGCTCGGCCTCAGAGTCCCCACTGGCCTAGTGCTAGTGACAGCGTTAGCGTAATACCAGCCAAAAAATTGAAAATGCTGCAAGTTACTACCGAAGAAGAACTCAGTAGTGGTCCCCTGTCGACAAGCAAACTCCCACTCGTCGTCACGAGGAAGTCGAATTTCCACGCCCAAAGTAGCGGGCACACTATCTTGCATCCAACGGCAGTACTCCAAAGCGTCAAACCAAGACACCCCAACGACCGGACATGATGGGTCTGGATGATATTGCCCATATTTCCCGATTTCGGAATCGCTCCTGAAATGTGTGAACTCATCGCGCGTAGTCGGCGCCACAGCCATGGCGAACCGTTTCTTTATAGTTCCCTCTAACATTTGGAAGGTTATAAAAGTACATGGGAGGCCACGTATGTCGACGGTAAACCAACCACGGGACCAATCCACCTCGTGCGCCGCCAGCTCTAGGTCTATTTTTGTTCGAATCTCCCCTCGCCCCCAGATGTTGAAAAGCCATCGAAGAGCGCTGTGAATGCCTGCGTCAGGATTGTCACGGTAAATCTCGATGAGACACGGCAAGCGCTCCTCGATCCAATTTTCCGGGGGTCTTGCGCAGCTTCCGAGTGCTAATAATAAAACATAAACAGTTCGCGGATCGGAGCAGCCCTGGACTGCGCTCCAAGTCCTCTCAAATTCAAGTCCATGCGTCACACACAAGCCGATAAACTCAGATAGAGGAGATAGATTCGATGGCACAGAGAATAGAGCCGGAATCCCTATGGCTGCTAGCCCTGATTTGCAAAGATTAAAAACCGTTCCTGCCAACTCTTTTTGAGTCATCGTAGAAACTGAATATAAGCGTCTGCACCACCATTCTTTTGCCTCTTCAATAGCCTCGGGTGTTCCATTTAATGTTTCATAGAAGATTGCATACTGTCCCGCCTCGGCCAGGCAAGCGAGTCGCGCCATGAGGGGAACATCTTCCTGTCCCAAGATTGCGAGAAGCAATGCCGCAGAACTCCGTCTAGCCTCGCCTTCCGTTTGTTTCGTGCATAGCTCCACCAGGGGCTCAAGCATATGGTCACGAATCGGTCGAAATAACGGTCCAAGGGGAACGACCACTGTCGGTGGTTCACGAGAGATGTTCCGGACCAGTAGGTACACTAAAGCTTTCCACCGCGACGAGGTGTGGTCGAACTCGGAAAGCAGAGCAGCCGCCCTTAAAAATTGAGCCTCCGATAGTTCCTTGTCACTCAAAGCCCTCCACAAGGCCCCTAAGAAAGCTTTGCGATGAGGTCTTAGAATATCCACCACTGCGAGGAAACTCTCGACGGGGAGAGCAAGTGCCCGCTGCTGGATATAGCTCACTAGAGATCGAGACCGGTCACAATAAGCCAGCCGCGCTATGCAGAGCCTCAGACGCGCCTCATCGTTCCTTTCTATTTCGGAGATATGCTTGAGGTAATCAAGAGCTTCAGGATATGCCACATGCAGAGCCCTTAATGCGTCCTTCAAATCTCCAAAATTGACTGACCGCAACGCTGTGACGGAAGATTCCATCTCGACTCGACGACGCTCTTTCACCTCGAGGCTGTGTGCGGAAATGCTTGATTGAATGAACCGAGTTTCTAATCCTGAAAGGCGCTCACCTGCGTGCTCTACCCAGAATTTAGCCTCCTCAAGAGCCTTACCGCGAAGAAGGAATGACTCCTCGACATTACCTTCACGCCCGCCAAGTTCAGCTATAAGGGGAGAAATCCTCCTTCGCCACGATAGAAATCGCCGGTCCTCTGCTATCCAGGTGCGTAAGGTCACCCAGTGCTGAATTATCGTTTCATGCGACAAGTCAATAGATGAAGCCTGAGACGACGGCTCGCGACTCACAACCAAGAGTCGAGCATCAGTCAACGTTTCAAGGATCTTACCAAACTCCGTAGAAAGCTCCGGCGTGAGCTTTAGCGAGACGCGAGAATCTCGGACGTCATCTTGGTCAAATGCGACTCGCACTAATCTACCAAAGAGGTTGCGAGTTTTTGTACGATCCCGTGGAGATAGCCCTGCGAGAACATTGTCTGCATGAGCGGCGAGGGCGCCGCTTAGCCGACCGAGAGAACTGTAAGAACTTTTTGCTATATCGCTCCGCTGCGCGCGGCAGTCCTCCCACAGTCGCTCTAGCACAAACTGCACCAGAGGTAGAGCGCCTGGCTCCTCTGCAGCGTCAGCAAGAATAGCATCAACTAGTCCCGGTTCGAATCGCCGTCCCATCTTTAGAGCAGGCAGTTCTATCGCTCGTTTGACTTGGTCTCGCCTCATAGGGAGCAACGGGAACGTTCCACGCTCCAAGTGGTGCCCAAGACCGGACGAGAGGAAGTCTGAAAAGAAATCCGCTCGCAACGCACAGACAAACCGGGACAGCGGGTCTGCCTCAAGTAGGGCATGAACGGCTCTATAAAATGCTTGGCGATACTCCTCGGGGCATGCAGTGTAGATCTCCTCAAACTGATCGACAAATATGAGCAGGTTTCTAGCGCCTCGCCAGGAGCTCCGAAGCGCGGTGAGTAGCGGTCCAGCATCGCCTTTCTTAAGCGCCTCGGAAAGAGCCTCAACATCTCGCTGCTTAACGACGTCTCCATTCTCGGCACACACCGAACCGAGTAGATTAACAACCATAGCTAGTGTGGGGTCACCCAAGGGACGAAACGTAATGGAGCGCCAGGCAGAAACGACCACTGGGGCCACAGATTCTTCAGAGGTTAAAAGTGGAATGAGTCCGGCCGAAATAAGAGAGGACTTCCCAATGCCCGATGGTCCGAACACCACAACAAATGGCACTCGAAGGATCGTCTCCATCAAATGCTCGGTCTCATTTTCTCTTCCAAAGTACATGGATGCGTCGTTTTCTTTGAAAGGCAGCAGTCCCTTATAGGGACAAGCGCTACTTAGCGAGACATCCTTAAGCGAATCTGAGGAAGGTCCACCTAAATATACTTCAAGTGACCTGGATGATTTGCCGTCTGCAGGAACTGTTGCTTGCACAATTCCCTCCGAAGGCTCTAACAAATGTAGGAGCTTCAGTAAGGACCCCGGATCAACCAGCTCATCCCCATTGAGAAAGAAGGCCATATCCTGAATGTTCTTTGTAAACGCAACCACTACAGGTCCTGGGCGCTTTCTCTCCGGATTCTGGCGAGTGATCAATTTACGAACCAGCAACGTCCCGTTCGAGTCACTCCCGAATACGTCAGATAACCACCCCGTATTCTTCGCGATGGAATAGTCCAGGGAAGCAGCAAGACTTCCGGCGCCTCCGACTAATGAACGTTCTTCGGCACGGTCCGAATCACGATAGATGAAATAACGAAGAGCCAAGATACAAACTGCTCGAACCGCCTGGTTCCATCGAAACGTCCCAATATTTGGGATGACCGAATTGGTGCCACGTATACACCGACGGACCTCGGCCCTTGAGAACGCAAACTCTGTAGCCTCTAAGAATACCTGATTATCGTGAGATAGAAATTTGAGAATTAAATAAGGAAAATGAGTTGATTTGCTAGTAAGCGTGGTTTTACTGATAGCTTGTTCCATCAATCTCCGTGCTCTATTCAGTTAGCTTTACTGCTCGGCAAATCCCAGGACCTCAAGCTTTTCCAGGTGCAAAGAAATCTGCCCAATTCTCCCGGGCGTTGATTGCCTTTACCCCTCTAGCAACAAGGGGGCTCTCAGATACGTCAAACAATTCAACTCTCCGATTAATGACAGAAAAAATATCCAACCCCTCTATTGAGGAGCGACCGGAAAAATTCCCAAAAGCGAAAACTACAGGTGCTACCTTACACTCCCTCGCAAGGGCCGCTCCAATTGTTGTTACGAGGCTAGAACCACTAAAGATATCATCCGCAACAACGAGAACCCGAGCCTCACGTTTAACGTCCTGGTCAAAAACAGGAGATGCAAGTGATCGGAGGAAACAGCTCCGTACTCCAAGCTCCTGGGCAAGCGCATTCGCGAACGCTACTCCATAGGGCGGATAGCTTGCGACGAGATCCACACTTATGTTCCGCCGCTGCATCTCAGGAAGATAGACCTCCCTGCATAGCGAACCAAGCAACTGTGGCTGCTTTGAGATTACGTCACTGTTGAAGTAGTAATCAGAAACTTTGCCCGACAAAGTATAGAGGGCACACAACTCCCCTCCACGATATTCCCACTCTGCACCGATGTCTTTAAACGTCTGGTGCCACTTCTGAATCGATGATTGGTCGGAGAGTTTGGGACGGGTCGGTTCCAGCATGTGAGCGATTGTCCTTCCTAGGTTGGTTGGCTTTAAGCTTGAATCTTCTCGTGTCGCATAGGTCAAAAAACCTTGTGGTATGTAAACACGGCGCAAACTCAAAGTGAAGGCAATTAAAATATCATAAATTCAATCTCTTATGGCATTCCATCGAAACCTCCACTCCTCCCTCGGGTTACTCCAGCTTTTGTGTTCGCTCCCCTTTTTTGTGACCTGAATAAGACACTCTAAACAATAAATACCTATCCCAAGAAAGGATCATTTCCGAATTCGCCTCGGAAATCGACTCCGAGGAAGTGGCAGGAAAGATTTCAGCAATAGTCACGTAGGTTCTCTTACAAACCTTAAACCCTGGAGGGTCCCTGCTTATGACCGAGAGAACTTTTCAGTTGCATTTTGTAGGCGTTGAATCTGCGGAGCTTTTCCAAACTAAATTGTATCCGCCCTTCGATGGCCCCCCGAGGATCACCGTACGGGGTAAGACCTCCGGTGCCTACACAAACGCTGGCTCTTTTAATTTTAGTTCCGCTGTCCGTGCGCTGTGCGTCCTGTGCTTAAAATCCGTCCTTGTTGAAAAATCTAGTTCTGACGAACTTCCTATCATTCTGGGAGACAAGGGAAGTCTGGCAGCCTCGCTCGACTATGCGCTCACGAAGCAACCAATGTGGATACAGGAGATGTTTGGCTCCGACGCCGCCGGTACCGCAATTGCTCAGCGGCTCTTTCGTCGAACCAACTCGCACCGAAAGAGACCTGGGCCAGTGGTCATTAAGGTGAATGAAAGGGCTCTGCCACCACAAAACATCCATATTTATTTGAACGGTAAAAGAATTGATGACATAGCATCGCTCCAAAATCTACTCTCACTTTTCGGAGCATTCCAAGAGTCGGAGGAGCTTGAAGCTCAATTGACGACTTCGATCGGAGATCTCGCGGCTTAGCGATGTGCTCCCACAAGGTCTGGTCGCTCGTTCGGAGAGATGCTGTCTACCTCCTAGCAGGGTGGTGAAAAATGGTTCCGTCGTGAGCATTTTGAGGGTTTCGGCGAAACAAGGCGGAGACGACGAACAAACCGTAAGCGTATCCACAGAGATACGTTGAGGATTTTTTCGTTGGCTCCAACGAAGCTGGAGCCAACCCATCGAAAGGCGCCACAGGAAATCATTTTTCACCACCCTGCTAGCCTATAACCGCCCAGGCGGTGTCGCGCGCTGGGCGGTTACTGTCCATCACCCCAGCAACTAAACTCTTATGCTGCCTGTAAGGTGGCAAGTGATACTGGAGCTTATCCACTGGGATGCCAGCTATGAAGCTAATATCGGGAGCGCTTCCCTCACATGCCCGTTCGAGCGCTCGGTGGAATGACACTTTATCGCCGTTTAAACTCACAACAGGGCGAACCCACTTTAACGCCAAACGTGAGGCGAATTGCTTCGCCAGTGGGTGCCTGCCCCTCTCAAAAGAGCGACGACCTTCGACTGGTGATACACCAAGAGGCACGTTGATCTATAGCCGCTGAGGTATCGACCAATTGCGAGATGTCGAGGGGCGCTCTCAAGTCCCAGAAAACACGCCTTACTGGAAAACATCCCCTTCGTGATGATGAGCTCCTGCTCTGATGAGCCGATTATCCGAGCGGCTCTTACGTTAGGGGCAAAGTACTTTCTGGTGAAGCCACTTGCGTTCAAGAGCTTTCGAGAGCGAATCCTGAATGTTTTGCGGGGACGGTAGGTCCCCTCCCCCCACATCCAAGGGAGGGATACCAGCAGGTCTGGCAGAAACCGCACGAAACGCCATGAGAGCCCCGTAGACAAGCCCGCCAGGTTGTTCAAGAATGTGCGGTGGCAACGCCATCAGCTCTTATCACTATTATTTTTTCCTTACTTTGTGCTTGCGAGCTCTCAATCAACGAAATCCTCACGGAGAAGGATCCAGGTCGCGGTCCTCCTCGCGTTCGTTCTCTTCATCATTGCCGCCATACCGCGGGTCTCCGGGGTAGTTTCATCCCCTCTCCAAGCCGATGAGAAACATTGGATTATGAGAGCTCAGGCGATGCACAAGCGGCTAGCCAAGCAATGGTATCACGCCTCCACCCATCTTGGTCATCCCGGTGTGTTCCCCGCCGCTGTTCTTATGTCGGGTCAGGTATCAGCAAAGCTGTACAAGAAAGCCCATCAGGCGGTGACGGGGTCACCTGTCGCGATACGCACTCTCACTGCATCGCGCCTCGCGAACGCGCTCTTTTCGAGCCTCCTCCCCTGCCTTCTATTCCTCCTCCTCCTTCCCTGGACCTCGCGCTCAGTGGCTTTTTGTGTTGGCCTTCTTATCGCGCTAGGACCACGAATGATCGATCTGAGCACTATCGCTCACATCGACACGAGTTTCGCCGTCGTCACGACCATCACGATCATGGTGTACATGCTGGCGCTCCGTAGAAAGAGCGTCACTCTCAAGATGGTCGCTGGTGTCTTCTTCGGTTTGTGTATCCTCTCAAAACCAACCTGTATCGCGCTCATCCCGGCCTTCATGATCGCGAAATGGATCCTGCGGTATCGATGGCCACACAGCTATACGGAACCCCCTATCACCTGGTCAGACATCTGGCTCGCGCTCGTAGGGGTGCTCGTGTTTGTAGGGAGCTACACCAGACTCTGGTATCACAACCGTCCTTATCCTGAGTGGGAGGGGATTGATCGAGCTATTCCGAAATTACTGTACTCCATCGGCGTCGAGCTGGGCTCAGGAACAACGCTCGTCATCCTCATCTCCATCGTCGGCTTTATCGCTTTTCTGGTAGGTAAGAAAATCTACTCTCGGACTCACCTAACCTGGGTCGACCACCTAGCAGCCCTCGCGGCGGCTATCACCCTGGGATGGATCGCGATGCCAGTTGCATTCGAGAATCTGACTGTCTACTACATGCGGGTTTTCGCGCTGACCGGTGCAAAGCACCACTCATTTCACGGTACGATGCCGCCCGTACCGGGTGGGTATTTTACTCTGGCTTTAGTCGACGTGCCTCCGGTTGTAGTTCTGTCGACGTTGCTCCTGCCCTTATTAGGGATCCCCCGTATTCGAAGCACCCTCACCGACGGAGAGCAACAACTCTGGATCATGGCAGCCTGCACAACAGGTATGTGGATCCTGTTTCTTTCGACTTCGTCGAAGCAAGCTTGGAGGTACGCGATCCCTATCGCCCCGCAACTTTATATCGTCGCGACCCTATCCCTCTGCGCGGTTGGCCGCTTCATAAAGACTCCGCGGCTGCCCTTTGTTATTCTCATCTTGGGTCAGGTGAAAGCTGTCTACAGAGGGTATCCTCACTGGGATCTCTACCAAAGTATGTTTGCTCCTCTCCCTCAGGTATCGTACGAGATCGGAGCTTTCCATCCACGAACTGGCCAGGTCGAGGCTCTCCGGTTCTTAGCTCAGCAATCAGAGCATAACGCGAAAAAAATCTATGTCACCGTCTTCGGTGATGGAAAGACACTTTCAGCTGAGGCAGACCGCTGGCTTGGAGATCGAGCGAATCACATTTTCTTCGGATACTACCGGGAGGACCGTGCTGATTACGTGCTTGTGCAGGGTAATATCAAAGTTACCGACGCGCGTTTTGAAAAATACCTCTCCGCTGAACCGGTCTATGTTGCGCGAGCAAAAGGTGTGGCGTTCATCTCTATTTATCAAGTGAACCCTCAAAGCTCTCTTTCTTCTGACGCGGTTGTCGACGCCAGCGGCGAAGTTAATCCGATGTCAGCGCGCGGTGAAGCTGACAGCTCTGCTACGACCGATCGTAATCCGTCGGGAACTACTGGCGAATGAGACTCCCGGACGGGTGGCCTTCAAGGTATACGTTCCGGCCGGAACGTCTTTGAACGCGTAGCGTCCACTAGATGAGGTTATGACGCTCTTTCGATACGTTGGTCCTGTGGCCAATCGCAACGTGATAGTGACCCTTCCAACTCCGCGAGAGCGTCGCTTTACGGTGCCATACACACGATACCGCTTACGGGAGGCGAGCCCAACGGCGGCCGCGCTATACGCGTCGACGATCCCGCCGGACACAACCTTGCCCTTGAGCGTACTCAGAGGCCTCACGGTAGAGAGAATAATATCTCGAAGCAACGTCGAGGTCGCGTCGGGATTGGCTGCCGCGACTAAAGCCGCGACACCCGACACTACTGGTGCCGACATGGAGGTGCCATCGATGTATTCGTAGGAAGCGCCCCGTAAAAGCGGTGGCACCGTGCTTAGAATATCCGCGCCCGGTGCCGCTAGATCGACCGTTTGAGGACCGTAATTAGAGAAGCCAGCCAAAGAGCCAGATGATGTCGTTGCTGCTACTGAGAGGACGCTCTCGCTGGTTGAGTTGGCGGGATAACTTGGAACTGCATCGTTATTCTGCCCGTAATTGTTACCGGCGGCTGTCACAAGAAGGATACCCCGTGAGGCAACACGACCGACAGCTCGCTCCAAGGCGTCCGATTGTTGGTTCGTTCCAAGTGACATATTCACTACAGCGATCGGATGTCCTTGGTCCTTCAAGGCAACAACATAGTCGAGCGCATTGACTAAGTAGGAGATGTATCCGTTGCCCTGGTCATCAAGACACTTAACCGGAACGACCATGGTGTTCCAGGCTACTCCAATAACTCCGAGAGCGTTATTGCCGGTCGCAGCGACGATTCCCGCTACGTGCGTTCCGTGTCCATTTTCATCGGTCGGGTCGCTGTCTCCGGCATCTGAACCAAAGTCGTATCCACGAATATCATCCACATACCCGTTGCCGTCATCATCGAGACCATTGGCCGCTATCTCGCCCGGATTGCTCCACAGGCTCTCTTGCAGGTCCTCATGCGTGAAGTCGACTCCGGAGTCTACTACTGCCACAATTTTGCTTGGGCTCCCGCGCGTAATATCCCAAGCGAGAGGAGCGCGAATTCCATACGGTCCGGACAACGCGTACTGTTCTGAATACGAGGTGTCATTCGGAGCAAAAAACGCGGTAACCTTGGCGTCAACCTCGACGGACTCAACATCAGGGCGCGCGACATACGCGTCGCGCTCCGATGCGCTCAACATAACGACAACGGAATTGTCGAGCGGCAGAACCCTCTCTACCTTCGAAGCGGTCAGAAATTGCACTGACGATGGTGATGTTGGTGCGGTTGCGCTCAGAGATGAACTCTTAAAGCGAACGATGTAACGGGCGTGGTCCTCAGCTAACGAACGCGACGAAGCACCCATCCCGAGAGAGAGTGCGAGCAAAACAGAAGTTATGTATCTACCTTGCGCCACGCGTCTCGATATCCCCTCGGTTTGACCGGCACTCCGCAACTCCTCATCAGTATACCGAAGTTCCCACCAGCACCAAAACTTTCGGGAGCGAGCGCGACCGTGTTAGTTCACTAAGCGTTAGAGCGAGCCTCTCGACGAGCTTTCAACACTTCAACGACCGCCGGCATAATAGAGATTATGATGATTGCGAGGATAACAAGTTTGAAGTTTTTCTGGACTAGCGGGGTAGACCCAAAGAAATAGCCAGCATACGTAAATGAGGTAACCCAAACGATGGCCCCCGTAACGTTGTAGAGAGCGAACTTTGCGTAGGACATCGTGCCAACCCCCGCAAGGAACGGAGCAAACGTTCGCACAATCGGAACGAACCGGGCGAGAACGATAGTTTTGGAACCGTATTTCTCGAAAAACTTGTGGGTTCGGGCGAGATACTGCGGCTTGAAGATACGGGAATTCTTCTTTTCGAATACCGCAGGTCCGATCTTCCGTCCGACAGCATAGTTGACGGCATCCCCCACCACGGCGGCAATAAAGAGTAAGAGCGCCAAGAGGTGAACATTGTACATGCCCGCCGTACTAACCCCATCGACCGAGAGAGCCCCTCCCGCCAACGCGCCTGCCGCGAACAATAGGGAGTCCCCCGGAAGAAATGGGGTCACAACCAGGCCAGTTTCACAAAAAACGATTAGAAATAGTATGCCGTAGACCCACATACCGTAGTCTCTCGCTAACTCAGCGAGGCGTACGTCGATGTGAAGGATGAAGTTAAAAAGTTCAGTGATAATTTCCATGGATACCCCTGTGCACCAGTACGGCTTTGAAAAAGTTTTTTCACCTGTCGATCTATCGTAGCCACGCTAGGGCTGCTCGTTTTCGACGCGCAGTGCGTCAAAAACACCATAGATTGGGCGAGTGCCCCTTGCCACCGCAATGCGGTATTACGCGCAAAAACTTTCTGAAAGGGGCATCTACCCAGGCAGTCTTACATAAATCTGGACCCTGGGCGACCCGTTTCCTATCGCGGTCCACCGTGGACGGAGTAGCGCCTCACGATACGGGAAAATGGGTGATTACTGTGGAGCCTCGGGCTCACGCAAAAGGTATCGCGAGCAGGTGCAGTACGGAACTGTATCCGCTATTGCACCAGCGTCGCACGGTCAGACGTACCGTCAACGCTAACCTCGCTGAGGAGGTCGCGCTCTTTGAGCACGGTTAAAAACGAGGATAGTCCCTTTTTATATGCCCATTCGATGGCGCTCAGGCCATCTTGGTCACAGATGGAGAGATCCGCCCCCAATTCAACCAACTCACAAGCGATCTCTGAACGTCCGTTCTTGATAGCTGCCATGAGAGCGGTGGTTCCATTTGGGCTCTGGCCATTGATCTCGACTCCATCTTCAATGAGCCTTCGAACGGTCTCAAGGTCGCCAGAGGCGGAGGCCCTCATGAAAACGGTCCAAAAGGCTTGCCCAACGGGGCTTACCATGACCCGGGTCTCTTTCAATTCTTCCTTAGCTACACTTCCCTCAACTTTCATTCCTACCTCGTGATGTTCATGTTTTGCGATCCCCAGCGCTTCGATGAAGGCGGGATCTGATTCTGAAAGCACCCACTTGCGGGGGCTCCAGCCATCAAAGTTTTCTATGTCAACGTTCGCGCCAAGCTCGAGAAGTACCCGTAACGTTTTGAGGTCTCGTCGAACCGCGGCCGCCAATATCGCTGTCCCACCGTTGTTGTGGAGCATGTTCACATCAGCGCCAAACTCAACAAGGGTACGAAGCACTTTGTGGTGTCCTCGCTCCGCCGCCTCAGAGAGCGGACTTATCCCGAACTTATTCCTACGATTAACTTTCGCTCCCGATGAGGCCATAAGACGCACGATGTCGTCGTAACCACGGGAAGCCGCTATCATGAGGGCGCTGCTGCCGTACTTGAGTTCGCAGTCGATATCGACGCCACTCTTCATCAGATCCTTAACCTCCTCGAGCTGTCCCTCTCGAGCGGCTGTAATCAAACGCTTCTGATCTTCCGTATACCTGATTCCCATACAGTTTCCCGGATGCTTAGACAGAACTGCCTTACATAGGGGTACATCGACCTTCCCTTTCCGGGGCATGAGCAAAAAACACTACGAAAAGACAGCAGCTTCCCCTAACTAGCTGGAAGCATTGTCGACTCACCCGCATGTCGCATGGAGCCACGTTCAATGTGGCTCGCAGCATGAACCGTGCGGGCTAAGGTAGGATGTTGAGGAGCTGTTGATGGATGCGACCGTTTGAGGCAACGAAAAATTGAAAGGCGATATCCCCTGTCCCGACCGGAATTGCCACACCTCGCTCATCAGTTACCATGGCACCCGCCTCCCGCAGAATGGCCATCGGGGCGGCGATATCCCATTCACGGTGGGTTGTCATCTTGATGATGGCTCCGTCGAGCTCCCCACACGCCACTTTCGCGAGAGCTAGCCCTGAGTCCATCATGGGACTCTCTAAGTGGGGCGCCTTGGATGAGAAACGACGGACATAGACGTGTCCATCGCGAGGCGTCGCCCCCTCAGATACTCGAATCTTAACCTCATTACGAAAAGCCCCCTGCCCCGCCTGCGCTACAAACATCTCGTCGCGCGCCGGAAGATATAAGATCCCTGCGCTGGGGGCGTGATCAACGCTGAGGCCAACGAGAACGGAAAAATCATCTCGTCCCTCCAGAAAGGCGGAGGTCCCATCGAGTGGGTCAATAATCCAAGTCCTCGGAGATGCAAAAACAGTGGCCGCGTCACTCGCCACCTCTTCCGAGAAGATAAAATCATCAGGATATAGCGAGCGAAGGGCTTTTGTGAGTGCCTCATTTGAGGCCATATCAGCAGCCGATACGAGCGAGCCGTCCCCCTTCTGAGAAACCGAGAGAACCTCCCTCTGACCTGCTCGACCTGGCCACATCGACAAAAGCAGAGCACCCGCTTCACGAACGGAGAAGATGAGCTGTGCGAAGAGTGGGTCTGCGGGTTGGCTCATGAGGATCAAACCTGTTCGCCGATAACCATACGATATACCCCTTCTGTATAAGAAAGGGGTCGCGGATGGAGAGCTTGCAACTCCGAGCGTAGGTCATAAATCTCTTTTTCTTTGTTCCAGGGTGTTGCGGAAGTTCCATCTCCGTCTGCGAGATCGTCAAGTCTCTGAAAGAGAACTCCGAGCCTCGTGCCCCACGCGCGGAATTGATCGATCACACCATCATCACAATCTGCGCATACCGCGCCACATGCTGCCGCCGCGCCAAATAAAGCCCCTGTTTTAAGCTCCATCAAGCGATGGACTTCGGCCGTATCTGAGGGCCGTTCGATATCCACTTGTTGCCCGAGACAGAGATCGCTCCACGCCTGCGCTATCAGCGAGAGCACTCGCAAGCGCTGATTCGGGGGAAGATCGCTATCACTGACCACGGAAAAAGCTCGCCCAACAAGAAAATCTCCTGTGAGGATCGCGGTAGCTTCATTGAATTGACGATGACACGATGGGCGACCACGTCGCATGTCATCGTTATCTAACGCTGGCAGGTCATCATGAACGAGGGACGCCGCATGGAGCATTTCAAGAGCGAGGCCAGGTAGTAACGCCCCTGGGTTAGCCTTCTCCTGTTCGCCTCGTATATCCGTACTAAGTGCGATAGGCAGAAGGGCCCGTAGGCGTTTGCCGTGACCCTCGAGCACATACGTAGTTGCGGCTTGTAGGTTCTTACTATCCCCTGCGGAACTCTTGCCAAACACCACGAGCTCCCGATTGACAGCCTCTCGCCAGTCCGTGATTACCTTCGCCACCGCATCAGACATCGACATGAAACAGTCCGCTATTTTCATCTGTGCAGATCCGCCCTCGCCGGGCTCCCCTGCTGCTAATCTGCGCGATAGTTAATCATCCTCTAGAGGTAAAGTCGATTCGTGAAGGGAGCTGCGAGGGATAGTCCGTGATTGTCCAGGTAAGGCTGTAAAAACAACCGACCTTCAATACAGCGTTCTATTTCAACCAACCTGCCATATCGGCTTAACGGGGATCCCTAACACGCTTCTTAACTTACCTATCATGTACATAGAGCCCGTTACGTACCGAACGTCTCCCTCGCAAGAGCGTATCATCTCCCGTGCGAGTGCCTCATAGTCAGAACCGTAAGATGAAACCCTTACCTCATTACCCGATATCCTAATCTGAGCCTCTACCTCCTCAAGCGAAAGCGCTCGCTCAGAGTCCGGCTTTATCAGTCGCCAGTGCCCTACGTGTGGGGCAAGCGTGACCAACATCTCCCGCCAGTTCTTCGTATCCAAAACCCCAAAGGTTAGATCGATTAATCCGGCCCTCGTGCGGAGGAGATAATCTATAAAGGCGCGAATTCCAGCCTGGTTGTGAGCACAGTCCATCAGAATATCGCATCCATCTACCGTTACACGCTCCAACCGTGCAGGCCAATGAACGCTCTCTATCCCCTTCTTGACCACCTCAGGCTTCATTCCGACCGCCAGACCAACAGTCGCAGCCACGCTCAGGTTGTGCCCCTGATGAATTCCAGGAAGTGGAGAGGTAAAATCGAACAAGGTCAACGGCGATATCGGGAAATTCTTACCCCAATACCCGAATAGGTTGGCTCCGCCGCCTTCTTGCGGAGCAACCCCATAATCAGTTTGATATCGATAGTGTTTAGTCCCCCTTGCCTTCGAGTTAACAACTCGTTCCGCCTCTGGGGGCAAAAGACCAGATATCAGCGGGCTTCCCTGCTTAATTATGCCCGCTTTCTCTGCGGCTATCTCTGCCAGGGTGTTCCCGAGAATGGCTTGGTGGTCGTAATCAATAGTCACAATCGCCGTAGCTGCGGGTCGTGAAATGACATTAGAAGCATCAAGCCTCCCCCCTAAGCCCACCTCGATAACCCCCCAATCGACACCGACCTCTCGAAGTGCAAGGAAAGTGACCGCCGTTATCGCCTCATGAAATGACAATTCAACCAATTCCTTGGATGCTGCCCCCCGGACGTCATAACAAAACTCTCCGAGAGAGCAGTCATCGATAGGTAGTCCATCGATAACGATCCGCTCGTTAATAAGTTGAAGATGGGGTGATGTATTGAGACCTACCTTGTATCCTGCGGTTCCAAGGATAGACGCCACTGCGGATGATACCGAGCCCTTTCCATTAGTTCCTGCTATGTGAACAGTTGGATAACTGTCTTGGGGGTCTCCGAGGCGTTTAAGAACTTTGATTATGCCTTCGAGAGCAAAGCCCCCCCTGCCATTCCAGGGGGTTAGCGTATTGAGATACTGTAATCCGGTCTGAGCCTTGTTCACTGTCCCACCGTGGGACACCTCGATGAGCATCCCTATTTATGGTCAAATCACGATATTAGACGGATGTCCCACGGTGGGACAAGGCTATCCCTCCGACACGAGCTTACGGAAAAGGATTTGGAGGTCCCCTTCTCCGTAGAAATCGATGGTCAAACGCCCACCATCGGCGTTAGGAGTGGTCCGCACCATCCTAACCTTCATACCAAGAGCTCTCTGAATCTCCTCGGCGATCCTTTGATCCTCCGCAGATATAACTTTCGGCTCAACGATATCCTGACTAGGTGCCACGCGCTTCGCCTCAACACTCTGTCCTATCTGAGCACGGGTGAGAACGTCGATATCCTTGAGGTAGGTAGCACGTACAGCCGGATCCTCAATTTTGGCAACCAAAAGAACTTTTGACTCAGAGGCTCCCTCACGTAGAGCGTTCAGAAGGTCATCTGGGAGAGAAAGAATCTCAAGGCTTCTCTGAACAGCACTCTTTGAGATGCTGAGCTTCTCGGCGATATCTCGAATAGAGAGGCTGTGACCATCTCTCAGAGCCCCAATAGCTTGGGCTCGCTCAAGCGGTGAAAGGTCGTCGCGCTGGAGATTCTCAACAAGCTGAATAGCGAGCGTTCTACTATCCTCACCTTCCCCCTGGCTCACGATAGCCGGAATGGCCGCCAAGCCAGAAAGCTGCGATGACCCATAACGACGCTCTCCTGAAATAATGGTGAAGCGCCCTGGAAGCGCCCCGGCCCGAACAAGGATGGGGCTCAACACCCCGTATAACCTAATTGACTCGGACAACTCCTGAAGCTTCTCTTCGTCAAAGCTACGACGCGGCTGATTAGGATCTGCCTCGATCGCAGAGATAGGAATCTCTCGATACGGGATCCCCCCCCTCGACCGCTCCTCAAGTGCTGGCCCAGCCATCAATGGATTATTGGCGAACGAAAAACTACGCTTTGACATTAAGAACCTCCTCACCTAACGCGATGTAATCCTCAGCTCCTGAAGACTTTGGCATGTACTCAAGGATCGTCTGACCCTTGGCAGGAGCCTCAGCAAGAGCAACGTTCTCACGAATAATCGTATTGAAAACGAGTTGTCCAAAGTACGCTCGAATCGTCTCAGCGACGGCCCGGGCCAATTTCTTCCGACTATCGTGAAGACAAATAAGTACGCCCCCTACAACCAAGTTCGGATTGTAGACGTTGCGGACTTGGTCGATGGTATCAAGGAGCTGACGCACTCCATGCAGAGCGAGATACTCACTCTGAACGGGTACGATAACCTTATCAACCGCGGCAAGAGCGTTGAGCGACAGGAGTCCGAGCGTCGGAGGGCAGTCGATCAAAATAACATCGTATTCAGATCGAACTTTTTCAATCGCCCGCTTAAGAAGGAGCTCTCGTCCAACGACGCCTCCCAGTTCGAGGTCGGCGGCACTCAAAAGCAGACTAGATGGCACAACGGCCAGGTTCTCTGAGCGCTTAATAATAACGTCGTGAATCTTCTTTGAGCCCTTAAGAACATCGTAGATAGTCCACTCTGGTCCCTGCGCTATCTCATTAAGGTCATCAACATCTTCCTTCACACCTAATCCAAGGTGAGTGGTAAGATTACTTTGAGCATCAATATCTATTAATAAAACCCGCTTTCCCTTGGCTGCTAACGCTGCTCCGAGGTTAACGGTCGTGGTAGTTTTTCCAACACCACCCTTCTGGTTTACTACGCTTATTGCGATCGCCACAGGTTCCCTCCGCATTCGTGAATCGACATAAGGAATCTGGCAAAGATCGCTCATAAAATCCATACTTAAGTCAATTCACGATGAAGAAATCTCACCTGTGAGTAAGGCACCCTCTTGCGTCATCTTTCGTGCATTGACGTAAGGACATGTTGGATTTTCTCGATCCCAATTCACGATATTTATCCCGGCGCACGAGCCACACAAGTGTTCCACGCTGTTCCACACCGTTCCACGGCGTTCCACGGAGAGCCCACAGACTTGATTCGTGCTTTCACATAAGGGGATTCGTGAACTGGGGTAGTTCGTTCGTGCATTGATACGTAGTGGTTCGTGACTCGGACACGAAACCCTCGTGAACGGAAACAAAAGTAATCGGGAAACTAGATAAATCGATATCGGGAAATGACTTATAATTTATCGTGCACGAAGGTAAGAAAATGAGTCTATCTATTTATTTTATCGAGCTTTTTTTCCCGCTCATCTAATAACATGTTCCGTACTAAAGATTGTTTAACTCACTAAAACTAAGCTTTGGTGTTTCGATTTTTTTCTGGTATGTGTTCACGAGGTTTTTCGTGAGCTATGTGCTGAAGAGGGGCGGCATCTTCTCATGAAATTTCTTTGGAACTATCGACGAACCCACGTACGATAGCTTGAAGATCAAACCCGTGTAACCGCAAACAGCTATCGCATGACTGATTCTTCAGCACTGACATCAACGACACCATGTGAAGGGCTGACGTCTCACGACCCCAGTGACGCAGAATCCTCGGCTGTGCCGGTATCACCAAACGTGCCGCAACCTGTGAGGCCGTTACCCGTGAAGATATCTCGTGATGAGATGAATCTTGCGGAGTTTCCTCTCACTGTACTTTCAAAAAGGGCAGATCCATCCGTCAAGACCTTGGAGTTTAGTGACTCAGTCAAAGGTAAAAATGGCGATGTCATTAATCGAAAATGGATTATCACGGGTGCGGACAAATTCGGACTTCCGACATCTTCCGATGACGAAGTTTTGTTGGGATTACTGAAACTCACAGCGGATGATGGACTTCGAAGCCCGAAGGTTCACTTCACTCGTTACGAACTCTTGCGAATTTTGCGTTGGACGACAGAGGGACGTAGCTATGTTCGGCTGCAGAACGCGCTCGACCGTTTGAGTGGCGTTCGAATTAAAGCGACCAATGCTTTTTATGACAACGAGTCAAAACTTCACAGCACCCGAAACTTCGGAATCCTTGACGCATATGAAATTAACGATGGTCGTGATACCAGACCAAGTTTTTTTACCTGGAGTGAGGTCCTCTTCAAATCGTTTCAAGTCGGCTTCATTAAGAAGCTAGACCTCGAGTTCTACCTCGACCTCCAAAGCGCTGTTTCGAAACGACTGTATCGGTACCTCGACAAACACTTTTGGTATCGCTCTCGGATGCAGGTCAATCTTTTCGTGCTTGCGCATGAAAAGATCGGGATCTCTCGCAACTATGTGTACGCGAGCTCCCTTCGACAACAGCTTGAACCCGCACTTGAGGAGCTACGAGATAAAGGACTCTTAAGTGAATTTGAATTCGTCGGCAAAGGCAAATCTACGGAAGTTATCCTCGTAGCAGCGCATGCCCCGCGTAAGGTGACGGTTGAGCCACCACCCTCGGCCAACTCTCACAATCTCTCGCAGGAGGCTACAGGCGGGCGTGTGATGACCTCATCGGGGGGTGCTGGTTTCGCGGGCGAATCAAAGGAGGAGACACTTGAGCGTCTTCTTATTCAACGGGGAATTGCGGACAAGCAAGCGCGTCGATTGCTGGAGGGGAGGGGAATTGAGTTGCTGGAGCGCGTAGAAGCAATTGTAGCTCATTTTGATAAGCTTGTGGGGAGCGGCAGCCATCTTGTGAGCCGGAATCCTCAGGGATTCTTATACCGAGCGGTAGAGCGGCCTTTTGACTTCGTGTTGCCGAACGACAAGGTAGCAGTGGGAGGGCGAGCGCAAAACGAGCTCAATTTAGGGGCCCGAAATTCCGATGCTCCACAACCGCACATCAAGAGCAAAGGATCTCAAATTGACGCTGAGGTTGGCTATCTCCTCGAGCGAAAAGCAGCTCTCGACAAGTTAAAGAGTGAGGTGAAGGAGCACGACGTTGCGGGTCTTCGAGCCGATGTGGAAGGGGCTCTCGCGAAGCTCAAGGCACACATTTCACCGCAGCGCTTTGTAGAGGCCGTTGAGCACGGTGTTGAGCAACGCCTTCTGGAGCAGCGCGGTTTTCCAGATTTCGATAAGTGGTGCAGAGTTAACGGGATAAAGCAGTAGAGAGATTTCTCGCCGCACTCGTATCACTTACGGGCATTTGAGAGGCACTGATGTGTTCGACTCGATCTTTTCTCTCAAGATCCTCTCATTGTCTTCCTTCTTTTTCTGTCTGAGTGATTGCCCCGCGTCAGTATGCCACCGGTGAGCGTGGAGCAACGCAAGGGCATTTCCCCTGAAACGGTCCTCGTCCTGGCCGAGTTCCCTTCTTTGCAATTCGCCCTTCTCGAAGAAATCGTCTCGTCCGAGGTTACTCAAGTCGGCGTCGAGGAGGTATCGGGAGAGCCGCGTTGAGGGGATTTGGCAGGGGCCATCCGCCGTGACAACAAGAGCGGTATCAAGGATCATCCTCTCAACGAGCAGTATCTCCTCTGATGAGTATCCTGATTGCCTTTCCATGCACTCCCGCGCGAAAGCCGCACCGATCGACTCATTTGCTTCGGGAGAATTAATAAAACCGACGTCGTGACATGCTGCGGCGATCGCCAGAAGTTCAACCTCTCGCGCTGTGAGGTTATCAATCATAGCAAACCTGACGACCTCATCGAGCACGTCCTCTGTATGTGGTAGGGCGTGGTAGAACAAGGAATCAGGTAGCTCACGTGACAAGCGGTCCAGTGCCTCCCTCACGATTCGGTGGCTTCGAAGCGCGCGCTGCCTCGTTTTTATGACATCATCAACCATAGTGCTCATCCAGCTGGGCTTTTGACCCGTGCCTTTCGTCTAGGGTATCGTCACACCCAACGCAATAGCTTAACCGAGTGTCTCAGTTAAAAACCTCACCTCAGACCGTTTGGGCGCACCGTGGGTCGCTGTAAGAGTGTTAAGGTGTGGGAATAAGAGGGTTTATTTTCCTGGGTGCCGTAATTATGAAAACGTCGACACGCCCCGCATTCACCAACTCCCAGGCTACACGAACTCTTGGCCACGTCCTGAGACTCCTACAGCCGTACCAAAGTCGTATAGCCTTTGCTCTGGTTGCTCTCTTCGTAGGTAGCTCGATTAATCTCATATTTCCCGAGGTCATACGCCGAGCATTGCGACCCGAGACCTTCTCTCTCATCTTGGATCGACTACCTGTTTTTTTTGGACTTCTTGCGGCGCTCTTCGTGGTTCAGGGTGGGGCGTTTTTCCTTCGCTCCTTATTGTTCGGATTGCTTGGCCAACATGTCTACGATGATGTTCGTAAACGTCTCTACACTTCAGTTCTCTCGAAAGAGATTGAATTTTTCGATCACCATCGCTCCACAGACCTGGCTGCTCGACTGAACTCTGATGCTGCTCTTATCCAAGATCTAGTGTCGGTGAAGCTCTCCGTAATCTTGAGGTACGGCGTACAGGTGGTGCTGGGAACCGTCTTGATGGCGTGGATGTCATGGAGGATGACCTTTGCGATCGTAGCCAGCGTTGTCTGTATGGTCGCTATTTCAGGAATCTTCGCACGCAAACTGCGAGCCGCGTCAAGATTGTTTCAGACATCCCTGGCGACCTTGACCTCGTTCGCAGCAGAGAGTTTTGGCGGCGCAAAAATTATTCGAGCTCTGGGCGCGGAAGATGAAGCTCTATCTTCTTTTGTCGCTCAAAGTACTGAGGTTTTGGAGGCCGGGCAGGGGAGGGTGCGGATCAGCGCGGCTTTCTCATCGGGTGCGAGTCTTCTTCTGAACGTGCTGCTCCTCGGAGTTGTGTGGTACGGAGTTTCGCTCGTTCTCTCTGAGAAGCTGCCGTTGAGTGACCTCGCCGCATTCGCACTCTATGGCTCGATCGTTGCGGTCTCGTTCGCTTTTCTTGTGAGTTCGTACGCTGAGGTCGTTCAGAGCCTTGGCGGTCTCGATCGGGTATTTGAACTGTGGGACCCTATCCAGTCGAAGACGGACACAACAACCGAGGTGATAGGGGAGGGTGGTCCCGCGCTTCTGTGCACGGACGTGACCTTTGCGTATCCGACGCGACCGGAGTGTGCGGTCCTCGAAGGATTGCATCTCTCAATCCCAGGAGGAACGATCGCTGGTGTGATGGGGCCATCAGGCGCTGGCAAGAGCTCGATAGTGCAGCTCCTCCTTAAATTCTACGGGCATCAAAAAGGCTCGATAACGATTAACGGACAATCGCTTCTCGACATAAGCAACTCAGAGCTTAGAACGAAAGTGGCATGGGTTCCTCAGGATCCACTGCTCTTTGGCGTCTCAATACTTGATAACCTCACCCTTGGGACGCCCCGTGGAACCCGTGAAGATATCGAACCTACAATCCGAGCCTGGGGATTTCTCGACTTCGTCTTCAATTTACCAGAGGGCCTTTCGACTATTCTCGGCGAACACGGAGCTCAATTGAGTGGCGGTCAGCGACAACGTATCGCAATCGCGAGAGCTCTGCTGCGCCAGCCGCACCTCTTGCTTCTCGATGAAGCCACCTCGGGATTAGACAGTGATTTAGAGGATAAGGTTCTGGCAACCATAAGAGCGGTGCTACCCAAAGCTACGATAGTGATCGTTTCTCATCGCCTCTCGAGTGTTAGAGGGGCTGATACGGTCTTTCTTATCAACGAGGGAAGGGTCGTGGAGCAAGGAACTCACGACGAGCTCAAGCAGGCTGGGGGCCTCTACGCTCACTACACCGCTCGCCAAGCGGTCGGATGACGGGTCGGCTATGTGGTAACGCGGACTCAAGGCTCCTATTTCATCAACCGTCGCGATGGTGCTACCGGAGCCTCGGGCTGAGCGTCCCACTCTACAATGCGGAAGTTGGCACGCCACCGTGGTCCCGAACCCTCTTGGGAGAGCAGGTCCACCTTTATGAAGCGCTGAATCTGCACCTGAGAGTTTCCTTTTCCGAAATCGGAGGTAACGGCAAAGACCATGTTTTTCGCGGCTAGTGGAGGGTTTGTATCCTCGAGGAGAGCCTGAAAAACCTGATCGATCTGCGCGCTCCCGGTGCCGACAGATACGTACTTACCCGCGGCTATTGCTTCATCGCAAACGTTGTTGAGCATGAGAGTTGTATACTCTGTCCCTGATGATGAGTTTCCATAGATATCAATTTTGCCCCAGTTCCCGGACGTCTGAGTCCCGCTAATTGAGAACGTCGCTTGCCCGGAGCTAAGAGCTTCATCAAGGTGTGATTGCTCGATTCCAAATGGTCGGATGCAATTGCCCCCCTCGGGAGGTGGTAGATGGGCGACCGCGGTGGCGCGCAGCTCGAAGTGATGCTTACCCAGCACGTTAGCAAACTGGGCCGGGACGGTCCGCTGTACATGCACCTCTACCGCATTAGCCGAAGAGGGGCATGACCGACCCCGGCTTGGCACAAATTCATCTTCCTTCCAGGAGCCGCAGCGTGGTGCTGTTTCCAGTACCTCGTCGACGGTGGCGGCGTTTGCTTGAGCGATTGCCGTGACGGTAGAGAGGATATTGGTGTAGCTTGCACCGGTGCTTAATGCGCCAACGGCTGAAAGAGCAGCCGCGTCTGCAACGATTTGAAGTTGTCGTTGCTCATCATATGCTCTCGCGATATCGACGGCGAACGCCACTGACGTGATGAGGAGCACCGACAAGAGCATGAACATAAACACAACGAAGCCTGAGTCGTTTCGAAGCGGTGTGTGGCATCCTTGCTGCATAGTGAAACTCCTTATTGCATCGTTGTGCGTGCGCTAACCATTAACGTGGGCCCTTTTAAAACCCCAGCATTGGACGAAAGGATCGGAATTGGATAGGTCAAGGTAATCGCAACCGGCGAGTTGATAGGGGCGGGCAAAACAGAGGGATTTGTTTGGCAATCGAGTTGAGAAGCATCCACCATGGACGTCATAGCGTTTCTAGCAGCCTCGCATACATCGAGGCGCGAACGAGACGTCCCGAGAACTGCCATGCGAGCCGCTACGGCGGAGGCGCCACGTAAATTCGTTAAAACGCCATAAATGTATCCGAATTGCATCATCGAAATGATCATCATGAGAAGCATCGGGGTGACGATGGCTGCTTCAACGAAAGCAGTTCCTGCCTGGGATGCATGATGACGAGTTTTCATGACGAGGGTTCCGAAGCCGGTCGGTCAATCGCTCCATCGGATGACCCCTGACCGGGTTTTTCTCTTTCATCTTCACCACCCTGCTAGCATATGGCGTGCCACATGCTCGGTGTGGGCACTCCTCGTTCTAACAGCGGAATTAACCACTAAGAAATTGAAAGGTTGGGAGGTCTCGTGCATGTACCGCTGGCGACTCGTGAGGAAACGCTTTACACCGACGGCGCACTCTCTTCGTAGCGTGGCTCAATCCTGACCGCCCCCACGATAATCTCGAAAGATATATTAAAGTAGATCGACCAATCCTGGAGCAGGCCGTGAGGGCTCATGGGCCAAAACCTACACTCACATCGATATCAGTATTCTCGCGATCGTGTCTCCTTTAAAATAGTCGCCCGGGAATACAGAAGCTCGTGCAGGCGGAGGGTTACGTGATGGGGCAGGAGCGCGAGGGGAGAGATGATGGGCCCCTACGGACCCAATCTTTAGATAATAAAAAAGCCGGCACAAGGGCCGGCTTTTGCTCTAAGAGTTCGTGCGCCTAACTACTCTTGGATCGACGTGAAGGCCATAAGACCAAGGCTCTGTGCGCGCTTGATAGCCTTTGAAACCTTACGCTGATTGTAGGCTGTGAGTCCGGTCAAACGACGAGAAAGGATACGACCACGCTCGCTAACGAACTTCGAAAGCATGGCGACGTCTTTGTAATCGATTGACTTGCGAGGATCCTCAGTAAAGGGATCAAGCTTACGACGACGCTTGAAAAGCTGCATTCGCTGGATGGATGGAAGGGGCTCGAACTTACGTCCACCTTCGCTGGAACCACCTTCAGATGACGCCGGGCCAGCGTTCTTGCCGCGGTCCTCGCACACCTTCATTGGGCGTCCGTTTACAGCGCGGTTGTTGAGGGTCTCGATAGCTGTCCGAGCATCCTCTTCGCGCTCCATTTCGACAAACGCGAAACCCTTTGAACGCTTGGTCTCACGATCTGAAGCAACGACAACACTTACGGTTGCTCCGATCTCCTCGAAGAGCTGCGAGAGCTGCTCGCTGGTCACTTCGAAATCGAGGTTGCTGATGAAAAGCTTCTTTTTAGTAACGGGGGAATTCATGCATACTCCTAGAACTCTTAGAGGGGAAGAAGGTAATATTAGGGGGGATAAAAGTCAAACAGGGCACCAAGGGAACCTCCGTTCGATCAAACGCCGTTCTTACTTAAAGTTACTTAAAAATACTATTGACGCCCAATCTTAACCAGAGTACAACGTTTTCCCAGGAATCGTGAGCGAGCGCAACTACTTGCGGCCTTCTGGATAAGTTGTCCAAAAGAGCTGCAATCGGGTTTTCCCGATGCGAGCTGTACGACTGGGAGGCCTACTTAATGTTCGGCATTCAGGTTCGAAGACGCACTAGTACTTCAAAGCTCGTTCTTTCCGTTCCTACTTTCTCAAAGAATAATTCCTTATCGAGTAATTCTTTTTCAAGTCCTCTTATTCCATAAGAAGCGTAGATCATTGGAGATTTGAGTAGCCTATGAGCAATTCTGCGAACAAGTTTTTGCCCGAAGACGATACCGAAGCATCCTCCCCGGTAAAGCCTGAACGAAATCTTCTGGCAGCGGTTTTAGCGCGAGCTATTTGTGACGCTTTCGGAACAGCTCATTGTGAGCGGCACGTGGTTCGAAGCGCTCGTCAGTGGTTATTCGGGAAGATTACTCCGAAGCGACCGTTTAGCTTTGCGTGGGTTGCGCTTCATCTCGACCTCGATCCTATCTCTCTTCAGGAGAGCCTTCGTCAGTACGAGGGAAATCCAGAAGCGATTCAGGAGCGGTTGAGCTTGCTTCGATAATTTTCGAAAGCTAATTCTCGACACAGCGAGTGCTCGCGAGAAGCAACTAACCAAGCCGTACTGAAAGAGGTACGACTTGGTTTTTTTATGTGAAATGGAGGGGTCGGATTCGATGTTTGATAGGATGCCGGTTTTGCGTGCTTGCGCGAGTCGCGGTACAAGGTGCCCATGAACAAAGCAACACCACCTCGCTCTATCTCTCAGGTAACGCTGGTTACGCTCGCGGTAGTTGGATTGTGCGTGTACGCTCTTTTCTTTAAGGCGTATGAGGTGAACAACTGGCGAGGCTTCTGGTTTAGCCTCGCGCATGTTGTGATCGTTGCTCTCGGGGCGTGGTTAGCTCTTCGGAAAGCTCGGTAAACGCTTCTCCTTAATCGCCGCGACGCCCTCCGCGAACTCGGCGCTCGCGTAATTGACGCTCTGACATGAAGCTTCGCGCTCAAGCGCTCGAGTGAGAAGTTCGGGGTCCCCTCGCATCGTTTGAAGTAATTGAGCGGTCGCTTCGGGGCCACAACTGAGTATCTCTGCCGCGACAACCCGAGCCTCTTTCATGACATCGGCTGCATCGCACACGCGAGAAACAACACCAATTCGAAGGGCCTCTTGGGCCGAAATCACTCGACCCGTCACGAGGAGTTCAGTCGCCATGCTTGCGCCAACGATGCCAGGCACGAAGTACGTAGCTCCCATTCCTGGATGCAGACCGAGCTTAAGGAACGTAAAGCCAAGCTTGGTGGAGTCTGAAGCGACCCGAAAATCACACGCGCACGCGACACACAATCCAGCGCCCACAGCCGCGCCATTAATCGCGGCGATTAACGGTACGTTGAGTTCCCGTATGCACAAAAAGGAGTTGTAGAACGAAAGCATGCCGAGACGGTTCTGCTCAGCGGTTTTCGTTCGTTTCGCTTCGAGCATGGCGAGGTGTCCACCGGCAGAGAAGGCCTTACCGGCGCCGGTCAGTATAACGGCTCGAAGGCCGCTCTGGGTCTTAAGCGTGCGCACCGCCGTGGCGAACTCGGTCGCCATCTCATCGCTCATCGCGTTCAGGTTCGTCTCATCATTAAGAGTGAGGGTCGCGATCCCGTCGGAATCAATCGTTTGTAACACTAACGCCACGGCTTCTCCTAAATCTCTCCGTCACAACGGTCTGGATATGATGCTGTGAAAGTGGGGATGTCGCAATAAAGCTTCTCACCTCACCGTCTCGGCGGCACGAGCAGAGACGGGTTGTACAGTGCTACGTGAGCGATCTCCCCTGGCTTCTGGGTTGCATCGTTATGGGCGGGGCCGTAGCGAGGCTCCTCTGGGGCAGCTAGTCCATTATGGGCGCGTTCGTCCCATCCTCATCATCCGCACTATCATCCGTACGCATCAAGAAGGTCGACAAACTCTTAGCATAGGATTTCATCTCGGCGTCCTTCTGCGTATCCTGTCCCTCAGACTGCTTCGTGGAAGCCTTCGCTCCAGCGCCGCTTTGCTTCTTCGAGGTCGCAGAGGCGCTCTTAACGGAACCTGCCGCTCCCTTGGCTTTTTTCTTCTTCGCGAGCTCGCGCTCGATCTTCTTTCTCTCCAACGAGGAGAGATTCTTTCTTTTAAGCATGGTTGCGAGTTGCTTCTCAGAGATGAATCCTCTTAGGTCAAATTCCTCTTCGCCTCGCACCCTTCGGCGCTTTGTCGAAAGACCCTTCATCATCTCTATCATCGGAACGATATCTTGAAGGCTTTGTCGGAGCGCCTTTACTTCTCGCCGAAGAGCGCGAATCTCCTGGCGTTGAGTGTCCGCCTTGAGCTGTGCCCTAACCCGAGTAGAGGTCTTCGTTTCCCTGATTCCCTTGAGGTCGTGTGAAAGTGCTTTGCGAGAAAGCTTGGCTTGAGAACCTTTGTAGAGCGATGATTTTGATTTGGTTCGACGGACAGCCGTTCGGGCTTGAGTTGGACGCTTCGTCGCTGTTCGGCGAGTCGTGCCAGGTTTCATCTGATACTTGGATTTCACCCGTTCAACCTTTGCACGAATAGCGCGGAGGCGTGCTGTGAAAGCGGCCCTGCGGGCGGGAGCCCGCGTCGTAAGACGGGATCGCACCTGTCCACGGAGGTGGAGTCGCGCGAATCGTTTCTCAACCGCCCCGCTCAGACGTCGAAGCGTTGTCGCCAAGGCGCGACCGATAACCTTGTTGTCCCGATTTGAGCGAGGCGCTGCCAATGCGCGCGCGATGGCGCGCAGGGTTTCAACCGCTCGACGTTGGGTTGCTGAGCGCACTCCTGCCGCTTCGGCGTTTCGCACCAAGCGCTCAATCGCTCTCGTGGTAGGGGCAATTCGTCGATTGCTCTGCGCTGTTACTCTCAGAATGGCTGGGGATCGGAGGTCGTTTGATACCTTCTCAAGCGTTCGGATAAGCGCACGGCTTTTCTCAAGGGACCTGACGTGAGAGTCACGAGCTATATCACCAATTACTGCTGTCTTTTCGACGACTCGCGATGAGCGAGCAACGCCAGCGTCAACCGAGCCCCTTGGCATACGTGATTGATCCGCGGCGAGCCGCGATTCGTACGGGCGTGGGGCGGCCTCAATGAAATTTGGTCGGGTTGAGGACTGTGCTCCCATGGGTGAGGTGATGAAGGACGCGAACGCCCTCCCTTGTGGGGCTGAGCTTTGAGTTGCCGCAGGGGACGATATGCTCTGTCGGGCCGCGGAGACCTGCGTAACGTTGACCGCTCTAACGACCTCTTGTCGGTCAACGCGTGGAGCCACAGCAGGCGCTTTGACGCTTTGCTGCTCTGGGCCACTTGATGAAGCCACAGAGTTTACGGTTCTCTCAACTTCACGGCTTTTGGGGGGCTGTGGCGCAACGCTCTCTTTTGAGGCGGGCCGCTCTAGGGATGGTGCTACCTTCTCCCGTTCAACGCTTGAGGAGGACTCTCTCGACGTTCCCATGCCTTTGTTGGCGGATGCGGTAGCGGCAGCATACGCGAACGTTTGTGCCACGCCCGGCATAGCATCTCTGAAGCTTCCGCTCGATGAAACTCCATCGCTTGGGGCCTGTTTCGGAACCGACCCAATAGAGACCAGCTTTTCAGCGGTTGCTGCAGGGGCGGGTTGAGTGCCAGTGAGCGGAGAGGGGACGTCGTAGTATCGCGCCGCACTTTGAGACGGAGGGATAGTTCCAAGAGCTCCGGTTGTCTTGCCGATATCAACGACGGTTCCATCTCCACTTTGTGAAACGGCTTGAAGTCCTACCGTCTGGTGCACCGTCTCGCGGGACGAAGCAAGGTCAGCGAAAAACCCGTCGAAATCTCCCGAGAGGATCTGCTGCTCGATCACCGCCATCTCAGCAGATGCATCAACTTTGGGCTGCTGCTTGCCGCACTCAGCGCAATTACCACCTGCGCAACACTTCTGTGGCTCCGCCGCTTTCAACGAACTGGAAGCGGAGAACTCCTGCGCTCGGGCCTGCTGAGCGTTTTGAGAAGCATTCTTTATTTCGGCTTCAGGTGGCACGAGAGCGTCCTTTCCTACCCATCATCGTTTAGTGGACGGTAGGCTTCTTTACCATCGGAAGGTTCATGAGCGCTTTCTTTCGACACTCCAGCTCGATCTTGCACCTCGCGCACGCGCTCTCCAGAGCCTGAGGACCCTTGGTCTCTAGGAGTTGCTTCTTGAGCTGCTGACCGTATTCGAAGATTTCATCTGGAGCCTGCCCCTTGTTGATGAGGCCGGTGGCGACACAGAGGGCTTTGAACACCTTCTCGCGATCCGTTGCTGCTCGGAACTCGGGGCTGATAGCCGCTTGGGTCCATCGAGGAACGAGTTGATGATCGGTGACAACGCGTATCGAGTTGAATCCCTCTCGGCCTAGATGCTGCGAGAGGCGTTTGTCTGCCTCCGTGAGAACTTGCATTACTTCGCCCTCAATCTCTTTACGAGCGTGGCAGGTGGGGGAGGTGAGTCGAAGGAATACCTCCATGCGATGGGGGTAATCGATAGTTATGCCGTAGACGAGGCCGAAATTGACGATATCCACGAGCGATTCGCCCATGTTCCCGCGGTAATCCGGTTCAGCGATTCCCACCAATCCGCTCAAGACCGTGGCACCGAAATCCTGGGCGAGCTTCGGCTCAAGGCCGAGGACGAATATCCGTACGTTGTCAAAAACCGGCTTGCCTTCATGTACAAAAGAACACTTTAATACTTTGGAATCTTTGGCTAAAAATGCGTTCTCAAGGTCCATGGCTGAGCGTTCTACTGAGTGTCCTACTGGTCTAGTACCTGATGTCTGTTGGTTCATAAACTTACTGCTTTATATGTCTAAGTCGGATTGCGTTATACATACCGCAACATGAAAGCGCAACTGTCCGTTATAAAAAGCAACGGCGCGTTGTGCATTTCATACGATGCGCTGAGGGCGCATGAGCTCTGGGGGCGCTCAAGCCTATTAGCCGCGAGACCCGATGAGGACACCATCGACCGGTTTCGGCTTATGGAGGTCTTAAACCCACAAGCTCGAATTCTACTTTCGGTCTCCGATGGAGAGGCGTATCACTTCTTCACCGGAAGAGGGATGCAAAGGTATCTCTCTCGTTAGTCCTACATCCCCCTCGTTGTAGCGGTGTATGTTCTCCGATCCTTTAACGCAGCAGCTCTTGCTTGCCTCTCGGCCTCCCGGCGGAGCAGCCACCGCGTACGACCACATGCGGGAGTCTTGGAATACCTCAAGAGCACCAGAAGGACTCTCGCTGGATGAATTTGTAAGGCTGCCCGATGGCTCGCGTAGGATCGACTCAGATCGTTTTGTCTCGGTCATCAGCGAAGCGCAGCGTGATGCGTCTGCGTTTGGAGCATGGATCTTCAACGAGGCGGCTCGTTTGCTGCTTGAGACGCAGGTGACGGACTCTTACCTCGACAACAACGAATTTTCGCACGCCGCCAAGTATCTCTTCTTAGGGGTGTGCTTTAAGCCGGCGCTTCGGACGTTGCTTGATACTCCAGACGCCGTACCGCTCGCTACTTCGCTCGTGAATATGTGCTGCGAATTCTGTGAGCGTTCTCATTCTCTCGGAACAACGCCTCTCATCGTCCGTGCCGTGATGGCTTCCAACATCGAACATTGGGTTGCCGGAGGGGCTCTCACAGAGTTCTTTTTTAAACCGTCAGGGCTTATGTCGCCCGGATTCCAGGCTCTCCTGCGCGCGCAAACAGCTCACGAGCAAACAGAACATTCAACGACCGATTCAACTCGAACGCTTGCTCCCTTCCGCTTGAACCAAGCATTTTGTGAGGCGACATCTCCGGCTCGGTTTCTTCTATGGGTGTTCGAGAACAAGGTGCCGTTCCCGCGAAGTCAGGCGTTACCAGAGCTACGTCGGCTCCTCGCCGATCACATGGGTGAAGAGTCCGCGCGGTACCCCTTCCTACACTCCAATAATTCGCCGCGAGAAAGCGGAGAGGTACAAGCGGCGCGGCGCGAAGTGGCTTCAGGATTCTATTTCGATGTCTTCGGTACCTTGGTTAATCATGACGGAACTCCCAACACCCGTTTAGTCCAACGTATGATGGATTTGTGGAGGAGCGAAGCGAATCGTCCTGTCTTCCTGGTGAGTGACAGTCAGCCACAGGAGGTGAGAAGAGCTCTCTCTTTTCTCTCCGAACTTCCACCGCTCCTGAGTAAGGAAGCGCTTCAAGGTAAGGAGCTTGAGTGTCTCATCGATAACGCCTCGCCTGAAGGACAGGGATTTCAGGCATCTCGACATCTTTCACCTGAAGAGGCCCTACGCGTTCTGGCTATATGAGGAAGGACCCCGGGAGCTTCGCGTGCTCTTAGCGCGCGTGCACATTATGGCGCCGACCGTACACCGCGACCACCGCCCCATGCGGACCGAGCGCTTGGAAGTACCGACACGTTCGCGCGGTCAGATGTCCGTCCTATTGTCGCCGCGTATCTCCAGGCGGTGCCACGAACGCCAGCTCCGGTAACGGACGTCCCAGGCCACGTGCTCACGTTGGGGTTTCCTGTAGCATCGAGCGAGCCATTTCCATGATACCTTCCCTCGAAACTACGACCGGTTGAGGTTGCGATGGTTACACACCGCTCCTGAACGTTATCAGCTAGGTTCAAGTTTCCGTAGTATCCCGCCCCCGAGGTAATGCGTGTGCTGTGATTGTATGCCATCGCGCCGACTCGCATTGGACCCTGAACGCTGGCGTGATCTCCATAGACGGCGTTGGCGGCCGATTGGGCAGACTCGCTTAAGGTACCTTGGTTGCTAATAGAGGTGGCTTGGGTGATCGATGTGCTGCCCCACGGATATTCACCGGAAACAGCTCGGTAGGGTCCTCTCGCCGAGCGCTCAAACTCGAACTCACTCATCGGTCGTAACCCCGCCCAGTCGAGGTAGGCAGCTAGATCTACCCAGGAGATGTAATTCACCGCGACCGCCCCATAGGTAGCTCCACTTCCCCTGTCGGGGAGCGAGGCGTCACCTGTACCGGTCCAGCTCACGTTATTTCGGGTGGTAAGGTTATCCGAGTTTTTACCAGATGCTGAGGTTATATCCCGCGTGCTTTGTTGTGTTGCTGTGAGCATATTAAAAAAGGCCACCCACTGCGACTGGGATATCTCGCCCTTCATCATGTAAAATTTTCCATATCCTTTAGGAAATGCAGCGGGGATGGTGATGATACCGCCGGGCACATAGTACTCGGATGCGGTTTCAGCCAAGCCGGTACCGGTGCCAGAGCCGTTGAAGGTGGTGATAGCGCTTTCACTTCCGATATACCACGGGTCAGTATCTGCCGTACCTTGCTGAAGGGCGCCGGTCGAGGTGGCGTTATCGCCGGCAAAGAATGCCCCGTCTGGCACGTATGCCATTTCAATGGCGAAGACCCGGAGGTCTATCGTATCTCCGGTGCCGACACCGTCCTGCGTGTACTTCCAACTGAGGGAAAAGCCGGTCTTTGAAAAGGTGCCGGTGCCATCGGCGCTTCGGTAAATGAAAACGCCGACTCCCGGATTGGTCGCGATGTTAAACGACGACCCGGTGTCAGCTAACCCAACATCGAGAGACGCTCCGGATGGCACGGTGTGTCCGGTATTGTTGAAACTCGCGTGTTGCCAGTCTCCTCCGTTCTTTCTGAACTTCACAAATACCCAGGCCGCATCCCAGTTGTTTGGAGCGGGCGCGCCAGGGGCTGTCGAGCGCCATGAGTTGTTCCACGATATGTCGAAATTGATTGGGGCGTTGCCGGACCCCGAATCTCGGGTACCGAGGCTTACGTTGGCGACGTTGATCTCGCCGCATGAGGCACTGTTGACCCTCAAAGCCAGGAGCGATACGAGCAGGCAGAGAGCCCTTAATAGCACAAGCATAGGACGGTTATCGACTGAAATGCTCAAACCCTCAAGTGTATTTTGCCCCTCAAGCTGTGGTCGTCTTGCGGGTCTTCTGTAGGGTTTCCCTCGAGGGAGACCTTCGCAAACCAGCGAGTGTCCCCATGAGTCTTGGCGAATGTTGCATGACGAGCCGTTTTTAGGGCCCCATAAGTCCGGCGAGCTCGCGGAGAGGAGTTATGACAATGGGGAGGCCGGAAACTGCCCCTTCGGCATTCTTAGGCAAGAGAGCTCTTCACATACCTCCGGGACTCGTAGGGAATCAAAGAAGAGCCGAGCCATCTCCGTGTGAGTTGGGAACGCTAAATTTTGGGGCTCGAAGATAACTTCGATCCGAGAGCACTCGCGATGTGGTGCGAAATTTCGCAGGTCGGAGTGTTCAACCGGAGGCAAGCTACCAAAAAGGATTACCTTGCGATTGTTGTCGATCGACATAGCGCCCCTGAGCGTGACACACGACACATCATCGATTTTGACAGTGGTTTCCTCGAACAACTCTCTGAGCAGGCCGGCTCTCCAGTCCTCGTACTCCAGATAACCACCCGGCAACGCGAGATGCCCGACCTGAGGCTCTATGCCACGTTCGACCGTCAACAAACCTAACTCGAGGAGCCCAGAAGCGGGGTTGACCGCTCGCACCGGCACGATTGCGACAACGACTGGGGTGGGATTGAGGTAGTGAATAGCTGGCTGAGCGCCTGAGTTGTGGGGGGAGGATGTTCCAAGCGACGTCATGCATACAAGCTTATAAAACTTTTCATGATATGCGAAGAGGAGTCTTGCGGTAGTGCAATCGCGAAGCGAACTATTTCGATCTCACATGCCTACGTTCGATTCAGAACAGGTTAGGGTCTCCCCACGGTCAACCCGGACGAACGACGCCTATGCTCGCAAACGTCACCATGTCAGGTGACTTCGGAGGTAGGATCCGGGGTGATATCAGTAATGAGTTTCCTGGCGTCGACTTATGACGATACACGAGCCTGGATTAAGAGGAAGCTCTGTGCGCTCGACTCGTATCTGCTGAGGTGTCTCAAGTAGAAACGGGAGCACGTCGACTGTCGACCGCGAGCGAATGATTCGCTTCACAGATGAGCTTGTCCCGAACTCTAGGCGCGCCTCCACGGCGTCCCTTGCAGGGATGCGCACAGGGGAAAGAGCACCGGATGAGGCGAGCGGATTTATGGGCTTTTCAACCTTCACGGAGGCGCTCGGGGTCTCTCTGCTGACGTTCTCTGAGAACCATGATGAGGGGAGCTGTACACGACTCGTACCGAGTACCCCGGCGAGAACCTTGCTTTCCTCACCGCCTGGAGCTTGGAAGAGTCCTTCCGCTTTTGCCGAGATGAGGTACCGCAGACCGGTAACGGCGAGCTTAGAATCCTCCAAGGCTCGTGTATCGGAGTAAGTTCTCGGACACGCCACGATGAACTGCACACTACATTCTCTCACCGGGGGAATGATGAAGAGCGTGCTCCCGTTGCCCTTAGATTCAAACCACACATGAGAGGATGTTTCGTGAGGATAGGCGATTCTAAGACCGTTCGCTTGACTGTCATAGCGAGCATTTGATGAGCGTAGGGTAACATGATCGCGATCAAACTCGACAGAGTAGGACACCAATGCGGTGGTGTCAGAGGTGTTCCCCTCTTTTGAGAGTGATAAGACAGGGACGATATCACTCTCTACGAGCGCAAGAGCAAGCTTCAGGTGATCGGGTGCGGAAGTTGGTTTGGTAACGATAGGCTTACAGAACCCACCGGTGAGCGCCTCTCGATTCTGGTGCTTTGCCGGACGCTGAAGGAATTCCGAGATCGTTTTTGCCCGAGCTGAGTCGAGTGGCTCGGTCTCTATCAGAGAAGCTTGGGTGAATGGAGTTACTGCCTGCTCGTGTTGCGCGTAACACGATGAGCCAATAACGCATAAGGTGAGCAGCGAACATATCGCAGAGAAAATTTTCATAGTGCCTCTAAGATCTCAGTCTTTGACCCGAGCCCGCAAGTCAGCTAGTTGCTCAGGGGTCCCGATATCGGTCCACGCCGCTCCCGTAACGTTTTCACTGAACACTCGTCCTGTTGCTCGGGCTGCCGAGAGGTAGGGGGAGATGATCGAAAACGCCCCTTCGTGAGGCATATGCGAGAAGAGGTCGTGAGAGGCCACGCTGATGCCGCAAAAGCTCAATAAACGTGATCCCTTCGGAGCGGCCGCCTCCTCCTGAGTCCAGCCGACAATGTGGTCCTCCGTGTCCACGTAAAGCCCCCGCTTGGAGGGCCGCTCCATGACAGCAAGAGTACCAATTGCGTCTCTACGCCGGTGTTCATCAATAAGGTGATTGAGGTCGATATCGCTAAAAATGTCCGCGTTGTGAACGAGGAACGCCTTCTCTCCCGAGAAAAAGGATGCCACCTTGCGAAGCCCCCCTCCGGTATCGAGCAATGTGGGCTCGTGAGAGAGGAGAATCTCAAGCCCGAAGAAGTTGCGTGCAGCAACGAAATCAGCGACTTGATCAGCGTGATGGTGAGTATTGATCGCCACAGAGGTGACGCCGGCTTCCTTGAGTTGATCGACCACGCGCTCTAGCATGGTCTTGCCACCAACCTCCATTAAGCATTTGGGTGTCATGTGGGTGAGCTCTTTGAGACGTGAGCCGACACCCGCGGCGAAGATCATGGCCTTCATGATAGTTCCTTCCGAGCTCCTTGTGCTCTTACCGTAAAGCATTAGGTGGGGTAGGGACAGAGAGAATGATGTAAATCAGGGCTTCCGGGGAGAGGGGACTGAATCGGAGATGATGACGCCGACGTGTCACCAGGGACGATAACAGTCTGCGGATGTCGGTTCACGGTGTTCGTCCTCTCAACGGGAAAAAACCGAAGGTTCTCCGCCCTCATAAGAAGAACGGCGGGCCTATCCGTTGATGAACCCTTTTTGGATCAAGTTGTAGTGAATCACCTTCGGCGTCACTCGAGGCGAGAAGTTCGCTGACACATGCTGGGCCAACTGTTCCGTAAAAAATACCGATCGATGTTGTCCCCCGGTACAGCCGAAGCTGACGTTCATGAACGAGAATCCGCGTTCAAGGAAGTTTTGCACCGCTGCGTTTACGAGACCAAAGGTGTGTTCGCGAAAAGAGGAGATCTCGCGTGCAGCCTCGAGGTAGGCGCACACATCCGCGTCTAGGCCAGTCTTATCCCTGAAACGTGCTTCTCGACCTGGATTGGGAAGCGAGCGACAGTCGAACACAAAGCCCCCTCCGTGACGGTCTCCCTCCAGAGAGAAGAGATGTGCGGGAAGAGGGGCTTTAAATGAGAAGCTTGTTATCTCAACGATGAGGTTTGTTGCCGTAGGTTCGTTCATACCAGTAGTGTAGCTTGTTCTCAGGCACTCTTCAGCAAAGCCTCACAACACGCAAGTAGTCGTTCGAGTTTTATTGCGAGGCGTGGTGACCTGAGATGAGTGTGGAGTGTCACGAGAGCGCCTGGAATACTTTTTGCGAAGTACTCCTTCTGGGCCCCGAGACCTTGTCTTCCGTAAACGCCAAGAACCTGCAGCATGCGACTGATAATGAAAGCTGGGTAGTAGCGGAAGAAATCCTCTCGGTCGCACGAGGTGTAGTTCGATACGGCCTCTAGGTACGCCTCAACCAACGCCTCTCGATCACCTTCAGGAATCTGGGCGCTTGATTGATAGAGAAGGGATATCACGTCGTACTGAAGAGGCCCCTTGAGACCTGACTGAAAGTCGATAAAGACCGGCTCGTTGTTGAGGAGCATAATGTTTCGAGATTGAAAATCGCGATACAAGAAGAAGCCGCCTTTGGCTTTCTCGAGATACGAGATGAGTGTCGCGAATTCCGGCTCAAGTTCGGCCGAATTGAACGATGGAAGGAGACGCCCGACCAGCTCGGTGCAGAATGAGCGCATATCCTGTCGCAACGTCTCAGAGAAGACCTTGTCCGACGCCAAGCACAGCGAGAAATCCAGTGACGCGGCAGCTTCTATCTGAAATCTCGGCAGGAATGAGAGGACGCGTCGGTAGACCTCGTCCACTGCCTGTGGAAATAGCTCTCCAGTTTTGGCCCGCTCCGATATCAGGAAGTCCAGTAAGGTCACCTCTCCGAGATCGTCTTCAAGGTATACCCCATCCTCTGGCTTGTACGTGTGAATTGTGGGAACGGGAAGCCCCTTCGACTTGAAGTGTCGAGCGAGTGCTACGAAGGCGTCGTTCTCAGCTCGGGAGGGATTTACAACTCCCACCAACGTGGTCGTTCCCTGGCTAAGCCGGTAGATCCTTCTTTCGGATGCGTGAGGTCGGAGGGGGACGATAGCGGAGGGAGGTGCGCCTGTAACCTCTTGAAAACACGTGGCGAGGAGGTTTTCGTCAGGCGGCTTAACCATAGACCTCAAGTGTAAGGGGCGGACGCGAGGAATACAAGACAACTGTGGCGAGCCCTTATGAGGGGGATGATCATCTTAACCGACTGAACCTAAGGGGAGTCTCCATGACTAGTAAGGAGTTATCAAATCCAGAAAAAGCTGCCTTGACCCTCTTGAGTCTTGGCAAAGAGGTTGCCGCTCAAGTCATGCAGCACCTAAGCGAGCATGAGGTCAAGAAGATCAGCCGCGCGTTCCTTACTGTCTCGGAGGTTGACCGAGAGACGCAGTTTCATACCTCCGTTGATTTCCTCCGGATGCTCAAAGCAGGTGAGCGGATGGTGGTCGATGGCCGTGAGTTTGCAAAGAGCGTCATCGCATCCGCCTTCGGCGAGAATCAAAGCGAATCCCTCCTTGAATACATAGCTGGAGCGAAGAAGCAGCCCATCGGCTCTATCATCGCCGACGTGCCAGAAAAGCTCCTCTATCAATTCATCACGTCCGAGCATCCTCAAACGATCTCGTTTCTCATGACCATGATGAATCCTGATCAAGCGGCTATCGTACTGCGCCAGATGCAGCCCGAGATGCAGACAGATATTTTGATTCGAATTTCCAACCTCACCAACGTGAGCGCTGCGGTTGTTGACGATGTTCGAGAGGTTCTTCGTGGGCAGATCCGTGGTGGAGAGCTTCAAGAGGAGGAGATCGGAGGACCGAAGTCCGCGGCTAACATTCTGAATTTCATCGATCGCAACAGCGAGGAACGTATCATCACTGAGATCGAGGAGACATTCCCCGACATTGCAGAGAGGATTCGCGCCCTCATGTTCACCTTCGAGGATGTCAAGAAGATCGACGACAAGGGTGTTCAGACTGTTCTCAAAGATGTTCCTCGAGAGCAGCTTGTGCTCGCGCTCAAGACCGCGAGCTCCGAGCTCAAAGATCTCATTTTCCGCAACGTATCTCAACGCGCTGCCGAGATGATAAAGGAAGACCTAGACGCGCTTGGTCCGGTCAAACTCAAAGATGTAGAGAAAGCTCAACAGAGCATTGTCGACATCGTTCGCCGTCTTGAGGCGGAGGGTAAGGTCTTCATCAGCACCAACGGCGAGCAACTTGTCTAGCAGGGTGGTGAAAGAGGTTTCTTTGGATCCAGCGAAGTTGCAGTCAAGACATCACAATGCGCAGCAGGAAGTTTCATTTTTACCACCCTGCTGGCGCGTCATCAGTGGTAGTAGATCTTTTTGCTATCGGGCTCTGTAATATCGATATCGTCGCTGTTTTGAACCTGAAATGCCCGGATGTCGACCCCGTTCTGAAACTCCTCAGCTAACTTCGACACGTGGCGCTTGAGCGATAGGAACTTCCAGGCGATGTAACACGCCACAACTCCGAGCATTACGAAAAACGTGCCGACCGCCGCGAGGAAGAGCTTAGGCGCGAGGAAAATGATTGCACCGAGAGTGATGAGGCCGATGCCTGGCATGAAAGGGACACCACGCGGGCTGAATGTAACAACCTTAGCCCCTGAAAATTGTTTCCACTGATTAGAGTTGCGTTGCATAGCTGTACTTTACTCCACCTCCCGGTAGTTAACCACGGGGAGAGGGTTTTGCGAGTAAAATATTTAAGTGGCTGGGAGGCAGGGCAAGTATCTCAATCATTGTGGACCCTTATATCCATGGATTGGAGAAGTAGGGGCGTGCCGGGAGTATCCACATCCGCTGCCCATGATGTATCCTTCGTCCGTGGCTAAATCCTCTGAACCGCTCCATACAGGCACAACCGGACAGATCCTTGATGTCTCACGACGACACGTCTCATTGTTGACAATGGAAGGGATCCTCTCTGGTACAATCGCGTCCCGCGCCCTTGATGTGGTTACCGGTGATCGTGTGGTGTATGAAAAGCGCGACGGTAAGGTGTTCGTTACTGATGTGGTTCCCTCCACGCGTACGTTGTCCCGGTCGTATCGTGGGGCCCTCAAGCGGATGGGGGCGAACATCGATCTTCTCCTTGTTATCACCGCGGTTGGTCCAACATTGAATCCCGCAACCATCGATCGGATGTTGATCGCGGCGCGCGTCCAAAATATTCCCGTCGTGCTCGTCGTTAATAAGTGGGACCTCGAAAAAGGTGAGAGCGCCGATTTCCTAGAGGTGTATCGAAAGATTGGAATAACCGTTGTGCATTGTAGCGCCAAGTTTGGGCAGGATTTCGCGGACGTCCAGAGCCTCATACACGCGCCAGATGTGAGTGTGGTGGCGCTTTGTGGGGTTTCAGGTGTTGGCAAGAGCACTATCTTGAATCGTCTAGTTCCTGGCGCCGCCGCGCGAACAGGAGAGGTGAGTGAGCGGACGGGGCAGGGGCGACAGACAACCTCTCAGCCAAGAGGGTTCCTCTACAGTGATTTTGATTCCTGTCGCCGTATCATTATCGACTTTCCAGGCGTTGGTTTCTTCGGATTATCTCACCTGGAAAAGGACAAGGTAGTTGCCGCATTTGATGAGTTCGTCGAGTACGGGCAGCGGTGTCGCTTTCTAAATTGTCGCCATTTGCAGGAGCCGAGTTGCGCGGTCCGAGAGGCGATTGAGAATGGAGACATCGCATCCTGGAGGTACCATTCTTATCTGCAGATCTTAGATGAGATTGAGGAGGCAAGAGAGTATTAGTCGACTCGCGCATCACAGTATGGAGACAGGACACAAGCTCAGCACAGATGAGGGGACCCGAAGCGCGATATCGTGGAGCGACGTCTTGGCCGCGGAGAAACAACAGCCGTACTTCAAAGAGATGCTCGCGTTTGTTGAACGAGAGCGAGCTTCGGGTAAAGCCATATATCCCCCAAAATCCGATGTGTTTAATGCCCTTGCGTACACTCCTTTCTCGGACGTTAAAGTGGTTATCATCGGACAAGATCCCTACCACGGCCCCCATCAGGCTCACGGATTGTGTTTCTCGGTAAACCCACCGACTCCGCCACCGCCATCGCTGGTCAACATCTTCCTAGAGCTCAAAGGGGACCTTGGTATTGAGCGTCCAAGCCACGGCAATCTGGAATCGTGGGCTCGACAAGGTGTGTTGCTTCTTAATGCGGTCTTAACGGTTGAGGACGGTAAGCCTGGTTCTCACGCTCAGAAAGGGTGGGAGCGGTTTACCTCAAAAGTGATTGAGGAATTGAACGCGCGTAAAGAGGGCCTTGTGTTTCTCTTGTGGGGGGCATACGCCCAGAAGAAGGCTGATTTCGTCGACCGCACGAAACACCTTGTCTTAACTGCGCCGCATCCCTCGCCACTCTCTGCTCATCGCGGTTTCCTCGGGTGTAAGCACTTTTCACAAGCGAACGCATACCTGGCCCGGCATCATAGGGAGCCGATTGATTGGCGGTTGCCGAAGGCGGGGTAGGGGGCGTTTTCCGTAATCTACCCTCCCCGTACGTAACGCGGCGAGGACGCCCGCCCTCCCTATGGACGTGTCACGCCCGATGGCGTCTCCTCCAACCTTGGCACAAAGGCTGCATTACCCATGAGCAAGGGAAAGGATACCCGCTCATGAAAATTAACTTTGGATCGACATACAAGGAAGTTGAACAGCTTCTTAAAGCGTCCCTCAAGCCGAGCTCAAAGGCTGTGGACGCTGGTTTTGAGAGAAGCCTTGGCTCGCTCTTGTCGCAACCTGTTGATTCTCCGAAGACAAAAGCTGAGGTTGTTACAAACGTTACCCCACCATCGGTACCGAAATCTCCCATGGAGGAGGTCAAGGCTAGCTACAAGTTCAACGATCCAGGTCTCATGATGCCAGGCGTCGACCTTTTGAGCCCAGTCGAGACACCGGGAATACCGTCGGAAAATGGGGGGATCCGCGTCAAAACACCGACACTTTTAGAGGCCCGACGCGTCACACTTGAGCCGCCAAAGATGATGTCGTCCCTTGAGGGCGGACCTCTTTCCCTTCAGAGCCTCATGTCTCCACAGAACAAGGTGGTTGGAGGGGGCCTGGAGTCGCCGCAGTCGCAGGCTTCAACGGGCGTGGAGGAAAGTCGATCTACAGATATTGCCGGATCGCTCACTCCTCACGTTATGCCTCCTCAGCTCGGACAAACGGAGATCCGTTCAAGACTCTCCCTCGCTAGCCAAAAGGTTGGGTTAGATCCCTCTCTCGCAATGGCGGTAGTAAGCGCCGAGTCGGGCTTCAACGTTCGAGCGGTGAGCGCCGACGGGCACTACTCGAAGGGGCTCTTTCAATTGTTAGACTCGACCGGGAAGACCCTTCTGTCGAGAGCGGAGGCGACTAACCAGGACTATGATCCATTCGACCCGGATCTCAATATTCAACTAGGCACATCTTACCTACGTTACCTGCACGATATATTTCGGACGCCGACGCAGTTGCCTAATGCCAGGACTACTAAGTCAGCGGCGAATGAAAAGTCCCTGGAACAATTAGCCGTTGCGGCGTTCAACGCTGGTGAAGGACGAGTCGCTGCCGCCCAGCACCGCACGGAGCAGGCAGGGAACGATCCTGCCCATTACGACAATGTCGCCCCATTTCTTCCTCGCTCTACTCGTGAATATGTTGCCCGCGTTGTGAGAGGGAAGAGGCTTTTTTAGCCGGGTTGCGCTAGGGGCTCAGCCCTGGTGTAAGCCGCTAAAGGGGGAGGTATTTCCCAGAAAACATAAGGAAACAGGGGGACTATTCCTCTCAAGATGGCCGGCCACTCTAGTTGGCAAGCCTCTTGCTGATGTTGGGGAAGAACGTGCGCATTGGCAAACCTTGCCGGGGCGTATTTTTAAAAACTGAGACCGTATGACTAAGGGAGAATAACAGATTATTCCGCACGTAGTGAGAATGATCCTGCCAAGGAGAATAAAAGATGGCGATTAACATTAGAACCAACCTACCAGCCTTATCGGCACAACGTAACCTGGAGACCACCTCCAATCGTTTGAGCACGTCGTATCAGCGATTGAGCAGCGGTCTCAGAATTAACCGTGCGAGTGATGACGCAGCAGGCTTGGCTATCGCCGAGAACCTTCGAGCGGGCTCCAACACAGCTACGGTAGCAATGCGAAACGCTAATGACGGAATTTCCGTTATTACCATCGCCGACCAAGCCGTGGGTCAGATTACAACCGTGCTTAACCGAATGGCTGAGCTTGCGGAGCAGAGCTCCAACGGAGTAATCGACAACATTCAGCGGTCCGCGCTTCAGAACGAGTTCTCAGCGCTTACGTCGGAAATTGAGCGTATCGCGGTCACAACAAAGTTCAACGGACTTAACCTCCTTAAGGGAGGAAATGACCTCACCTTCCAGATCGGTTTCGACGGTGGTTCGACGTCGCAGTTGACGTACGGCGCGGTTGATGTCCGACTAGCTGGAATGGGACTTGCGCAAGTTGGCTCATCAACACCTACCTTCTCGATTATCGGGCAGAGTAACAGCGATGTTGATTCCCAAGCGTCGGCTCGTTCAGCTCTCGACGCCATTCAGTTGGCGATTACCTCGGTCAACCAGAAGCGAGGTAGTCTTGGAGCACTTGAGAGTCGTCTTGAGGTAACAATCAACAACCTCCAGGTTGCTCGTGAGAACTTCAAGGCCGCAGAGAGCCGCATCCGCGATGTGGATGTAGCGACTGAGGCAGCCGAGTTGACTCGACTCAACATCTTGCAACAGGCTGGTGCCGCTGTGTTGGCTCAGGCTAACCAGGCTCCACAGTTAGCGGTCCAGTTGTTAGGGCGATAATTTAAAGGACTAAGAGGCCATGGGTTTTGGTTCGGGGCTTAACATAGCGTCACTCAGAACCCAGCGGCAACTCAGTATCACTACAGGCCGGCTGAATCAGTCTTACGAGCGACTCTCAAGTGGTTTACGAGTCAATCGCTCTAAGGATGACGCAGCCGGCCTCGCCGTAGCTATGAAGCTACGCTCTGATGCCCGGGTCGCGAGCGTGAACGTGCGAAACGCCAACGATGGTATCTCTATCATCGGTATCGCAGACCAGGCCGTTGAGCAGATTAACACCGTCCTCATGCGCCTCGCTGAACTTGCTCAGCAATCCGCTAATGGTGTTAGTAGCAATGACCAACGTTCAGCGTTGCAAAATGAGTTCACCGCGCTGATGGAGGAGATCGAGCGCATTGCTCACACAACTGAGTTCAACGGGTTGATGCTAATCAGCAGCACTCAGGCACTTACCTTTCAAGTCGGTTTCGATGGCTCATCTCTTTCGGGCATCACCTACTCTGGAATCCAGGCAACCCTTTCCTCGATGGGTCTAGCCCAGCAGGGATCCTCTGTTCCTACCTTTTCAATTCTTGGTGCGACGGAAAGTGAATCCCGGTCAGCGTCGATGATAGCGCTCGACGCGATCCACGGAGCGATCACCTCCGTGAGTCGGAGTCGAGGGGTGCTGGGCGCGGCTGAAAGTCGCCTCATGACGACCATTCGGCAACTTGCGACGGCTAGAGAGAGCTTCCAATCCGCTGAGAGCGCCATTACCGATGTTGATGTCGCCCAAGAGGCCGCTGAGATGGCTCGGTTGAACGTACTCCAACAAGCGGGCGCGGCCATCCTGGCCAATTCCAATTTGCAGCCTCAATTGGCGCTCAAACTTCTTAACGACACGTAGGTATAGGGCTCGATACCTCCCCCCATGGGGTCGTTTCAGGTAGTTAGCACGGGCCCGCTCTTGATCCGCTGAGCCCATACCCCTATAGTTTCCAAATCCTATAGGGAGCATTTTATGAACTACAGCCACATCGCAGAACTTCTCGGCTCTGAAGCAAAGAGCCTCCTTGAGCACAAGTGTACCACTATCCCAGCAGGTGATCTTGAGGCTCCGTCTCCTACGTACGTTGATCGGGTCTTCGTGAATTCCGACCGGAACGTTCAGACCCTTCGTTCTCTTCAGCTTATGTACGATACAGGGCGTTTAAAGGGGACCGGCTATCTCTCTATCCTGCCGGTTGATCAAGGTATTGAGCACTCAGCTGGCGCGTCATTCGCCAAGAACACGGAGTACTTCAACCCCGAAAATATCGTGAAGCTCGCAATAGAGGGTGGATGTAACGCTGTCGCTACAACCTTCGGTGGATTGGGCCTGATCGCTCGTAAGTACGCTCACAAGATTCCACTCATCATGAAGATCAACCACAACGAGCTGCTCACCTACCCGAACAAGAGCGACGAGATAATGTTCGCGAAAGTTCGTGACGCATGGAACCAAGGGTGCGCGGCTATCGGTGCGACGATCTACTTCGGTTCCGATCAGTCTGCCCGGCAAATTCAAGAGGTTTCAGCGGCGTTCTCTGAGGCTCACTCTCTTGGGATGGCCACTATTCTTTGGTGCTACGTTCGTAACTCGGCGTTCAAGGTTGGTGGAGTTAACCACGAGACCTCTGCGGATCTCACTGGACAAGCGAATCACCTCGGCGTCACTATTAACGCTGATATTATTAAGCAGAAGCTCCCTGAGAGTAACGGTGGCTTCAAGGCGCTTAACACTGGTGGTTCGTCGTACGGTAAGCTCGATGAGCGTATGTACACACACCTTTCAAGCGACCACGTGATCGACCTTGCTCGGTACCAAGTAGCGAACTGCTACATGGGACGTATCGGCCTCATCAGCTCCGGTGGAGGATCGGGTTCGAACGACCTCGCGGAGGCTGTAAAGACCGCGGTGATCAATAAGCGTGCCGGCGGTATGGGGCTCATCTCCGGACGCAAGGCATTCCAGAAGTCGATGAAGGATGGCGTCGCGATCCTCAATGCTATTCAAGATGTGTACCTCTGTAAGGATGTAACTCTTGCCTAATATGGTATGGCTTGGGCTATACAGGGCAAATAGTGGCGTGAACGATAAGGGACTAAGGACAGGGCTCTTTCGGGTACGTGGACGTTCACGTGCAAGAGCGCGAGGAATGTACTAGGTGCGAGATAGACACGTCGTAGTATTCTCAGGTGCCGGTATAAGTGCGGAGAGCGGGCTCAATACCTTTCGCGGACCGGGCGGTCTGTGGGAGGGCGAGCCCGTTTCTCTTGTAGCGACCCCAGAGGGATGGAAGAGGGACCCCGCGCGGGTTCTGAAGTTCTACAATGAACGTCGCAAGAACGTTCTCTCCGTTCAGCCGAACGCGGCTCACAAAGCGCTGTGCGAACTGGAAGATATCTTCAAGGTCACTATCATTACCCAAAATATCGATGACCTGCATGAAAGAGCAGGGAGCACCGATGTAATCCACCTCCACGGTGAAATATTAAAATCTCGAGGTTGTCACGATTCCACGAAGTTCTATCACTGCGCCGATGATATCGTGATGGGACAACGCGCTGATGATGGCACTCAGATGCGGCCACACGTGGTGTGGTTCGGGGAGTCCGTTCCGATGATGGACGCCGCCATAGCGACAGCGAAGAAGGCAGATTTTCTGATCGTGGTAGGGACCTCGCTTGAGGTATACCCAGCCGCTACCTTGGTAGACTACGTGCCGTTTGAGATCCCGAAGTTTCTCGTTGATCCGATGCCAACTGGGTTAGCTGATGAGAGCTTCCATGTGGTGGAGGCTCGCGCGACCGAGGGCGTTCCTCGGATCGTTAACCAACTGCGCGCGATGATGGCCTAGAAGTCCGATTCTGTGCCCGACCACTTTATTAGCTCTCAACCACGAGCGCGCCAGTGGAGAGCAGCGACGCAAGCAGGCCAAGACATTTTTTATCCCCTAAGAACGGGGTAATGCGTTCGCATGGTACAACGATTCGATTCGCCAACTCTTGAGCGAGCAGTGCCGCTTTGCCAGAGAGGTTTTCTCGATCTCCGTTAACGTAGAAGGCGATCTCGTCCTTCTTGCCTTTGACGTATGCAAGACGGGATCCCTCTGTGCGTACAAGAGCGATAGCGCTCTTCAAAGTTGCGGCGACCTTGCCTGGAGCGATGCTCTCCGCGTGTCCCTTGAGGTCAACATCAGAGTACGGGTCTGTCACATGACGACCAAGCCACTCGCTTAAGAAATCATCTGAAAGGAGAGCTTGTTCGATAGTCTTTTTGAGCTTTGCGACAGCGTCGGCGGAGATCTCTCCAGGCGCTTGCGGTTTAAGATCCGGATCGGTGTAGCGCGATGACTCATCGCTCTGAATAAGAGCATTTGTCACGACGCCGTTAATGACCTCATTCACAGAGGGGGCGCGACATCCTACTGAGATAGTCATGCAGCGATCCCCTTGAGCAACACCGTGATGTGGAAAGCGAGGAGGAAGATAGAGAATATCGCCTGGCTCAAGTACCCACCGGTGTGTTGGTTTAAACTTTCGCAGGAGTCGCACAGGAAGGTCGGGGATGAAGTCATCCTGCATGACCGGTTTATCCTCAATCATCCACTCGCGCTTCCCGGCGGCTTGCACCAAGAACACGTCAAAGTTATCGACGTGCGCCCCCACGTTGCCTTGGTCGACAGCGTAGCTGATCATGATGTCATCCATTCTCCAAAAAGGGATGAAGGAGAACTCGTCGAGAAACGCGTGTACGGACGGCACAAATCGATCGACGCCGTTCACGAGAAAGGTCCACTTTTTCTTGGGGAGCTTTTGAAAGGTTGACGCCTTGAAAGGTCCTCGCTTGAGCTGCCAGTTGTTTTTTCCTGGTCCTTGAATAATGAGCCGTGATTCTATTGCTTTATCAAGTGTCATCCCAGCGAGCTCCTCTGGTGAGATGATCTCCGGGAAGGGATGTATCGCTCCTTTCATCAATAGGGGCTTCTTTTGCCAGTATTTGGCGAGAAATTCCTTCTGGGAGATCTTGCCAAGGAGAGGCCATGAGAGGTGTGCGCGAGCGGTCATAGGGTAATCCGACAAAAGTGTTGCAACTCATGATGCCCTACTACTACCGGTGAGGCTAGAGCTTGATGCGATCCTTGTAGGTGTGTTGGGAGACTCGCTGCGGGTGGCTAGGCAGATGTGTTTCTGTGATAGCTGTATCCTAGGCTCTAAGCGGTTGCGACTCTCCGCTCAGTAAGACCTTTATTTGCTTCGAATACGTTGCGTAGAGCAGGGCCATGATTATGGGGTGCCAGATGAAGACCTCGAACGAGCGATAGCCGAGCGCGTAAAGGGGGCAAACGAGGAGCAGTAGGGGCAGCGCTAAAAACCACTTTGGCGCAGTCCCCCGATCGAACAATACCAGCAGAGCGAAAAAGAGTGCACCAAGGGTGGAAAAATCATAGAGCCAGCTATATGGGGCCGTCAGGATCGATATCAGCAAGCAGGGGTATAGGGTTAGGCGACTGATGCGGGCACGAAATAAAATGATGCAGCCTACCAGCACAACCGCTTGTAGCAACCAGAAGAGAGAATAATAGCTTGAGGCGTACTCGAACAAGGTATCACGCAGGGGAGTTGCTAAACTTGAGGTTCGCAGCGTGAAGCCGAATCTGAGCGACTGTCGCCATGGCGAAAACAAATCATAGTTGACCACGAGAAATGCCAAGAGTGGAGATATGAAGACGCATATTTTTGCGGCAGTTTTAGCCGTTGCTTCGCGCAAGAGAGTCAGGAGAAGTAACACGATCACTACGTACACAGATTGTGGTTTTATAGATAACAGGTAGAGGGCTACCGTCATCTTGCCCCAGTGGGTGTTGATGTCTTGAAGTGCCTCGTAGGCCAAAACGATACCCAGGAGGAGAAACAGGCTCAATTGACCAAGGTGTAGGCAAGAGACGAAGGGAAGGAAGATAAAGAACACGGTAGAGGGGACAAGGGAGAGGTGCCCGAGGAGGGTCCTGCAGCGTAGGAACGTTCCCCACAGAATGCAGCCATTAATCGAGAATAATAAAAATTTTGAGAGGGAGAGGTTGGCCGCAAAGATGGGAATAAGAAGGGGGAGAGCCCAAGGTGGGTTAAGGAATCGCTGCGCGATTGTTCTAGTACCGTCTACCTCCAACTGTTTGGCCAGTAAGAGGGTGCTGTCGTATGGGTCCTTCCCGTCCAGGAAAAGCTGCGTACCAGCCCAAAATGCGATGCTATCCACTGAGCCAAAGGTTGGCATTGCTAGGACGACGATGGCTGCTAGGCCACATATAAAAAGGAGCGGCAGGGCGCGGTATACATTCATCCGCTGCACTATATCGTGTACCGGGACTACCTTGCAAAAGATAAGCCCGGGCACTGGAAAAAATGATCTGAATCGTAATCGGTCGATAAAAATAGGGCTGCCATGATATTACTCCACATCATGAGCGAACGTGCATCGTCTAAAATAATATCATCTCGTGAGTCCGTATCGTCTCAGGACGTCATCCTTACGGGAGATCGTCCGACGGGGCCCCTCCATCTGGGACACTATGTTGGGTCCTTAAAGGCTCGTGTCGAACTACAGGAGATCTGTACACAGTACGTCCTGATAGCCGATATGCAGGCCCTTACTGATAACGCGGACAAGCCTCACAAGGTTCGAGACAACGTGCTCGAAGTAATGCTGGATTATCTGGCGGTTGGAATCTCTCCTGAGAAGTCAGCCATATATCTTCAATCAGGTATTCCTGAAACGGCCGAGCTCACGATGTATTTTTTGAACCTAGTTAATGTCGGTCGACTATCTAGAAATCCAACGGTAAAAAATGAGATTCAACAGCGGGGGTTCGGAAATGAGGTCCCTGCGGGATTCTGGACATATCCAGTCAATCAAGCAGCGGATATTGCGCAGTTCAAGGCGACGCTTGTCCCGGTCGGCCAAGACCAGGTTCCCATCCTAGAGTTGTCAAACGACATCGTTCGAACTTTTAACAGAATGTACAACCGCTCCGTTCTTCGAGCATGTCGTGCGCTCACACCTACCTCCGGCCTTCTCCCGGGAATCGATGGGAACTTGAAGATGAGTAAGTCCTTAGGAAACGCCATTTATCTCTCAGATCCATCAGATATTGTGGCGAAAAAAGTGAAAAGCATGTTCACCGATCCGAATCATATTCGAGTCGAAGACCCAGGGCAGGTAGAGGGTAATACCGTATTCAGCTATCTGGAGGTGTTTGATCCGGATACCGCCGAGGTAGCGCGACTCAAAGATCAGTACCGCCGTGGAGGTCTCGCCGACGGAGTGGTGAAAGGACGACTTACAGATGTGCTTGAAGCTTTCCTTACACCGATACGTAAACGCCGCACTGAATATGCCGCGGACCTTGGCGAAGTAAAGCGGATGCTTGCTACCAGCACCGAGCGAGCCCGAAATACCGCTCAGCGCACACTGAAGGAGGTACGAGATGCGTTGGGGATAGTCGAACTGTAAAGGACTCTCGCGACGAGAAGCTAGCAGTGCCTTCATCCGCTCGCGCATGGAATCCAGTAGCAAAGGACGTTTAGCGATGACGGTAGCGACAGATGTCACCGTCATCGCCCCGACCCCCGAGGCAAAGATCCCGTTAGCGGCAGATCTTCGTCCGAAAATGAGATATACCTCAACTGTGGGGTGCCCCTATGAGTGACGGAAAAACAAAAAAAGCACTCGGCGATTTGGTGCAGTCGTCGAATGAACTCCGAATTGTAGTTGTCCTTGTCGAAGCCAAGGATCCTCGGAACATAGGCGCCGTTGCCCGCGCGATGAGTAACCTTGAGGTTAGTGAGTTGCGATTGGTGCGACCTGAGCCGTTCGATCGAACGGTGGCCAAGGGGGTGGCGTGTTGGGGTGAGCATGTGATCGACTCTGCGCATGTCTATGAGTCCCTCGCTGAAGCGGTGGTAGACGTGCATGAGGTTGTCGGCTTTGCCTCAGATAGTAGCAGTCATCGTATGTCTCAGCGAATCCTCGAGGATTGGGTGGGCACCGTTGAGACGCGCCGTGAGCGGGCCGTAGCGCTTGTATTTGGCTCTGAGGAGCGGGGACTCCGTCGAGAGCATTTCCCCCTCTGCCAAAATCTTATTCGCATACCCTCATCAAGTGAGAATCCCTCGTATAATCTCGCCCAATCGGTCCTCCTCGCGTTGTACGCCCTGCGGCGTCGCTCACATGAGGCCATCGGCGACGAGATTAGGGACCTACCCACAAGTGGCCAACTGGAACAGTTTACCCAGATGGTGATTCGGACCGCTCAGCAGGTGGGGTTTTTAAACGAGAACTCACCTGAGCACATTGAGGCGCTCCTTGTGAATATCACCCGGCGTGGGCGTCTCTCAACGAGAGAGCTGAAGATCATGACGGGCCTATTCGGAATGATTCACAAGAGGATTGGCGCGTCGTAAAGAGATGCCACTCTTAGGGAAGAGCGACCGAAGATACGCTTTCGCAGCAGGGAGGGGGCTGCCTCGCTTCCTTAGGAGCGCTTGTCGCCGCAGGCATTCGAGTACGCACCGACGAGCTGCTCATAGAACGTGATCAGCCGACTTCGGAGGGGCACCGCAAGTGCCGCCAGTCTCCGTTGCTCTCCAATATACTCCTCACGACCCTCCGCTGTTTCAATCAGGATCGGCTCAAACCCTTGGTCCTTGAGGTCGTAGGGGCTTGCTCGCATGTCGACCCGCCGAGCGTCTGCGGCGAGAAGGAAGGTATCGGCGATCAGCTCGCTCGAGCACCAGGGTGCGATCTTATGAGCAAATCGATAGAGATCCATGGTGACGTGAATGCAGGCGCGTTGGTCAAATTCGGTAGTTGTCTCCCGGGATAGTTTGTTTTTATTCAGGAGCACGGCATCGGGGGTGAAGAAACGGAACGCGTCAAAGTGAGTGCACCGTAGGTCAGAGCGTTCAACGAGTGCGTTGATCTCGTTGGCAGGGAGCCTCAGCGGCACCTTACTGTGCCTCGGAGCGTCAGAGCGATATACCATCGCCCATTCGTGGAGTCCAAAGCAGCTAAATTGCGGAGGGCGATTGGCGATACCGTTCAAATATTTGAATGCCCATTCCAAGAACGGTCGCCGACGTTCCGGAAATGAAAGAGGGGGAATAGAGACGCCAAAGTCGCTTAGTGTGAAGTGCTCAGCCCAATCGAGTTCGTCTCCAGAGGCGTCTTGGAGCGTAACTCCGATCCCCGGACTCCATCGCTTAAGGTGTGAGGGGCGAAAGGGGTAGTACTCAAAAAGGAAGTCGTACACCGGACTCGAAACATCTCGGCTCGCTCTCGACACCCGATCGTCGGCCCATGCGGAGACCCGCTCCACGTGCGCCACGCGCCGAGCTTCCCATTCAGGGCGAGTAAGCGTGCTGGGTGTACTACCTAAGACCAACGGCGTACCTTACGCGTGCGATCGTTTGTGAAGCAACGGACTGCGCCTTCTCAGCGCCCTTGGCTAATTCCTTGCGGAGTAGAGGCTCGTCTTTTCTGTACTCGTTATATCGGTCTCGCATCTCTTTGACGTGCTCGTTGACCGCCACGAAGAGTTCCTCCTTCGCGTGTCCCCATCCCATTCCGCCCTTGGCAAGCCGCACAGCGAGGTCCTCGTACTGGGTAGTGGTGGCGAAGAGCGCGAATAGCTCCCCCACGGTTGTCCCGGCGAGCTCCTTCGGCTCCTCTAATCCTGTCGAATCGGTCTTGAGCGACATGAGCTTTTTTCTCAAGCTCTTTTCGTCGCAGAAAAGGGGTACTTCATTGCCGTAGGACTTAGACATTTTGCGACCATCCAAGCCTGGAATGGTCATGACCTCCTCCTGAATCAGTGGCTCTGGGAGCTTGAGGAGCTCACCGTACGTGGCGTTGAGGGAGCCTGCCATATCTCGTGCCATCTCGACGTGCTGCTTTTGATCCTTTCCTACTGGGACGATGTCCGTGTCGTACAAGAGGATGTCGGCCGCCATAAGCACGGGATATGAGAAGGTTCCCATATTCACCTCTTGGCCTTTTGCGGTCGCGTCCTTAAAGGCGTGCGCCTTTTCAAGAAGGCCGTGACCTGTCACGCAGCTCAGGTACCACGTTAACTCAGTTACACTCGGCACGTCCGATTGTCGAAAGAGCGTGTGCTTATCCGTATCCAGACCGAGCGCAAGCCAGGTCGCAACCTGATCAAGCGTTTGGCTCGCGAGAGCCTCGGCATCCCTATTTTGTGTGAGTGAGTGGAGGTCCGCGATGAAGTAGATACAGTTGTAGTTCTTCGAGAGCTCGAGCGCTGGTTTCAGTGCCCCGAGGTAGTTGCCAAGGTGGAGATTTCCCGTTGGCTTTAAGCCCGTGAGGGAACGTTTCTTTTGCGAGCTCATGTGAACTACTCCTGATAGATACCCCTATCAACCCAGGGATACCATTTCGGGCTCCATTGTTCGGGGAAACGGTATAAATGTAAAGTCTCGCGATCTCGGACAATGATGAGAGATTGTCTAAAATACCCGAATAACTTCGATTGCTTGGCTAGCTACCTCCGTGGGACACTAGCAGGGTGGTGAAAAATGGTTCCGTCGTGAGCATTGTGAGGGTTTCGGCGAAACGAGGCGGAGACGACGAAAAAACCGGAGGTGTATCCACTGAGATACGATGAGGATTTTCTCGTTGGATCCAACGAAGTTGCATTCAAACCATCGAAATGCGCAACAGGAAATCATTTTTC
>JAIXQT010000003.1 GCA_027485595.1 Pseudomonadota bacterium | reverse complement strand
TTTCACGTGTCTCCCGTTAAACGATGTGGTCGATTACCTTACCACGATGGTGAACGCCCGTCATATCACAAGCGTTTTCCATAAATAATGAATGCTTTCCTACCCTTCCCGGCAACAACGTGCAATGAGAACGTTTCCAAGAGGTCGAAAACATAGCAGGCTAACTTTCCATCCTGCTAGAGGTTCTCAATCCCGTTCAGAATCTCAGAAGCTTTGGCGGTAATCTCCGCCACCTCTTCCTTACTCATCTTATCGATGTGGCGATATCCCATTCCGATACGAGGGTTCTTCTCTAGTGCTGCCTTGTTTCGAATCAAGAAATCCCAGTACAGGGTGTTAAATGGGCATCCCCGCTCACCGTAGCGCTCCTTGAAGTTGTAGTGACACCCCCCGCAGTAGTTCGACATCTTGTTGATGTACGCCGCGCTTGATGTGTAGGGCTTTGTACCGACGATACCGCCGTCCGCGAATTGGCTCATACCTCGGGTATTGGGGAGCTGAACCCACTCAAGGGCGTCCGCGTAGATACCGAGGTACCATGCGTCGACCTCATCGGGATCAATGCCGGCGAGGATGGCGAAGTTACCCGTCACCATAAGACGCTGAATGTGGTGCGCGTAGGCCTCCTCAAGCGATTGGTCTACAGCGTGTTTGACGCACCGCATCTTTGTGTCACCATCCCAAAAGTAATGCGGCAGCGGCCGCTTCGCACCCAGGGAGTTGAGGGTCTTATAGCGAGGCATGTGTGCCCAGTAGACACCGCGCATAAATTCGCGCCATCCGGCGATCTGTCGGACAAATCCCTCGACCTGCTCGATTGAGATTGCGCCTTTGCTTCTTCGCCACGCCTTGATTGCTGCCTCAACGACCTCTAGGGGTGAGATCATCTTCACATTCAAAGAGAAAGAGATCCTTGAGTGAAAGAGGAATCGATGATCTGTATGCATCGCATCCTGATACGAACCGAACTCTGGGAGAAGCTTCTCGCAGAAGTATGTTAGCAACCGCAACGACTCCTCGCGGGTCACCGGCCAGGTGAATCGACGGGGATTAACAGTTCCGATTGAGGGTACGTTAGAGGTTTTCAAGAGAGCTACGATATCAGAGACCTCCCGCTCAAAGTCGAGGGGAGGAGGTGGAGTGACACCCTTTGGTAGCTTCTTCCGATTCTCAGCGTCAAAGTTCCAACGCCCGCCGATCGGCTCACCATCCTCCATAAGCAGGTCGTACTTACGACGAACCTCCCGATAGAAGAGCTCCATGACGTACCGCTTATGGCCTTTGAACACACCTTGAAAGAACGCGGGTGTGGTAAGGAAATGTTCTGAATCAACCACCCGAGTCGGAACATGCGCGTGCGCGCTCATCTCTTTGAGAGCCTCACTCACGCGATACTCATCTGGGTCTTGATACTCGAACGCGGAGTATTCGCCAGTCGCTAAGAGGGCCTCAACGTTCGCCACGAATGAATGCTTATTCTTGGAGTCGTCAAGGGCGATATACCTGACCGCAAACCCCTTATCTTGCGCCTCTCGAGCAAACGCCCGCATCGCGAGAAAAAAGGCGATAATCTTTTGGATGTGGTGTCGCGTGTACGTCGCCTCTTCGCGCACCTCCATCAAGACGTACTCGGCGACCTTGGGGTCGTCTGAGAACCACGAGTGCTGGATGTTGAGCTGATCGCCCAGTATCAATCGCAGTATCTTTTTCTTCACTCTGACCCCCTCCGCTTCTTGCTTCGCTGGCATCGCTCGCTGCAGTAGATAACCCTATCCCACGTCAACCGCCATCGCTTGCGCCACGAGAATGGGCGCTCACATACCGGGCAGATCTTGGTTGGGAGCCTCTCCTTAAACCCCTTCACCGTGGACATGCCGTATGTTCCTTAGTTTGCGTCCGTAAATAAAACACTCTTCGTGTAGTACCCGATCTCACCAGCGAGGAGAAGGGTGTATGCCTTGCCGATCTCAAGCGTTATCGACCCCGATTGAATCGGCGATCCATCAGTGGTTCGAACTGCGGATACGTTTACCGCACCACCTTTTGTCGCGACGTACTCGGTAGCATCTCCAAATGCGATCGTTTGAGCGGGGGCCGTTCCGATAGAGATGGTGACATTCGCCGCCTGGGTGACGCCGTTGATCACCCGAAGTGCTGCGCCTCCTTGAGTGTCCGGAATCTCATCCTGAAACAACCGGGTCCTCAGGCCAAACGTAGCGTTATCACCGTAGAGGAGGATGGTGTAGCGGTCATCAGGGGCGCCCTCCACCGAGAAACTATCAATCACATCCGATGGTGTCTGCGCCCTGGTCAATGAGAGGATCTGCGCGCCGCCTGCGAGGCCGCGGTACCCTTTTGTTCCCGCAAAGACCTGCTTGGAAAGGATCGGTGAGGACGCCGTGGAAGAAGTTACATCAACCGGTGCTCCGTCTATCGCTGCGTGAAGCACCCGAACGCCGTACGCACTATCTCCCTCGTGGCCACCGCCTCCTCCACCTCCACCATTTCCACCACTTCCTCCGCTACACGCGGAGAGCGCGGCGATCACACACGCGGCAATTATACGGAGAGAATCGAAATATGGCTTAGATCTCATGCGTACCTCAGGCTCATGGTCATGCTCCCGTTCGTCCCCTGCCGATGGCTCGGACCATCCTTGTACGGGAAAGAGTTATACCGCCCACACTATTCACCACCCGTTAACCCCGAGTAAAGGACCGTTCCAGTCATTTTCTCCTATTTTTGGCGCATGTGGTCGCATCCGGCCCATGCGTGTCGGACACTTACTCTCTCGTCCGTTGGGAGGGGATCATCCCCTTACTCTCTCATTGCTCAACCCCGTCCATAACGCGCTATAACACTGCACGGCGATATGAGTACTACCTACCACTGTTTTTCAACGGATATTGGCCTCGCTTTAGTTGGGTTCTCCCCCGCGGGGGTGTGCTTCCTTCAATTCGGGCATTCCTCAGCGCACCTTGTGAGACAACTTCAGAAACACTGTCTGGCCGAAGAGCTCGCGGAGGCGTCGACGCACGGAGCGATCTGCCTTTCTCGATTGGAGAGCGCCATACACGCGGCGGTGCGAGGAAGCTACGGAGGCCTCGACACGATCTCGATTGCCCCTTCAGGTAGCGATTTTCAACGTACCGTGTGGGGCTATCTTAGGTCCATTCCTCCAGGCGAAGTACGGTCATATTCAGAGGTCGCCCACGCGCTCGATATGCCTCGATCCACACGAGCGGTCGCCCGGGCATGCGGAGCTAATTCGATAGCTCTCCTCATACCCTGCCATCGAGTGATACGAGGCGATGGCTCGCTTGGAGGCTTTCGATGGGGAGTAGAGACAAAGCGCCGTCTTCTAGCCGCTGAGCGCAACGCGCGCGTTCAAACCAAACCCGGGGCTACCAGGGCAATAACGTCACGGTAGACATACCCGATACAACCTGGTCGGGTTGCCGGTAACATATATCCTCCAACTCGTTACTCCAGCCTTCCAGGGTGTGTCGTGAGTGCGCTGCCCACTGCAGGTCTCGTACGCTCACGACATCAAATTGCCCGTACTCATGGTCCTTAAACTCAGCTATCACGCGGTTGGTCTTTCCATCTCGGAGGCGGCCCTCAAAACCGGTCTCCCCTTGGTCCACAGCCCCAGCGACAACATAACCAATCGCGTTTAACCAGATCTTCGTCGGTACAACCTCGACGATAGCAAGCTCAATAATCAGCGTCTGATCGTCTGGAGTATCTACGACCTGATATTTATTGGGATCATCATCTGTAAACTGAGCCTTCATCTTATCTCGAAAGTAGTTCGCCAAATCATCAGCCCATCGCTGCTGATCACCCGGCTCAAGGGATGCCTTTTGCCACCAATCGAGCTTCAAGAGATGCGTTGTGTCCACAGGCGCGACGTACACCTTCTTATAGGAGAGTAGGTCCGCGTCATCTTTTATCCACGCTGCGTTGAACGGTATCTCACTATTCTCCTTAAGAAGTTGAGGCTGATCCAGAAAGCCCGCGTCCGGCAGGGCCTTCGCCCGACATCCGACCACCGTCGAACTGAGGAGTAAAGCCGTGAGGCACACGAGAGAAGAGGTAAGAAATGGATGGTGTCGCATAGGAAGTGAATAACCTCTCTTAAAAAGGGGCACTCAGCGCGCCTACCTTGATTCGATGCGGTATCATAAGCCGATCGGCATCATGAAGCCTATCCGAATAGTGAAGAATGGTCTTCTGTTGTGCATGGCAGTAGTGCGCCTCCTCCCTTGCTGAAGCCAACAGAAAAACCTGGAGGATACCTATACGTTTCTTCATCCTATCCAGCTCGGTTCGTCAGAACTGTTACGATACTCTCGACGAAACCTTTTTACTACCCCGCTAACTATACAGAGCCCTCCCGTGATCCTCATCATCCCACCACACCTCAAGGTCTCGCTACCTTGCCTACTCAGTCAACACACGTCGCCCTACCGCCATGGAGCTTGTGACACTATGGGAACCTGTATTATCTGCCACAACAGGTACGACAAAACATTCGAAATCATGCAGGCTGGCCGAGTCTATACCTTCGATTGTTTTGAGTGTGCCATCCAGGCGCTCGCTCCGACCTGCCTTCACTGCGGATGTCGGATCATCGGCCATGGCGTTGAACATGATGACAAATTCTTTTGCTGCGCTCACTGCGCCCACTCTGAGGGAATCCCCGAGGCTCGAGACCGAGTTTAGCATCGCTTCCTTGCAACATATCCGAACCACAGGGGGCTCACGATCTCTCCCTAGCAGGGTGGTGAAAAACGGCTCCGTCGTGAGCGTTTTGAGAGTTTTGACGAAACGAGGCGGAGCCGACGAAAAAACCGGAGGCGTATCCACTGAGATACGCTGAGGATTTTTTCGGCGTCTCCAACGAAGTTGCAGTCAAACTATCGAAATGCGCAGCAGGAAATCATTTTTCACCACCCTGCTAAAACCCGCCCCAAAACCTCATACGATCCTTTACACCAATCCGTACGCAAAAAGGTTTACACTAGGAAGTACGCTGCCTTTCCGTAACTATACGACCCCTCGCAACCATTTAACTCCACTCGTAACTTACTTGTTGGCTCAAGGATTGCTCAGAACCTCAGGCGGCGATGTTTTGACCCTGCCGTTCGGAGCCCACGATGAAGCGCCCCCTTGTTTCTCTCACTCTCGCCTCTCTCAGAACCTTAGTCATTCTCGGCGGCATCCTGCTGTCCGCGGAGATTACCTTGGCCGAGTCCAGGTCCAACTCGCGCACCGGACGCCCAAAAGTTTTCAGGGGCCAGGAGCTAGTCGTATCATTTCCTACTGCTAGCGGCGGGTTCTCCGCTCGCTCATCGGCCAGAGTAACGAAACTTAAGGATGGAGCCGGCACAAAACTCACAAAAGCCCTCGCTGAGGGGAAGGTCGGAGTCTTTTCACGAACTCAGATTCTCGGCACACAGAGCGCCGCGCCCGTCGAGATAGATGAATCTGAAATTCTAACGATGTGCGCGTCGATCAGAGCCTCAAATCCTGGAGTAGAGATCACCTGTGAGGCGAACGCCCTTGTTGAGAGCACCGTCACCCCAAATGACCCCAACTACAGCTTCCTCTACGGCATGAGTGCGATAAGCGCACCGCTCGCCTGGGACATCACAACGGGATCGGCGAGCGCAGTGGTAGCCGTTATTGACACCGGCATC
>JAIXQT010000170.1 GCA_027485595.1 Pseudomonadota bacterium | reverse complement strand
CGAAAAAACCGGAGGCGTATCCACTGAGATACGCTGAGGATTTTTTCGGCGGCTCCAACGAAGTTGCAGTCAAACTATCGAAATGCGCAGCAGGAAATCATTTTTCACCACCCTGCTAGGGTCTCGACGTGCGTCACATTCAGGTGAGCTTGGAGCGCGGCGAGGACCTCGTCGGAGATGGCGCCGTTAGCCATTGTTATCATATCCTGAATCGCGGTCATGCAGAGATTGACGTGGTCCCAGCTGGGGCACTCTTCGCTTCCAACGTTCATGTGGATCGTGACTTCCCTCCATCTTGGCCTGTTCCATGGCATAAGAAGGGCCCACAGTGATGTGTCACCATGGACGCTCGGCCCCGAGAGTTTGACCTCCCACACGTCATGAGGTGCTTCACTGTTCATCGTGGACCTCCAACGATACGCCCCTGTATTACAACTCCGGTGTCAAAGGAGCGACTTCCCCATTTGCTCCGAATGGATTCGCTTGTATGCGAGGGTATTCGAGCGGGATCAGCTTCCATGAAGCTCGGGGCTACGCTGAGGGTCGATAGATCGCTACCGAGGTTTTGTGCGCGCTCATTTTGCGGTGTCGTACCACTGGTCTGTCGACTCGGCTGGTTTAGGTCTGCCATGACGTTTCACCTCTCGTAGTGTATTGGTCGGGTAGCGCTTGAGATTCTTAATAGCAGTGATCTCAAAAGTCGCCCCGCCTCCCGAGATCCTGGCCGGCAAGCCACTTACGAGGCCAGTTACAGTAAGACGCCGTTCAACCTACGTAGGTTCGCCCGATAGGGCGACGATTGAGGATGCCCGCTCTAAGGTGCTGATTTCTCATGATCTGGTTGCACCCTATTGCGGCACATGAGAGGGCCTCCCACTCTTACCGTGGTCCCCTTCCCAGGAAGTGGCCTACCACGTCATCAGCCTTTTGTGGGGTTTAAGGGGCGCCGCATCCGCGGCTGAGGGAACGCAGTTGTCGATGCTCATGCCGCATAGTAGAACTTCGACCGACGTCAACATCTAGGAACAGGAATATATGGCAAAGAGCAACGAGAAGATCACGATGAAAGGAAACCCCCTTACGGTAGAGGGGAGATGTGTCGAGGAGGGCGCACCGGCGCCAGCGTTTAAGCTGACAGCAGCCGATCTGTCTGATGTCACGAACGCTACCTACGCTGGAAAGGTTCTCGTGCTTGTGTCGATCCCAAGTATTGATACCCCAGTATGCGCAATTGAGACGAAGAAATTTAATCAGGAAGCCGTGGCGCTGTCCCAGGACGTAGTCATCGCGTCGGTAAGCCGGGATCTCCCGTTCGCGCTCAAGCGCTGGTGCGCGGCGGAGGGGGTCGATCGAGTCGTAACCCTGAGCGATCACAAACACCGTGGATTCGGAAAGGAGTATGGCGTTGAGCTTCCTGAGCTAGGGCTACTTGCTCGCGCGCTCTTTGTTGTTGATAAGAGCGGAAAGGTGGTACATGTCGAGTATGTTAGTGAAGTCGCTGAAGAGCCGGATTACGCCGCCGCTCTTTCCGCTATTAAAGATTCTCTCTAGTCCTTTGCATCGTTCGGCTCCCGTGAGCTGTGGCGGAGTAACCACGCGTAGCGTGCCAACAACCTTGGCCGCGCTGTGCGTGGTTATTTTTTGTTCGTCCGGCTGTAAAGGAAGGCCCGAAGTTCGGGTAGCCTCCGTCACGAAGTCTCGTGTAGAGGCGACGGTTTCGAGCGTGAACTCAGGGACTGTTCGCGCGGAAGGGAACACTGAGCTCGCCTTCGGCACCGTTGGTCGGGTGAAAGCGGTCAACGTCAAGCTCGGCGATTCAGTTCGTGAGGGACAGGTCTTAGCGCAGGTCGAGAACGATGACCTGAAGTCTCGACTGCAATCCACGCTCGAGGAGTATGAGCGTTCCCAACGCTTGAGTAGGAGTGACGCCATGTCGCAGAGTGGAGTAACTCAGGCTCGAGCGAGTTACGACGCGGCTGTTACGGCCTACGAGAAGAGCCTTATTAAAGCCCCCTATGACGGTATCGTCGCTGAGTTGAATCTTGAGGTTGGAGAGCTGTCACAGATCACGGCCGTCATACCACAGGCTCCTATTCGTATCGTTGATGTAAAGCCCCGATACGTTCGGGCCGAGATTGACGAGGTTGATCTTCCTAAAGTGAGAGTTGGGCTTCCCGCGAGGGTGAAGATTCTGGCTATTCGTAAGGAGCCATTTAACGCCCGCGTGCGAAAGGTGGTGCCCTTTGTCAGTAGCATACGTGAGCAGGACCGAACATCAGAAATAGAGCTGGATATCGATAGTGATGGATTGCTTCTTCCGGCGGGCGCCTCGGCTGATGTTGAAGTGATTACTGATACGAAAGATAACGTTCCCACCCTTACATCGAGGGCACTGCTTGGTCGAGGTGAGGACCGATACGTGTACACTTTGAATGGCTCAAAGCTCAAAAAGACCCCCGTCAAGGTTGGTATCTACGGATACACCGTCAGTGAAGTGGTGTCTGGGCTTGCCGAAGCGGATGAGGTTGTTCTTCCATCGGATAAATTCGAACTGACCGATGGAGTTCGGGTCACGGTAGTCAGGTAGAGGGGGTTGCTTATGTCCCTCATTACAACCGAGAACTTGAACAAGGTATTCACCCGTGGCGATGAGACGATTCAAGCGATCCGCGATCTTAATCTTTCCATAGAGCCCGCCGAATTCATATCTATCACCGGGGCGTCGGGAAGTGGCAAGTCGACCCTTCTCTATATCTTGGGGCTCCTCGATAAGCCAACGAGTGGACGGTACTTTCTTCACGACCAATCTGTCGAACATCTCTCTGATACCGAGTTAGCGAATCTGCGAAACAAGTTTATGGGGTTCGTCTTTCAGAGCTTTCACCTCCTTCCCCGGGCAAGCGCCTTACGTAATGTGATGATGCCACTTGTGTACGCCACAGGTCACGATGGCCAAATATCTGAGTCTGAACAGCGGGACCGGGCTATGTCGGCACTTGATCTCGTGGGCCTCGCGGACCGCGTCAACCATCACCCTAATGAGTTATCCGGCGGCCAGCGACAACGGGTGGCGATCGCGAGAGCTGTGGTGAACAACCCCAGGCTCATCTTCGCTGATGAGCCAACGGGTAACCTTGACTCAAAGAGCGGTCGAGACATTCTTGCTCTCTTTGAGCGACTGCACGCGCAGGGCGTGACCATTCTCATGGTGACGCATGACCAATCGATCGCGGAGCGCGCGCATCGGCAGGTGGTGCTCAAGGACGGCGCCTTGGTGGAGGATCGTCGTGGGGCTTAAGGAGATCGGACGGCTCGCGCTGGAATCCCTCTTGGCGCAAAAATTACGAACGGCCCTCACTATCTTGGGGATGGTGATCGGAGTCGGCGCGATAGTTCTTTTGGTGTCGCTGGGTCAGGGAGCAAAGAACTATGTAACGAGCGAGTTTGAGGGGCTCGGCACAAACCTGATCGTGATTCAGCCTGGTAAGTCTGACAAAAAGGGTCACATGGGACCGCCGGTCGGGGCGGCGCAGCGAAAAATGACGACAGCCGATGTGATGGCGATCGAGAAACGAGCGTTGAACGTCGAGGCGGTCTCAGGATTGGTGCTGGGCACGGTGTCCGCGCGTTTTGAGGATGCGTTAAGTAACATCACCGTCTTTGGGACAAATGAGCAGTTCCCTCACATCCTCGCGGTGCCTATCGCTCGAGGTGAGTACTTCTCCCGAGAGGAGGACGAGTACGGTCGTCGAGTCGTGGTGCTGGGAAGAAATGTTGTGAATGAGCTTTTCGGAGAAGCGGATCCGATCGGACAAACCGTAAAGCTCAATGAGAGTGAGTACCGGGTAATCGGTGTGCTTCAGCCGATGGGCAATAAGCTAGGGCTCGACTTCGATGAGCTTGGCTTCATACCAACTGAGGCTGCATTAAAACTGTTTAATGACGATAAGCTCTTTGGTATTCGTGCAAAGGCATCTTCCCGTGTGGGAATCGATGATGCTGTTGCGGAGATCTCAGATATATTACGTGAGCGACGGGATGGTGAGGAGGATTTTACGGTACTTACCCAAGTCTCGATGATGGAGAGCATGAATACCATACTCAATATGCTCACCTATGTTCTGGCCGCCATCGCTGCGATCTCTATGGTAGTGGGTGGCATT
>JAIXQT010000136.1 GCA_027485595.1 Pseudomonadota bacterium | reverse complement strand
ATGTGATGAAGATCGGCCACGCAGTGAATCCCCCCACCTCAATAGACTCTACAGCGCGAGCATCATCGATCGACAGACGCTCGCGTGGCACCTTCTCCGCAAATATGTCGGAAAGAGATCGGGCTCCAAGAGCGACAGCGGTGTCGTCAGGCGCCTCTAGCTCGCTCTTGAGAAGTGAACGCAACTCCCGGGCGAGCCGTACGTCTAACTGAGGGTCGATCGACTCCGCTCTTGGGTCGGGCACCGCGCCGTGAGTTATGGTTCCGTTGGAATTCCGAATCGCCATACCGTGTTATGGCTCCTTTTTATGCCTCGGTAACCAAGGCAACAGTCTGTAGTATACCAGAGTGGTAGGACCATCCGGGAAGGCCCTAACAACTACCTGTTATCATGTCACAAAAAGACCGTTCAACGCCCGTTGAGCCCGGGAGCGACCAACTCCCGCTCGAATAAAAGGGTTCCAAAGGGGAGGCACGAGGCTACCCAGCACCGAAGAAGCTTAGGGAATCCCCATCCATCCTTTTTCGCGAACAGGAACGCGGCACCGACGTATGCCATAAAGAGAATGCCGTGCAGCATACCTACGACTCGGACCGCCATCGGATAGCCATACACGTACTTCAGTGGCATCGCGATACAGAGCAAAGCTATCAGCGACAACGCCTCCCAACGACCCAAGGATATAAATCCACGCTTCGTAATCATGATCTCCCTCTCAAGACTTCCTGGAGACCCAAGGCTCTAACGTTACCTGGCGGAAGTCAACGGCGGGCCCCTGGGCGCTTAAAGCGATCTAGTCGACGACAGGGGGCTCGACTCTCTTTGCACGTCGGCACGACGAACCCTGCAAACGTCACTTTGTAAAGACCCTTCATGTGGCGACACAGCGCCGTGTATGGTCTCGGGGGTCAGACAAAGGTCGCCCCCGGCGACAACTATGGCTACGCCAAAGACTCTCGCAACACCCGCTCGTAGAGCCCAGGCTCAACCAGGAAAGAATCGTGCCCTTTTCGCGACGTCACGACGACAAGATCTGAATCGACTCCGCCCTCTCGCAAGGCTTGATGAAGATCCGCTTGCTGAGATGTGGGGAAGCAGCAATCCGGCTCGATGCCGACAACCGTAAAACGACTCTCCCGACATCGAGCGAAAAGATCCGCGAAGCTCGGAGCCTGGTACATATCAAGAAATTTCGCGCCCTGCCACAGACCCAGCATGACGAGATAGGAGTTAGCGTCGAAGCGATTCACGAACTTCGCCGCGTTGTTTCGGAGATACGATTCAACCGGATAAAACATCCGGTACGATGGATGGTTGCTCGGATTCGTCATCTGGGAACCAGCCCGCTCGATGAGAGTGGATTGATCCACGAAGGTCATCTGCGCTATCTGACGCGCCAACACGAGCCCATTCGACGGTCCGCTACCTCCGTAGTAATCGCCGTTGCAAAAATGGGGATCGAGAACGATGGCTTGTTGCTGATGAAAATTAAGAGCGATCTGCTCTGAGTTCGCCACGTGCGAGGTGGCGATAGGAACGATCGCCCGCGCCCGACCTGGATACTCAAGCGCGAAGGTAAGGGCCATGATTCCGCCGAGCGATGGACCAACGACTGCTCGCAGAGAATCTATGCCAAGCTCGTCTAACAGCATCGCCTGAGAGCGAACAACATCCCGCGCATTAATCCATGGGAACTCCGAACCATACCGACGTTGCGGAGTGTCGTGTGGCTCCTCACCCGATGGAACGAACGACGACGGCCCTGTCGTTCCGTAACATCCGCCCAACATGTTGGCGCACACAACGAAGAGCTTATCGGTATCAAGAGCCTTTCCTGGACCAATAAAGTCATCCCACCATCCGATCTGCAACGACTCGCTCCACTCGACCGCGAGACCTGGGACCTGTCGATTGATCCCCGCGGCGTGTTGAGATCCACTAAAAGCATGGAAGAGGAGTACCGCGTTATCACGAGCCTCATTCAAGGTGCCGTACGTCTCGTATGCGATGGTGAGATCAGTAATCTCTTTTCCCTCAGTCAATGCAAAAGAGCGCCCGGTTCTTAAGAACTGCGTTTCAACTTCTCGAACCGGTCGAGACGGTAGTGCTATCGGACCGAGCCCACTACACAAGTGATGAGAAGGCATTGCTTCCATGAATCCTCCATACCCTGTTCTGCACATGGCTGGCCTCACGAGAGGGGCGACGAATAGGGATTCATCAGAGAAAGGCGCCCGCATACATGCGAAGCCACGCTCTGCCCCTTCAGTGACTCTATTGTGAGAACACTTCGCCCTTTGATTTTTCAAGCGTGGCGGCTACCGCCTCCGCAAGACACATCGCTCTCTGGGCTGGCTGTAGCACCTCTCACGTCACGGGAATGACATGTAGGTTGCCGGGCGTTCACAGGGCCAGTTCCCTCCCGCCGCTCACGATGCAGGTGGTCCGATGCATAACACAGGTACCACTCCGGACAGTGTATAGACCGAGGGGAACTAATCAAGTAGTTAACCGCTTTTCAGGTTCGAAAAACTCCCCGGCCTTACCCGTCTCGAAAGCATCCTGCCCACTGGACAGGACAGGAGGAAGACTCCGTGACGGAAGCTCAGTGACTGAGTCTCAGTGACCTACATAGTGCCGGCAGGGCTGTTACCTGAACCTGACACCGGCGACCGTTCCCCTCGACCGCGAACCAGTCAGCCAAAGCTACCGCCCCACCTCCGAGCCTATGAGATTTCAAAAGCTTACGAAGATTGGGAAACCCAAACCTCATTAAAGGATGCTTTGCTGGCTAAAAAGATCGAAACGGTACCGTTACATCCTACGTCGCGGCCCCCCTGACGCCCAGAATTCATCTCGGAGTAAAGGGGTGCCCCGTCTACTGGTGCGCATTACCTCGGTCATGTTCCGAACAGAGATCACGCCCCAAAAGTGCATTTTACCCCCTAAAAAAGGCCCCGTCGCTTTACTAGCGTGGAGAAGCCGGTACAGTGTCACGTAGACCACAGTGAGCTCCTGCGCCCCGCGTGATGGACCTCGCACCAGAGACATAAAGCATGAACGCACAGAACTCCGCACATCGTTCGCCATTGTACAGCGCAGTCATGACGGTACTAGCCGCTTGCCTCTGGTTCGCCCAGTGCAACTTCGCATCCGCGCAAACATGCAGCAAAACGTGCAACTACCGCGTCGTCAAAGATTCCCTTACCTATAATGTGACAGCCACCGCGGTGTACCCGTGCTGGCGTGGATGGTCGACTCGAGGATGCGAAATCTTGAAGTCCTCGGTGGTTCCCCGACTGAGCCCAACCTCACTCTCGGGATCGTGGGGAGTGACATGCGGCAACGTACATTCATACGCTGCGACTATTGAACCAACACCAACACCGACCCCTACACGGACGTCAACGGCGACCAACACGCCAACAGCAACGGCGACCGCAACCGCCACCCCGACAGCGACAACAACCAGGACGCCAACACCTACCCCGACCGCAACAAGGACCCCAACGGCAACATTTACGGCAGTGCCGTCATTAACGCCGACGGCAACCAGCACGCCAACGCGGACACCAACCACAACTAATACGCCGACGTTCACCCCTACGCCGACGTTCACCCCGACGGCGACGGCAACTCCAGTCGTCTACCGGGTCACCCCTATCGCGGAATGTGTGGACGTTCTGGAGAACGGCAACCTCCTGGCGCACTTCGGCTACCAAAGCGACGAGGAACTTTCTCTGTCGATTCCGGTCGGCGGGAAGAACTCGGTTTCGCCCGGGAAGGATGATGTAGGACAACCCACGACATTCCTGAAGGGCCGTTTTAGCGACGTCTTCACCGTCGTCATCCCGCTCACCACTTCAGAGGTGCGGGCTACAGCCACGTCGAACTACATTCGTTGGACCCTCGGAGATACCTTCGTTGACGCCACCGCGGAAACGGCGCGATGCGCCGCAGAGGATATAAGTTGCATAGAGGAGGATAACCGGGACATCCTCGCGCAACTTGATGATCTCGCTGCGCGTCAACGACTCAACGTCCGCAAACTGTCCGGGCGAATCCTCAAATTACGACGGGGTACGACGTACGACGCGCTTGCGAAGAGTTACATCCAACAGGCTCAGGACCTCTACACGCAGATGTGGACCACTCTGTGGTCTAGCTTCCCGCAGGTCAGCACAACGTGCACTGGCTGCGCCGCCATCGACAAGACGCAAAATATAGTTGCGTTCACCGAGAGTTCAAAGAAATTTTTGCGGTTAAGTAAGCGTGTCGCGGCGACATTGAAAAAAGCCCGACGCGGACGGCTCGGCTCTGAAGAATCTGGACTTTTGAATACGGCGACGACCCTGCATAATCGAACACTCGTAGTATCTAAAGAGTTGCCGGCCTTTGAAAGCAAGTGTCAATAGTGCCCGTTTGAGAGATGGGCTCCTCGTGGAATCGAGTGGGTAAAATTGGTGTTTCCGGACGTGAACATGCTCGTGTACGCGGAAATACGTGATTTATCGGTGAAAATAATGGTTTATGCCCCATCAGCAATCATCGGCACCCACTTGATTCCCCGATGAGCCGAGAGATATTTCTCACCTACCGACGACTCTTGATCGTGATTGCGAGGGGCATAGATCCGCATGGTTTTTGGGCTCGCGCCACACGGCATGTGAAGGTCTAGAAGCCATCTCAAAAATACCATGCAGGCGAGGCTCTGCGAGCTAGGAGAGCGCGAGAATGCAGGGAGAAAACGCGCGCAGGTGTATCCGCTGCGAT
>JAIXQT010000006.1 GCA_027485595.1 Pseudomonadota bacterium | reverse complement strand
ACTCCGCAAGTTCGCTCGGTAAGCCAGCAGTCTCAGCCTCAGCAGTCGCGATGGTCCCTACATCGAGTGGCAATATGCTAGCAGCGGTTTCAGGAGAGAGCGGCACAAACGTTCTCTCCTACGAATATAACGGCACCTCGTGGAGCATTGCCAGCGCAGGGGGCGATTATGGCACGGTAAACTTCGGCGCGACGACGCCGTCAGTCGTTTTGCGAACTCCCGTCGCCGTCGACTCAAACGGAAACCTCTATGCGGGCGGAACTTTTACAGCCGCTGGCGGGGTGCAGGTCAACTGCATCGCAAAGTGGAACGGCACATCGTGGTCGAGCCTGGGGACGGGAATGAACAGTGCCGTGTATGCCCTCGCCGTTGATTCAACCGGAAATCTCTATGCGGGGGGAGGCTTCACATCTGCCGGCGGAGTTAGTGCTAACAGAATCGCTAAGTGGAACGGCACATCGTGGTCGAGCCTAGGGACGGGGGTCAATGGGTCCGTTCAGGCCCTTGCCGTTGACTCGAGTGGAACCATATATGCGGCGGGAGCCTTCACAACCGCAGGAGGTGCGGCAATTAACTATATTGCGAAGTGGAACGGCACCTCGTGGTCGAGCCTCGGCACGGGGATGAATGGCGCCATATATGCGCTTACCATTGACTCCAGTGGCAATCTCTATGCAGGCGGAACCTTCACAACCGCAGATGGAGTAACTGTAAACCGTATTGCCAAATGGAACGGCACATCATGGGCCAATCTGGGCACAGGAACAACTACCACAGTTGAAGCACTCACCACCGACTCAAGCGGAAACCTCTACGCGACGGGAGCTTTCAGCACGATGAATGGGGTAACGGTGAACGGCATTGCTAAGTGGAACGGAACCTCGTGGTCTGCCCTTGGAACAGGGACGAATATAAGTACTAGCGGAGGAAGGGCACTCACCGTTGACGCAATCGGAAACCTCTATGCGGGGGGACTTTTCACCACCGCAGGTGGTGTGACGGTTAACTACGTGGCCAAGTGGAACGGCACCTCGTGGTCGAGCCTCGGAACCGGGATGTCTGGCGGTGTAGTGGGCCTCGCTACTGACCCAGGCGGCAACCTCTTTGCTGCGGGTAGTTTCACTACCGCTGGCGGTGTGACGGCAAACAGTATAGCCAAATGGAACGGCACCTCGTGGTCGAGCCTCGGACAGGGAATGACTACCACAGTTAATGCCCTCGCCCTTGACTCAAGCGGAAACCTCTATGCGGGGGGAGCGTTCATATCCGTGGGCGGCGTAACGGCTAACTATATAGCTAAGTGGAACGGCACGTCGTGGTCGAGCCTGGGAACAGGACCCGGGGCGAGTGTTCTTGCCATCACCATAGATTCCAGCGGAAATCTGTATGCGGGAGGACATTTCCAATCCGCGGGCGGCGTAACGGTTAACTATATTGCCAAGTGGAACGGCACCTCGTGGTCGAGCCTTGGAACCGGGATGTCTGGGAGTGTATTAGCTCTTACCATTGACTCCAGCGGCAATCTCTATGCGGCGGGAGATTTCGTGACAGCAGGTGGGGTCACAGTGAACAGGATAGCGAAGTGGAACGGCACGTCGTGGTCAAGCCTCGGAACGGGCACTAATACCAACGTTAGAGCACTGGTCGTTGACTCAAGCGACAATCTCTATGCGGCGGGAGACTTCACGACACTAGGTGGAGTCACGGTCAACAGGATAGCGAAGTGGAACGGCACAGCGTGGTCGAGCCTGGGAACAGGGCTGAATAATACAGCGTACGCCATCACCGTCGACTCAGGTGGGAATCTCTATGCGGGGGGAGCCTTCACGACTGCAGGTGGCGTCACGATCAACACAATAGCCAAATGGAACGGCACGTCGTGGTCGAGTCTTGGAACAGCGACCCTTGGCACAGTCAATGCCCTCAAACTTGATGCAAGTGGAAACGTCTATGTCGGGGGTGGAGGAGTAGGATACATACGCCGAGTGGCGGTAAATAACCAACTCTCCAACTCAACTGCATCCCTCATTGCAGGAGCAAGTGGCGCAGCTCACCTCTTCTACATCGACTCCAACTATGATGTGCAGATGAAGACCTACTCCGGCTCTCCTGGCACGTGGAGTTCGAGCACAACGGTCCACACCGGAACGGTCGCATCGGTCGGTTCAGCGTATCGCTCAGTCACGCAAAAACTAACCGCGTGGTTTATCGACTCTGGCACCGTGCAATACCGTGACGCAAGTAGCCCCTACTCATCCTGGTCAGCCGCAACATCCGTTAGTTCAACCGGCTCCCCTATCGCAATCGGCGCCTCCGCAGAGGCTGGGCCTTATGACGATACCCTCGCAACATGGAATCGAACCGGAAGCTCTGGGCAAGAGGTCGTTTCGGCTCTCGCTCTCGGGCTTGCAACGCCAACCCCGACACCAACAGTAACAAACACTCCTACAGATACGCCCACACATACAGCGACGAACACCCCGACCATAACTCCAACTACTACTCCAACTTCAACCCCCACAATCACCCCAACAGTGACACCAACTTTAACTCCCTCTGGGACTCCGACGAACACCCCTACCGCTACTCCAACGAACTCCCCGACGACCACTCCAACCGTAACTCCGACATCGACTCCAACTCAGACAGCAGCCAACACAACGACACCGGCGAACACAAGCACGAATACCCCAGCTCCATCTGCGACCCCCACCGTAGGAGGATCCCAAACCCTGGCAACGAACATCGTTGGCTCTTCAACCTCCACAAGCTCAACAACAACCAGCTCTCGCAAGAGCTTCTACGACTCGGTCTCTGGCAATCACTGGGTCTTCTTCTACAACGGCTCCGCGATTGAGTATGCATCCTCGGGTGACGGATCAACGTGGACCTCACGCGGCACACTGGCATACAACACCGCAAACTTCTCAGTTGCATTCCGAAGCATCGGAGGAGTCTCGTACGCATTTGCCGTCACAGAGGCCAATTCCCACGACGTAGTTCTCATTCGAGGAACGATCACAGGAACCACAGTCACATGGGACAACGCTGTAACGGCGCTCGACGGAACATCAGTAACCGACAAGTACACCCTTCCCCATGTAGCACTCGATTCAAACGATAAGGTGTGGACAGCTGCGTTTAAGGATCTCGGAAACGGCGGAGACCGATACCTCTT
>JAIXQT010000173.1 GCA_027485595.1 Pseudomonadota bacterium | reverse complement strand
CTCGACGGAACATCAGTAACCGACAAGTACACCCTTCCCCATGTAGCACTCGATTCAAACGATAAGGTGTGGACAGCTGCGTTTAAGGATCTCGGAAACGGCGGAGACCGATACCTCTTAACCGCCCGGAGAACAACAAACAGCGGAAGCCAGACCCTAACCTTCGACTCCGCAAGTTCGCTCGGTAAGCCAGCAGTCTCAGCCTCAGCAGTCGCGATGGTCCCTACATCGAGTGGCAATATGCTAGCAGCGGTTTCAGGAGAGAGCGGCACAAACGTTCTCTCTTACGAATACAACGGCTCCTCGTGGAGCGCCGCGAGCTCAGGGGGCGATTCCGGGACCTTAAGTTTTATCGGTATGGGCGGCAGTGCCACAAGAATCCCCCTAGCCCTCGACTCAAACGGAAATCTCTATGCAGGCGGAACTTTCACATCAGCGGGCGGGGTAACGGCCAACTATATCGCTAGGTGGAACGGCACGGCATGGTTAAGCCTGGGGACAGGCATGGGAGGACAGGTGCTTGCTCTCACGGTTGACTCCAGCGGAAACCTGTATGCAGGAGGAACTTTCACATCAGCGGGCGGGGTAACGGCCAACTATATCGCTAAGTGGAACGGCACATCATGGTCAAGCCTTGGTTCAGGAATGAATAACAGCGTAAGAGCAATTACCGTAGACTCCAGTGGAAACCTGTATGCAGGAGGAACTTTCACATCAGCGGGCGGGGTGACGGTAAACTATATAGCCAAGTGGAACGGCACCTCTTGGTCGAGCCTTGGAATAGGGGCGGATAATGCAATCTATGCCTTGGTCGTTGACTCCGGCGGAAACCTCTACGCCGGAGGAACATTCACAACAGCGGGCGGAGTAGCCGCTGCCAGGATAGCAAAGTGGAACGGCACAGCATGGTCCGCTCTTGGAACGGGTGTGAACAACTCACTGAGCGCACTCACCCTTGATTCAAGCGGAAACCTCTATGCGGGAGGAGACTTTACAGTTGCGGGTGGGGTGACAGTTAACTACATCGCCAAGTGGAACGGCACGTCGTGGTCCAACCTAGGATCGGGGATGAACAGTGGTGCGCGAGCACTTAACCTTGACCCAAGTGGAAACCTCTACGTAGCAGGCAATTTCACCACCGCTGGTGGGGTGGCGGCGAACAGAATAGCAAAGTGGAACGGCACGTCGTGGTCGAGCCTGGGTACGGGGCTGAATAACTCAGGGTTGGGCTTGGCCGCAGACTCGAGCGGAAATCTCTACACGGGTGGAGATTTCACAACTGCAGGTGAAACAGCGGTAAACTACGTGGCCAAATGGAACGGTAGTTCGTGGGGGAGCCTTGGAACAGGGATGAATATGCAAACAAGAGCGCTCGCCATTGACTCCAGCGGAAACCTGTATGCGGGCGGAGATGTCACTTACATTGGGTCAGTGTCGGCTAACTATATAGCGAAGTGGAACGGCACATCGTGGTCGAGCCTGGGAACGGGCACTAATGGGGTGGTCAGAACCCTCATCCTTGACTCAAGCGACAACCTCTATGCGGGGGGAGATTTCTCGACAGCTGGTGGGGTCACCGTTAACAGAATATCGAAGTGGAACGGAACATCGTGGTCGAGCCTTGGAACAGGGCTGAATAATTCAACGTACTCCCTCACCCTTGACTCAGGTGGCAATCTCTATGCGGGGGGATGGTTCACTACCGCCGGTGGAGTCACGGCTAACTATATTGCCAAATGGAACGGCACCTCGTGGTCGAGCCTTGGGACGGGGATGAACAGCGTTGTCAGAGGCCTCTCTACTGATTCAAGCGGGAACCTTTATGCGGGGGGATCGTTCACAGGCGCAGGTGGTGTTTTGGCTCCCTTTATAGCGAAGTGGAACGGCACAGCGTGGTCGAGCCTTGGCACCGCGATGAATAATCCAGTGAGTGCCGTAACCAATGACTCAAGCGGGAACCTTTATGCGGGCGGGGACTTCACCATTATAGGTGGAACCACGATTAACTATATAGCCAAATGGAACGGCACCTCGTGGTCAAGCCTTGGAGCGGGGTTAAATAACGGAGTGAGGTCACTCTCCGTTGACGCGAGCGGAAACCTATACGCAGGGGGATTATTCACATCAGCAGGTGGCGTAGCGGTCAATACGATAGCCAAATGGAACGGCACCTCGTGGTCGAGCCTAGGAACAACAGCCCTTGGCACAGTCGCTGCCCTCAAACTTGACTCAAGTGGCAACGTCTATGCCGGCGGAGGCGGAGTAGGATACATACGGCCCGTGGCGGTAAATAACCAACTCAACGGATCTACCGCCTCGTTAGTAGCTGGCACAGGTGGTGCCGCTCACCTCTTCTACATCGATTCAAACTCCGACGTTCAGATGAAGAGCTACTCTGGTTCACCCGCCTCTTGGAGCAGCCCAACTACGGTGCTAACAGGGACAGCAGCATCTGTGAGTGGAGGGTACTACACCGCCACATCGAACCTCGTCGCCTGGTTCATCGATGGTGGTACCGTTAAATATTCTGAGGCTAGTAGTCCGTACACCTCCTGGTCAACCCCAACTACCGTAAGCTCAACAGGAAGTCCTCAAGGGATATCAGGTTCGCTCGACTCAGGAGGGCACTATCAGATCGCAGCTCTCTGGAACAGAAACGGAAGCTCTGCTGGAGAGGTTGTCAGCGCGTTAAGCGGTCCCACTCCTACCGCTACCCCGACGAGCACCCCGACAGTTACACCAACTAACACGCCGACAAATACTCCTACAGCTACACCGACTGGAACACCGACCAATACTCCGAGCAATACTCCTACCGTAAGCCCAACAGCAACCAACACAAACACGCCGACCGCAACACCTACGGTAACTACAACTTACACGGCGACAGCAACACCGACCGAATCACCAACCCAATCCGCTACGGCAACTTCAACGGGCACCTCAACTCCGACCCCAACAGCCACGGCAACCTACACACCAACCGAGACCGACACTCCGACCGCCACTCCGACCTACACGGCAACAGCAACTCCAACCGAATCACCAACCCAATCCGCTACGGCAACTTCAACGGGCACCTCAACTCCGACGCCAACAGCAACGGCAACCTACACACCAACCGAGACCG
>JAIXQT010000176.1 GCA_027485595.1 Pseudomonadota bacterium | reverse complement strand
TTCTCCTTGTCGCTTGCCCGAGCTACCGATGCTCGCGCTGATACCAAATTCAACCCCTACACAGGGGAATATGAGTTAGCTGATCCCAATGACGAGCTTCAATACAATCCCTTCGAAAGTAAATGGGAGTTAGGCACCGACCGCTCCGAGCTTGAGTACAACCCATATAACTCCAAATGGGAGCGTGCCGAACCTGGGGAGGAGTTGGAGTGGAATCCTTGGACGGGAGAGTGGGGGTATGCCAAGGATTAGAGCCATTTATAGGGGCGGTTAGTCTGAGACTTTGGACAAACAGCTCTAGTAACGGGTATCGGAAGGCTGGTATATTACAACCCATGGATAACACCCAAGAAATAGACCCTTCCGCACAGCCGCTCTCTGCCGAACAAAAACGACTCTTTGACGTTCTTACCCTTATCGAGAACGTGTGCAAGCAAGAGACTCCTACCCCGACGGTGGAGGAGCACAAGGGGTTCCTGGGATGGGAGGGGGACCTGCGAGGATTGCCGGGAATCGTGTTCAATCTCGATAATGAGGGTGACTCCGTATGGATGGAGGTCAAGCGATTGGTGCCAATGACTTCACCAGCTCGCGCTGCTTCACTCAACCCTTGGGTTGAAAAGAGCGATGACCCGAATAAAGAACCTATCCTCCTCCAACAAATTGTTGTGCAAGTTGCATGGGCTGAGTCAAAGACCTACGCCGCGAAGGTCGCTGCTGGTGAAGACGTCTCTCTAGAGGCTACAGGTTTTGAGCTTGATACGGTTGTTGACGAGATCGTTACCCTAGAGGAGGGTCCTGAGATTAAAGAAGAGTTCGCCAAATATAAAGGTGAGTTGTGGATACCATGGGCTGAGGCCGAGCGACCCCGCAGAGCTACTATCAAGATTTACTCGCAACTTTTTGATCTGATGCGAAGAATGGACCTTGAGGGCGCAAGCGATCGAACTGAGATCGTATGGGGCATGGGGATAGCTGTTGGTTCGATCAAAGAGCAAAAGATTCGTTACCCTCTCGTGACCCAGGGGGTATTTGTCACGATAGATGAGGCGACCAGCGCGATTCTCGTCCGGCCACGTTCCTCCTTGCCGGTTCTTGAATCTTTGAACTACGAGAAGCTCGAGGTTCCCGGTGTTAAGGAGCTAATCGCTCGATTCAAAGAATGGCTTGAAAAGGATAGGCCGACCTTATCCCCATTCGTCTCTGATACCTTCTTCGATGTAACCCGAACGGCCGCCGCGCAGCTATCGGAGAGGGGCGTCTATTGGCCAGATGTCAACACCGACACGAACGACCGGAGCATCCCGAAAACGTCTGATGGGTTTGTGATAACTGATTCATGGGTGCTGTTCTCACGAAAAAAATCAACGCACTTCTTCGTTGATGACGTCCGCGGACTCAAGGAGGACGTAAAGAAGGTGGAGGAGCTCGAGGGGGGCGCTCGGGCCATCGTTGCGGACCCATCGGATGAGCAGAGGCCAGAGCCGCGGCGTAACTATCGAGGAGTCTGGGGAGTTATTCAGAGCTCGTTCGGATCCGAATCGAGCACACCGTCAGAACCCGAAGAGCTGTATTTCCCTAAACCCTACAATAGCGAACAGCTCGATATTATCGACCGGCTCAAGGCCGCAGATGGCGTCGTCGTGCAAGGTCCTCCGGGCACCGGAAAGACTCACACGATCGCCAACGTAATCTGTCACTATCTCGCACACGGGAAACGGGTGCTCGTCACTTCGAGTGGTGAGGCAGCGCTCAAAGTGTTACGCGACAAGCTCCCAGACGGAATTAAGGAGCTGGTAGTAACCCGACTGCAAAACGATCAAGAGGGTTCCCGGCAGCTCGAGCGCTCCATTCGTCACATCGCTACAGAGGTCGCTTCCGTTTCTCCCGAGCAACTTCGTCAACAGATACGTGACATTGAAAAGCGCATCGATCTACTTCACAAACAGCTGGAGGGCTTCAGTGGTCAGATGCGCGATTGGGCACGCTCGCAAACCACCACCGTACCCTCTGATCCAGAGGGGCGTTCTCCAATTGAGATAGCTCAGTTAGTGTATTCTCAGCGAGATGTGTACAGCTGGTTTCCTGATACTCTTGGTGTCGCTCCATCGTTCGACCCACAGTTCGATCGAGGTGATGTATCCTCTCTTAGAGAGTCTCGTATAGCTCTCGGCGAGGACCTTCAGTATCTTAGAGATTCATTGCCATCCCCGAGCGATCTACCGGTGCCAAATGTGGTGGTTCGGCTGCACGAGGACCTGAAGAGATTAGCGGGCCTCAACCAAGAGTCCCTCTCCACCAGGGCATTAGCGTTGGCAAACTTCGAGGCCTCTACGGTTGAGTCCGCGGAGACACTTCTCAACGAAACCTCCTCTCGAATTGACTTGCTCGCTTCTTTTGCTTCGGGCAGCGAAGCCTCAAGGCGTGTCCTTCTAGAGATGCAGCAACGGTCTGACGGTGCGATCGCTCAGGAGCTTCTCAAAATTCGCGCCGGTGTAACGGAGCTCGAGCAGCTAAGGGTAAGTCGAATTACCTCTCGCGTAGAGATTCCCGACGCTGCAGAGGATGACCCCGCCTTTAGGCAAAGTGTCACTAAGCTCGTCGCCGGCGAGAGCCCTGGCGGGTTGGTCAAGCGGACACTCTTCTCTTCCTTCAGGGACGTCCTGCGGCGGCTCAAAGAGACTCGAATCAACACGGCGAACGTAAATGATGCCGCTGGATGGTCTCGGGTGCAGGATGAACTTGCGGCATTCGATCAGATTAAAGAGCTCGCTGTTCGTTGGAATAATATAGCCTTAGAGCTAGAGCTTCCTCCAGTTTCTGGCGAGCGATACGAAAGGTTAAAAGCTCTGGTGTCGCAAACCTCAGTGGTGGATGACGCCTATAAATTCTCCCCTGAGCAGGAAGGAGTTGTTCGTACCCTCGTTACCTCAGTTTTTGCCGATCCATCGGAGGTTAGTTCCAATCTTTTCGAAGAATCTAACCTAAGACGGATCAATGAGAGCCTTGAGCTGGGGCTGCCTCACCAACGACGCGGCTCGTTCGAGCAACGTCGACGGGACATACTTGAGAAGTTCGACAATAAGGTCGGCACGATAGTTGACGAAGCTCGTCAGCTCTTGCGGGAGAAGCTCGGCCACCTTGATGTCGACAGCGCGTGGATCTCAAGCGAATGGTCAAGGATCATCGATATCTTGGCAAAACGTGAGGTTCAACGTCCCCGGTTCAAAGAGATCTTACGAGTCTCAGATATCATAGAGGAAAATGGTGCCCCCAAATTCGCAGAGCGGCTTCGAACTGAAGCGGTTCTTGACGGAAATGACGCGTTATTGCCCGACAACCTGCACGAGGTCTGGCAGCTTCAGCGTTTCGCCTCCTACCTGGCAGAGATCGATTGTCACGCCCGTCTTCAGAAGCTGATGGTGGACCGCGAAAAGGCTGAAAAGCAGTTAGCCTCTTCCTATGAGGAGCTTGTTCGGTGTCGAACCTGGCTTGAGCTTAAAGATAGACTGAGACCGAGTGTTACCTCGAGCCTAAACGCATTTATCAGCGCAATTAAATCTCTTGGCAAAGGAACCGGTGTCAGGGCAGAGCGCCATCGGGCCGATGCCCGCACCGCCATGAGCGGTGCATGGGAAGCTATCCCGTGTTGGATTATGTCGACTGCTAGGGTTAGTGAGAGCTTACCCGCTCGCGTCGGACTCTTTGACCTCGTGATTATCGACGAGGCCTCGCAGAGCTATATTGAGGCTATTCCGGCGATTGTGCGAGGAAAGAAGATCTTGGTTGTAGGAGATGATGAGCAGATCAGCCCGACCTCCTTCGCAAGCGAAGCCGATATCAATCGATACAAGGAAAAGTACCTTAAGGATCTCCCTAAGAACTTCCAAGCTCAGTTATCGCCGGGTAAGTCCCTGTACGATTTTGCGCGAGTAGTGTTTCCGAGTGGACAAGTAACCCTACGGGAGCACTTCCGGTGCGTCTCCGCGATTATCGAATTCTCAAACCTCCTTTGTTATGACGGTAAAATTCAATGCTTACGCGTTCCCAAGCCATCTGAACGCCTCGATCCTCCCCTCATCGATGTGTATGTCAAGGGTGGGACTCGACAAGATAAGACCAATCGAGCCGAGGCTGAGGCCATACTTCAGGAGATCGAAAAGATCTCAAAGACACCGGGCATGGAAAATCGCTCGATTGGAGTTATTTCCCTTGTTGGTAACGAACAAGCCAGGATCGTTAACGACGAGCTCATGGCGAGGCTCGGTGAGGAGTTGATTCGACGACACGATATCGTGTGTGGCGATGCGCACACCTTGCAGGGTAATGAGCGCGATATCGTATTCCTCTCCATGATTGCGTCCCCTGAGGATGCCCGATCGCAGACCAACCGGGAGACCAAGCAACGCTACAACGTCGCCGCCTCTCGTGCTCGCGATCGAATGTATCTCTATCGGAGTGTGGAACGGCGAGACCTCAAAGAGGGCGACCTCAAGGCGCGGCTCCTCGACCATTTCCGCGCTCCGCTTCCAAGCGAAGAGATGGAATGTGACGATTTGAGAGATAAATGCGAATCGACATTCGAACTTGCGGTCTTCGATGAGCTCATCAAGCGAGGGTATTACGCCACCCCACAGGTGAGTTCCAGTGGGTACCGAATCGACATCGTCGTCGAGGGCGATAATGACGCTCGTCTTGCGATTGAGTGTGACGGAGACCAATACCACGGTCCTGAGCAATGGGCAGATGATTTCAAGCGTCAGCGAATACTAGAACGCGCAGGGTGGAAGTTCTGGCGGTGTTGGGGCTCAAGCTTCTATCGAGATCCGAACGCCTGCTTTGAGGACCTTTTCGCTAAGCTCGATTCCCTCGGTATAAAGCCGAGGCAGGCTGGAACCGAGATACAATCAAGTCGTTTCGTTGAATACCGAGAGGTGGATCCATTTGCGGTGTCCTCCGAAACGACGCTGAGCGCCACGGAGCCCGAGGTGACCGCACCTGAAACTCCGATGCCCGCCCCGGCGACAGATGCCGTAGGTGAGTCTGATCTTGTGATATCGACCGATCGTGAGCGGGGCAGGGTGGACCTTGATGAGCTCGTTGAGTACGTCTTCGAGGATGTGCCTGAGGAGATACACACGCTCCGAGTAGTTGAACTTGGAACCACGAGTGTCCTGCAGGGAATTGTTGCCGCGAAAAGCTCATTGGGAGGTGTCATCCTCGGAAGTCGGGTCGGAGATACGTTCGAGGTTCAACTCGATGGCAAGCCTCGTTTGGCGCGAATCGTTACTATCCACGACATCGAGGATGCCGAGACACCGCCAGCGAAGGCGTTCGATGAAGAGCAATTAGCGCTCACGCTCAGGCCCAACAACATTCCCGAGGGCGTAACTCTTCACCCTTATACGGCATGGAAGAGTCGCCCACTCCCCGATCCCCGCTCGGCAAAACCGAGTGAGATCCTTGTGGGGTTGGAAGAGATCGTGGGTGCTGAGGGGCCGATTAGCTGCGAGAGAGCTTTCTCGCTATACGCCAGAGCCGCGGGTTACCAGCGTCTTGGGGCAGATATCAAGGATTCTCTGCTCAAGGCTCTGCAAGCGGGAATTAACAGGAACCGGATACAATCCGTGAACGAGCTTCGCCGAAAGGATCGCCTCAAAAACATTCTGTCTATCCCAGGGAAGGTAGCCTGCCTTCCCCGTGAATCAGGTGGACGGGAGTTAAGCGAGGTGCCTCCAAGTGAATTGAGGGTACTGTTGGAGCAGGTCATCGCAGCGAAAGGGGGTGGAGGGGATCGCAACACTATTCACCGTGAGGTCGTGCGGTTGATGGGTGGTAACCGTTTGGCTGCATCGGCTCGAGAGCATTTGGCGAGGGTTGAGGAGATGATGGTGCAGATGGAGTTGATTTAAACAGCGGGTAAGTCTTCCCACAAAGGTTTAGTAAGAGCTACGGTGCCATTTTCTTATCTGGGCCTCGTTAGGGAGAATGGCGGTCTTTGCTGGGATGTGTAATTACTTGATTTTACTGGCACCTGGTCGGTGGCAAGGCGTCGGCTAGGAACATCCCTAACATGAAGGTAAGCACTCACAACCTGGCCCGACAAGAACGAAACGCCCGGTGGGCGATACGCGTTGTCCCTGTGGCAGACCACGCTTATCAAATGTGGCTTAGAGGGTTGCCTAATAAGTTTGTTGCGGCAGACTGGCCCCTTACGCTACTGGGGGAGTGCTGGATATTCGGTCGGACAAAGGGTGTTCCCAGTTTAAGGCGATAGGGGTGAGTATAGATCTGAGATTGTATGATAGAGACGGACTGCTTTACGGACTTAGTGATATCTCTCCTAGCGGTGAATGGTTGGAACCTTGAGAAAGCGGGTGGCTTGCTTGATACTTTGCGCGGGCAGGGTTTAACAGATCCCTCTGTGATTTCCGGTCGTTTGTACGGGGAAAATGCGAAGAGTTTGGAAGCTGCAGGATACTCACGTGGGGAGTATATGATCTCGCTCCTTACAGACCGGATTATAGCGGCGGCCAAGCATTGGCGGGAGCGTAACCTTGGAGAGGAGTTGAGGCGTGCCGAGGCTCACCGAGATGTAAGGCGGATTTCAGAGCTTCTTGAGCCTATTAACGGTGTCGGAAAGGTAGTTGTCTCGAATTATCTTTTGTTGCGGGGGTTTAAGTAAACAAGGGAACAAGGGTAGCGCTTGCTCCGGCGAATAAGTGTCGCCTAAGCTTACGTCAGGAAGGGTGCAGGATTTTAGTGGATAATATTACATTTAAATATAGGCGAATTCACCGAAATTAGAAAATCAACGATTGTAGTTTAGTATCTCACCAGATGAGTTTAGTTAAATCCAAACAGCGAGTAGCCGATCACGGAGAGGTCTTCACTCCCGAGTGGATGGTTGAGGCCATGCTGAACCTCGTTGAAGATGAGACAGGGAGAATAGATTCACGGTTCTTGGAGCCAGCCTGTGGCAGCGGGAATTTCCTTGTCCGAATCTTGCAGCGCAAGTTAGCGGCAGTGGAGCGTAAATACGGAAAGTCGGATTTTGAGAAGCGTCACTGTGCGCTGCTCGCGGTCATGTGCATCTATGGTGTTGAGCTGCTACCGGACAACATCGCCGAGTGCCGGGCTAATCTGCTAGAGATTTTTGTTGACTATCTGCAACTGACGGAGGCCGACCAGCTTTATAGCGCCGGCTCTTACGTTCTTTCGCAAAATCTTGTGCATGGTAATGCCATGACTATGCGCACCGATAAGGACAAACCCATCACATTTCCTGAGTGGGGATATCTCGGCAAGGGGAAATACCAACGACGTGATTTTCGTCTTGATACACTAACTCAGTCGGCAGCTTTAACAGCGGAAGGCTCGCTATTTGCGAACTTGGGAAAGCATGAGATGTTCAAGCCAGTAAAACCTTGGCCGCCGATGACTGTTGCCGAGCTTTCCGCTTTGGGTCTTCAGCCTGATATGAAGGAGGCATCATGAATTCCCAGGTAGGACTGAATTTTCGGTTACACAATCCTGATGTTTTGACCTGCATCGCGAATCTCTCCAACGATGAGGTCTTCACGCCCCCAGAGTTGGCCAACAAGATGCTTGATACGCTGTCAGATGCATGGGCCGCTAATCACGGCGGTGCGGATATTTGGGCAGATAAGACAGTAAAGTTCCTTGACCCATGTACGAAGTCAGGCATCTTCTTGCGAGAGATTACGAATAGACTCACCAGGGGGTTAGAGAAAGAGATCCCAAATCTGCAAGAGCGTGTGGATCACATTCTAACAAAGCAGGTGTTCGGTATAGGCATGACACGTCTCACCAGTTTAATTGCGCGTCGCAGCGTTTACTGCTCCAGACACGCAAGGGGGGATCATTCCATCGCTAAATCCTTGCAGAGTGATGATGGCAATATATATTTTAGCCGCATCGAGCATACGTGGGAGAGTGAGCGATGTAAGTACTGCGGTGCGGGAAAAAGCGTCTTCGACCGACCTAGTAGTCTCGAAAATCACGCGTATGGATTCATCCATAGTGACAATATCAAAGCGCGGCTCTCGGAGTTTTTTGGAGAGAATATGCAATTCGACGTAATAATTGGGAACCCTCCTTATCAACTAAATGATGACGGATTCGGGACTAGCGCCACGCCTATTTATCATCTTTTCGTAGCCCAAGCCAAAGCCCTTGAGCCTCGCTATTTGTCGATGGTGATTCCGGCTCGTTGGTTTTCGGGCGGAAAAGGTCTTGATGAATTTCGCGCCTCGATGCTCGGTGACGACCGGCTGCGTGTTATTGATGATTTCCCGGATAGTAACGATGTGTTTGTTGGTACTCAAATAAAAGGGGGCGTTTGTTTTTTTCTATGGGACAAGAACAGTCGTGGAAAGGTTCGCGTTACGACACATTACAAGGGGGTTACAAGCAAACCAGTGGAACGAGTGCTGCTTGAGGCCGGGACCGTGTCTTTATCCGATACAATGAGGCCCTGCCGATTCTGAGAAAGGTAATAAAAGTGGAGACAGGAAGTGATGATTGTCTTTCACTGCCGGCGAACAAGCAATTTATGAACCTTGTCAGTTCGCGAAAACCCTTCGGTTTCGATACCGTTTTTAAAGGAAAGGCCGTGGCAAGCAAGTCCTCTGTGCTTGTTTATCGAAACGGTGGAACAGGCTACGTTGATCGGGGGGAAGTTCAAAAAAATTCGGAAGTTGTTGACCGGTGGAAGATATTTATCCCCCCCCTCGGTAGTGGAAGTGATGCCTTCCCTCACTCGATCCTCGGCAAGCCTTTTGTCGGGAGGCCCGGAACCATTTCATCTGAAACGTACCTTTTTATTGGTCCCTTTGCCAGTGAATCCGAGGCTCAGAATGCACTAAGCTACATAACAAGCCGACTATTTAGATTTCTGGTTTTGCTCCATAAACCGTCGCAACATGCGACGCAGACGGTTTACACATTCGTGCCCTCTCAAGACTTTTCCCGCCCTTGGACGGATGACGAACTTCGGAAGAAATATGGAATACGTGATGCAGAGTGGGCTTTCGTTGAAAAAATGATAAAGCCGATGGACGCCAACGCGGAGGCCGCGGATGACTAAAACCATCGAGGAGATCCTCACTCCAAAGCCAGAAGCTCATCCTCGAATTTACGCTTATTCGATTGACGACAAAGCGCACGCCGGCTTGCTCAAAGTCGGGCAGACCACCCGTGATGTTAAGCGTCGAGTCGCTGAACAGCTCAGGACCGCGAATATTAAAAATTTCGCTATTGTTGTGGACGAGCCAGCCGAGCGTGACGACGGAACCGCCTTCACCGACCGTGAGGTGCGCGCCGCTCTGATTAAAAAGAGATTTCAGAACCCAGAGCTGGAATGGATGCGCTGCACGGTGGTAGACGTAAAAACGGTCATTGCCGAGTTGCGAAGCGGTATGACTTTAACAGGAACCCACCACGAAAATTTTAAGCCGCGACAGGAGCAAGCAGCGGCGGTCGAAAAGACGTTCGATTACTTCAACTCCATCTGGGCAGACAAGAAAAACCGAGCGACACCTCGCTTTCTATGGAATGCCAAGATGCGGTTTGGCAAAACCTTCGCGACATATCAGCTCGCTAAGAAGCTAAACGCGACGCGGGTGTTGGTGATGACATTCAAACCTGCTGTGGCGGATGCTTGGAGAACGGATCTCGAATCCCATGTAGACTTTGATGGCTGGCAGTTTCTCACACGTGAGTCAGCCAGTGACCCGACCGATGTGCCTAAGACAACACCACTGGTGTATTTTGGTTCGTTACAGGATTTGCTGGGTCGCGACAAGGCTACCGGCAATATTAAGCCAAAGAACCAATGGATTCACAAAGTAAAGTGGGATCTGGTCGTATTTGATGAATACCACTTTGGTGCATGGCGTGAATCTACGAAAGAGCTAGTTGAGGGCGAGGAGGAGCGAATTGCCCGTGAGGAAGCTGAACTTGAAGCGGCCAGCCAAGAAAAGAAGGCGTCGGACCGAATAAAATCAAAAATCGCCGATAGGCAAGAGCCACTTGAAAGCGAGTCTGAGTTCCTGCCGATAACCACGAAGGCTTATTTGTATCTCTCTGGCACGCCGTTTAAGGCGCTGTCCACGGGTGAATTCATTGAGGAACAGATCTTTAACTGGACCTACACCGACGAACAGCGGGCTAAGGAGGAGTGGTCGAAGAATAAACCAGGCGAGCGAAATCCCTACGCGGCGTTGCCCAAGATCCACCTGCTAACATATCAGATGCCTCCAGAACTGTTGGCTGTTGCGAGCGCCGGAGAGTTTGACGAATTCGATCTAAACGGCTTCTTTGAAGCCTCTGGCGAAGGAAGGCGAGCGCAGTTCAAGCACAAGAGTGACGTTCAGAAGTGGCTTGATATCATACGAGGTGGGTATGCAGCCAAAACGGTTGAGCAACTCAAGACCGGCAGCCGACCGCCGTTTCCGTATTATGATGTTACTCTTCTCCCTTATCTCCAACACTCATTCTGGTTTTTGCCCGATGTCGCTGCATGTCATGCCATGAAAAACCTCTTGGATGAGAGGCATAATACGTTTTGGCATGATTACACTGCGGTTGTCGCCGCAGGAGCGGCAGCGGGAATCGGTTTAGAGGCCCTTCCTCCGGTGCGTGCCGCTATCGGGAGTGGTTATGATACCAAGACCATAACGCTGTCGTGCGGCAAGCTCACCACCGGTGTGACGGTGCCACAGTGGTCGTCGATTTTAATGCTGCGCAATCTGAAATCACCTGAAACCTATTTCCAGGCTGCATTTCGAGTGCAATCCCCGTGGTCGATAAAGAACCCGAATGGCAATGACCCCAATGAGGAGGAGATTCTCAAGCCAGCATGTTTTGTATTCGACTTTGCGCCGACACGTGCCTTGCGGCAGCTTTCAGAGTACGGAATTGGGCTATCTCCGGGGGAACCGAACCCGGAAAATGCGGTTAAGGACCTTGTATCGTTCCTCCCTGTGTTGGCATACGACGGCGCGAACATGACCCAGATCGATGCGGGGGGCGTGCTCGATATTGCGATGGCCGGAACCTCGGGTACGCTGCTCGCTCGCAAGTGGGAGAGCGCACTGCTCGTCAATGTGGATAATGACACCCTGCGTCGTGTTCTCGACAATCCCGAAGCGATGGAGGCTGTGGAACGAATCGAAGGCTGGCGTTCACTCGGTGACAATATTCTGGAAGCCATCATCAACAAGAGCGAGGTTGTTAAAGACCTCAAGAAGAAAGCGAAAGAGGGTAATCTATCCAAGAAGGAGATGAAACAGCTCACGGAAGAGGAGAAGGAATTCAAGTCAAAGCGTAAGTTAGTTCAGGAGAAGCTAATCAAGTTTGCGACGCGAATACCCGCCTTCATGTACCTAACCGATTTTCGTGAAAATACCCTTCAAGATGTGATCACCAAGATTGAGCCTGATCTGTTCCAAACCGTTACGGGCCTGACGGTAAGGGATTTCCATCTCCTGGTGCGCCTCAAGGTTTTCAATACCGAGCAGATGAACCAAGCAGTCTTTGCTTTTCGTCGCTATGAGGACGCTTCGCTGCGTTATACCGGTATCGCGAGCCATGAGGGGCTGACTCACTATGGTTTGTACGATACCGTCGTTGCCAAAGGGGACGTGTAAGTAGTGGCCGGTTGTGGCTCAACACAATCTCATTCTAACACTAGAGGGCAGTCTAACTAACGTTTGGAGGTACACGCCTTGAGCATTAAATCAAACCTGAAGAGCCACTTTGAGAGCTTGGGGTACCGTTTTGATTGGGCGCCTCCCCGTATTCACAAAGAGCTGCGCAAGCTGATGGGAAGAGAGAGACATGAGTACTTGATGGATCAGGGAGATGTTGTTGGCACCTCCGCGCAAGAGGTTTCCCTCTATTCACTACCCAAAAGCCTTCGGGAGGCGGCAACTTTATTTAGCCTAGACGGAAGTGCGGCGCTCGCCACCTCCTCATATATGGCTTCGGTATTGAATTCCTGTATACGGCCGGGGATGAAAGTCGCCGACATGGGGTGCGGTATCGCCGCGCTCATTTCATGGCTTGCAGGCCAACATCCGACCGTTCAATTTCAGGGGATCGAGGTGGCTGAGAATTTAGTTAAGGCCGCGAGCGAGCGGTTTAAGAGCGGCAATCTCACAATCGTTTGTCGTGATTACGAGGTCTTAGCGCAAGAACAACGTGACTTCGACCTTTTATTTAGCATCTTTGGCATGGAAACAGCCACAGCTTCGTTTGGGGCCCACTTTGCGCTCGACATCGACGATATGCGCGAAAGTAGCGGTCACAAGCAACTCGTCGCGGCTTTTTGTTCCGTTTTAAGACCATGGCGCAGCGTGGCGAGGGATGGCGCTGAATTATTGATGTTCGTTCGGGCCGATTCTCCTCAAGCCCTGCTTGCCATAGTAGATGCCGCCGCACTAGCGGGATGGGCCTGGCGGATGGATGCTTCCCGGTTTGAGGAGATTTGTCATGTTGGGAATACTAGTGTGGTCGCCGAAAAGATTCCCTTCATCGCTTTTGATGCACAGTCTGACAATTCCCAAGCTAGGACGTTTTCTGCTATCGAAGTCTTCTCTTGGTATCGCAGTCAAATAGGTGATTCGCGGGAAAGCAATGAAGCTATCGAAGGTGCTGCTGCAATGATTTTGACCCGAGAGCTACTTCGGGGGGCAGAAATTCAGTGGGAATCAACGAATCACTATGATGATGGACACACGATGCAGGCGCTGATTATCAACGCTCGCAAAATTACATACCTCATACGCCGGGCAACAACGGGTTATTGTACCGTGAGCCCAGTTTCTGGGTCGGAAGCAGAGGCAAAGATTCAATCATTTAGGAATGATCCCTTTAATGAGGCCGAACGGGAATTCCTATCTCTTTTTGAGGGGGGCTTCTAGGAGACGCAATTAAGAACTCATGTATAATTGCGTCATGGAGGGAACTCTGTCTCGACCTCATGGTAGTGATCAAGTAGGAGATGCTCTGCGGCTCATTCAGAATGGTGCGCCGTTTGTCTTTATCACAGGAAAGGCTGGCACCGGCAAATCTACGTTTATCGCTCAGCTCAGAAAGCAGCTCAGTCATTACGCGATAGTTGCGCCGACAGGAGTCGCCGCGCTGAACGTAGGCGGTCAGACGATTCACTCCTTTTTCAAATTTCCTCCCAGGCCAATAGAGCTGTCGAGCATAAGGCCTCTAAGAAACCGAGTTGTTTATCAAGCGCTTAGAACTTTAATCATCGACGAAATATCGATGGTTCGGGCTGATCTGCTGGATTGTATCGATGTCTTCTTACAACGGAATGGTCCTAAGCCTGGGGTCAAATTCGGAGGTGTGCAGATAATTGCAGTGGGTGATCTTTTTCAGCTACCGCCGGTCGTCGCGACAGCTGAGGAGCAGGCGTTAATCCAGCATACTTACGGCAGTCCTTTCTTCTTCAGTGCTAAATGCCTTGAAGGATACGCTTTCAAAACGGTGGAATTTTCCAAAGTGTTTCGTCAGACTGATGACGCGTTTGTAAAGATACTAAACCAGATCAGAGAAGGTGGCGATCTAGAGATGGCACTCAGGTCCCTTCGTCAGCGAGTGAGCGCTGTTCCACAAGATGACCAGAGGCGGATAGTTCTGTGCTCGACGAATGCCACAGCAGACCTTATTAATTACAATAAATTAAGCTTGCTTCCCGGCAATACCTACAGGTACACCGGAGCGATATTTGGCGAGTTCAGGATTGACGTCAATAAATTGCCTGCTCCCATGACGCTCGAGCTCAAGGAGGGAGCCCAAGTTATGTTCTTAAAGAATAATAAAGATAAGCAGTGGGTAAACGGAACACTTGGAGTTGTTGCTAGGTGTGAAGAAGGCGCAGTAGTAGTGGAAATTCAAACCAATAATTTGCCTACGCGAGTACGTGTAGTTCGTGAAAAGTGGGAGACATTCGAGTATCGCTACGACTTTTATACGAACACCATCGTGGCGCACGAGATCGGTCGATTTGAGCAGATCCCGCTGATGCCAGCTTGGGCAGTTACGATCCACAAGAGCCAGGGCAAGACCTTTGATCGTGCTCACATTGATCTAGGCTATGGGGCCTTTGCGGAAGGACAGGCTTACGTGGCGTTAAGTCGGTGTCGGACGTTACAGGGGATCACGTTAGAGCGGGAGATTGATCCCAGCGATGTCAAAGTTAATAGGGACGTATTGGATTTCTATAGGCGGATAGGTAGCTAGTGGCCTCTAAACCCGGGTGGAGTCGATCGTAACCGTGGATTCTCGGGTTTCGTAGCGCCTTAGGTATTACTATCCCTCTTTTGAATGTAAAACCGACGGGGCCTCTAAGATGGGATAACCGAGGCACACAGGTGGCGGGCGATAATCGTTCAAGTATCCACGCCGTTACAGGGTGTCCGTCCTCTCGACGACAGGTTTCGAGCGAGTAGTCGGCTATGTAAAAGCCTGCCGTAACGTGTAGCCAACGAGGGAGGATGAGATGAAGGAGAATTGGGATGAGCTGATAAGGCAATAACAGCGCAGCGGCATGAAACCTGGTGCGTTCTGTCGAGCGCACGGGATTGATACACAGAAGTTCTGATGCCAGCGGTGCCGTAGAAAGGGAGGCCGTTCTACAAAACCCAGCTTTTTTCGTGTAGTGGGAAGCTGGGCACAACCACCCTTTCTTAGGAGGCAATCCATAAGAAATTTGAGAGCGCGGGCGCTGTTGTCAGCTTGAGCAATCGCGCTCCGCGTCTGAGCAGCATGATACTAAAAGCCGATTAGGTAAGTCCAGAAATTAGGGGGAAGTCCGACAGCCGCCGAGGGGATCTGTGTCACCCGATGGTACAGGTGCGTGATATGTCCACGAGTTCATGAGATTCTGTGGCCTGTCGGATGATTTGGTGGGAGGCACGCGATGGCGCAGTATATTACGATTCAACACCTATGGAATGATTTGAAATTTCATTGCCCAGTATGCGGGGCGCAGGTTTGTAGCGCGAATGGCTTGACGGCTCGGCCATGTCCGCACCTTCTTTTTAGCTGGATAGAGCAGGTAGGTGTATTTGAGAACCTTTCCCCCTCATTGGAAGGGAAGATCGATTTTGAAGAGGTTTTCGGGCCCTCGGATGAGGAGCTGCTCAACAAGCTTCCAGAGACTGCGGTTGTCTTCGCTTTTGAGATCCACGAAATGGCATGTGGCCCCATAACGCACGCGGTGGTTCATGCGATTAATTTCGCGGGATAGGCACTCACGATGGCATGGAAAAATAATTTTTTGCTGCATGTGAACACTCTCAGGGACCGGTCCGCATGCCAAAGATAGGCCAAGCGCGCTGTGTTAACGCGGAGGCTCACAGAGCGGGGATTGAAAAGCTGCTCGCCGACATTGCGAAGGTAAGCGGCAAGTGTCGGGGGGACGTGGTTATCGCCTTTTACGAGGATATCAGTGTGTATGCCATCAGGATGTGGCTGAGGCGCCCGATACCCAAAAGGCACTGGCCTGCTCTGGCGAGGCTTTCAGGATATTCCCTCGAGCAGGTAAAGGAGATAGCGAGAGGAAACTTCATCAACGCAGGGGCCGAACGGTGAATCAACGCTCTCAAAGATTTCTCGCCCTCTGGTCGTAGTATAGGGTACTTTAGCAGGGCGACGGTAGATTCGGATCCACCCAGGGCCCTAAACATCATTGACCCATTATGTATCTGTTTTGGATGCGCTCGGGCAGAGGGTTGTCTAAGTAGAGCCCATGAGACTGACAGCCGAGATATTGTCCACGGACAGGAGTCTCAAATGAAACTAACCCCAGGCGAAATTTACTTCATCGGCGAAAAGGACCTCAAAACAGGCCTCACCACCAGCTATTGCAAAATTGGAATCGTGCGAGAAGGCGCCAAAGGCTCCCGATCCTCCGACGAGCGCCTTCTGGAGCATCAAACCGGTAATCCACGAAAGCTCTTCCTTCGAGATATCGTTGTTGCGCCCGCCGTTGAGGAGATAGAGACGAGGGTTCATCGAATCTTTGCTCCTTTGCGAGTAAATGGCGAGTGGCTAGAGCTTTCCGATGAGCAGTACGCAGAGGCTGTTTGGATTACCAACACTATGTCCAAAGAAGCAGAGGCGAGTCTCTCTGCTCTGCAATCCGCTGAGAGCCTTAAGGATATCTCCAGTAACGGTAAAAGCATCGAACCACCACCCGAGATCGTTCAGGCATGGAACGAGCTTAATCAAGCGAAGGCGGTTTCAAAGCTCTGTGACCAGGGGCTTGTCGCAATCAAAAAGGTCATCTCAACGTTCGCGGCAGATCAGTCGGTAGAGGGGATCGTAACGGTTCAGGAGCGAAGGGGCCGCGTTACCTTTGATCAGAAACAATTTGAGCAGGAGCATCCGGAGCTGTTTGCCAAGTATCAGGTCGACAAGGTGTCGTGGAAGCAGAGATTTACCTTATCAAAGCAAAAGGATGCTCTAGACGTGGAATCGTTTAGTCCCGGCATCGGTGCACTTATGAGCGAGCTCGATGTGAAGTGCGGGCAGGTAAAGGGTGTGGATGACCTCGTTCATATTCACGCCGTGCATGTTCAGTTGCTCAGTAGGGAGTCTACCGCTGATTGGGTGGTATCCCTTAAAGAGGCTTTATTGAAAGCAGCTCTTGGTGAGAATGAAGCCTTTGAGGGTATCTGCAAGTGGAGCCGTAGTGAGTCCACAACGAAGGCGTTTGACCCTAAGCTCCTTGAGGTGGAGATGCCTGAGTTGTATCAGAAATTTGTACGACAAGCGGAATCGTCGCAGGTGGTTGTTGTGCAGCCGATGGTTGGGTACTAGCTACTTGAGGGGGGTGCACGAACAGCAGCATCGTCATTCCTGAACCTACGAGGGGCGTCGGCCATTGGCTAGACGCAGGGGGCTTTGGTAGCACGGCGAAATAGCGGGATGAGGATATGAATAGAAACTATCCAGGAACTGGATCCGCAGCTCTGGTGCTCAAGAGCTGGGGTGTTCTGCGCACTATTTCGCGAGCTCCTTAAATCGCTCTTCCCTCACGTCCCGACTTGCGCCACAGTGAGACGGGTCTTCTATGTGGATATGGTTATGTTTTTCCGACTCTCAAAGTTATTTCTTATCTGTTCTCTCGGTATCTTGAGCACCCCCCTCAGCGTGTGTCACGGGGAGGCGCTCGTACCTACTTCTGATGTTTCGGTGTACGAGAAGCGACTGATCGAGCAAACCAGTGATGAGATCCGAACAACCTACCAGGTGATCGGAAATAGCGCAGACTCGGCTCGTATGTTTGAGGCGATGATCCAGATGGCGATACCGTCGACCTCACTGGATGTTTCAAAGCTTAAGGTCGAATACACTGATGCAAAGGGTACCGTAGTTCCAACGACTCCAGGAACGCTCAAAAACCTCTTCGTGCTTCGGGGGAAGTTTCGAAATAACCATGAACGGTTTCGGGCCATGATAGCGGTGTTTCGGGTGTCCCTTAAGGATTGCGTTGGGGGGAAGTGTGTGCCGATCGGAACGACAGCGTGTCGTGCCCAGTATGTTGTTCCTATAACCTCCGAGGTTTCTGTAGATGTTCCGCTGCTTTTCCCCACTCCTCTCACGCTCAAAGGCACGTTGAAGGCAGAGGTTGAGGTTGCCGCAAGTTGGGGGCAGCTTGAGCCTTCAGTTCAGGAGAGGGATATGGCTGAGGTGGAGGAGATGGAGGCTGAGAACGAGAAGAAGGCGGATGCGGAAAAGAGTAAGATCTAAGCTCTTTGAATCACCCAGAGCCTCATTCACCGTAACCGTATTCCCCCCAGCCTCCAACGGCGACACGGCCCGCCTATGCCTCATGTGGGGCTCAGGTCCTCGCCCCGCTCACCCTGCGCCCTACCCACCCTGCGCCCCGCCCAGGCAACTATCCGCTCGCAAATCCGAACATACGCGTTGAGCCACGGGCAGGGTCCGCAGGGCGCTTTGCCTCAATGGACACCCGCCATAGGTTGTGGTTGACAGCTACGTAGGGACAACCTTACTATAACAATGAATACTATAGTAATAGTTCATACAGCATGTTTGGTGCGAGGACTTTTTCTATAGTGGAACGATATAAGCTTAAAGAGTTTGCGAAGTGAGCAAAACAAAAGGGTATCTCAGACCAGGCTCTTGCAGCCGTGGTCTCTGAGATGACTCGCGGGCTGCTTGGTGACCGGCTGGGAGCTCATATCTATAAAAAGCGCATCAAACTGGAGGGACGAGGGAGGAGCGGTGGGGCGAGAGCGATCGTGTTGTTTAGGGATAAAGACGTCACGCTCTTTCTTTACGGATATCTGAAGAGCGAGCAGGGGAATATCTCCCCGAACGAGGAGAAGCAGCTTCGTGTATTCTCGAGCGAGTTTATGAGTCTCACCGTCGCTGACCGTGCGCGGCTTGAGGCGCAGGGTAGGCTGATATCCCTAGAGTAGTTATACCGGTTCTCTGGAAGAATCGGCTCTCGTGGGACGATACGAGTGGAACCTAAAGAGGAGTGGACAGATGAAGAGAAAAAGCCTTTCACAGACCATCATCAGCGCCGCCAAGGACCTTGGGTTCTCCAAGGCAACGGTTGCAGAACTTGAGGAACTCGATATTCCAGAGGCAAAGTTGTTGAGTGCTCGAGAGATAAAGCAGATTCGCGAAAGAGTACGAGTAAGCCAAGGTGTATTCGCGGCGCTCCTTAACGTAAATCCATCTACCGTTCAGAAATGGGAGCAGGGCAAGGTTAAGCCGCAGAATGCGGCGCTGAGGCTTCTGAATATTATCGACGCTAAGGGGATAGATGTGGTGAAGTAGGGCGCGCACCACTCTCGCTGGTACGTGGTAGATTTGGGAAGCGGCTATAAGCTTCTTCGGTACTGTGTTCATTTCTGCTCATAGAGGTGGCCTCTGTGACTACGACCAAACGAATTAGTGACAACGAATGTTTAGCCCAGTTGCCAACAGCCGTGGCATGTTACGCAGTCCGATAGCGAGACCATCATTTGTTAGCATCACCGCATACGTGCCACCATCCATTCGGTTGCCGGGATTTCCAGGTTTGTGAAGGGGGCGCATGCGTGACGTTGCAAATCGGGTGTTCTGCGAGTGTTAAATGTTCAAAATTATCGATGTTTGTAATGTATTGATAATACGGGTTTAAAAGTGGCGTGTGTTACATAATTCGTGGCGCGATTGAAAAAGTCGTCTTTCAAGCCGGTGATATTGAGCATCTGGCGTCGGGTAAGGTGCCGGCGGAGCGCTCACGGACATTGAAGAGGATGCGAGAAAATCACTTGACCGAACCGGTAGGTGAAAACGCCCGCAAATATGTCATACGATTTTCTCGAAGCTTGTTGACCAGAGGATTGATTCACTCCTTGATTTTAGAAAACTTTATCACTGCTGATTGAGGAGCCACGGGACGGGGACCCTCTTTGCTCTCAGTTTGAGGCCCATTGCCCGCCTTGAGTGATTCTGCCTGCATCGGTCTGATACCTGTGTCGTCCGGTGCGTTTATCAAGCAAAGTCATGTTGGCAGTGCCCATAGGGGGGATATCACGCTCAATTTGATTGACCATGAAGTGCCCCGTAGCTAATGTCCTCGCCATAAGGGGGCAGCATGGAAGCTATCTCGCAAGGTGAGCTAGAGCTCGTTCGATTTGATACCACTGAGTTACTCAGGGAGATTCAGCGTACCCTTTTTCCTAATCTCTCATCCCACGTCACCTGCCTCTACGGGCGCATTCCGACCCTTGGTGCTTTGCATCGGGTGGGGGAGAACCGCCACGTTATCTCGCTCCATTCTCTGTTCAATCACCCCGACACCCCGCAGGTGGTAGTCCGTCACATCCTTATCCATGAGCTCTTACACATTGAGATCCCACCGCGGGCATTGAGAGAGGGGGAGTTGGATCCCCGAATTTCTCGAAAGAAGGGTAGTGAGCCGCTCGAGCCTTTGGGACCGATCGCTCATCCATCTGAGTTTTGGGTGCGAGAGCGGGAGTTAAGCCCCGATCGGCTGGTGGCGATGAAGTGGATCTTTGAGGCGTTTGGGGGGCGGCTCAAGTACCGTGAGCGAGAAGAGGGCATCTGGGTGCGGAAGTGGCGGAGTGAGTACGGGCGCCGTGTGGTGCGACCGTCGATAGAGGAGGTTCGGGCGAAGCTTTCTGAGCGGGATCATGGGTATCCTGAAGGTGGGGAGTAAGAGCCCTTGCAGTTCGTGCTCCTGGCGCACCCTCGAAATGAGCCCTGTCGATAAGGTCTGACCATGGGAGCGTTCCCGGTATGCACCGGTAGCGGACTCGTGTCTGCTCGTCATTCCTTACCAACTGTACATAGCCGGCTGAGGCTCCTGCTTTGGAGACCTCCCACATACTTCCTTCTTCGCTTCGTGCTTCCGAGGTGTATAGGTGCTGATTGATGTGAGCATCGCACGGAGAGTCTCAGGCGACTGAACCGATTGACCGTCGAGGACTATCTCTATGCAGTGAGGGGGGCACGTATGGAGATTGAGCGATAGCGCGACCGGCCCACCTCGCTTTCGATGGGAATTCGTAACACGAAATAATCTTTTCGCGAGCGTTCGTCCCGCTCTTGAAACACCAAACATGTCGAGAATCCATACTGGTTGTTTTGTGATGGCATAATCAAGAGAGGCAGCTAGCGACTTAGCCTCGCCTGTCAGCATCGGTTCGCCTGGATCAAGGTCCTCAAAAAGTTTCGCTGAAAGGAATACGCACGTCATAGCGCGAACCGCGGATGACCACTGGAAGGAGCCCCCGCCTCTATAGGCTCCATTGGTCTTTCCACGCACCGTGGTGAGGGGGGCCGAGCCGTTGCTAAGGCAATCAACTCTAAGAAGCTCGATCGTATCTCCGGCGCAGAACGTCAGTTTTATTTTAAACATAGACAAAGTCCCCCTAAGGTTTCATGCACCCAGAACATGCGCGATCCGGGGCATGCCTGTTGCACGGTTATGACACGGGGGACTCTATCCACTGGGTGACCGTTCTGCTGGATGATTCGTTTTCGGATTTTGTGGCGGATTGCTCCTGGATTCAGGAAACAACAATAGTGCTGAAAATGCTTTCAATAAGTTCAGGTTGTTAAGTCGTTCGTCTTGAACGGGATATCCTTAGATGACGGTTTGGTATTATTTGGTTGAATAACCGAACGAACGATTCTACGTTTAGCTGTCAACTCAGTAACCTATCGCGGAGAGCATGGAACCAAAAAGCGAAAAGGCAGTCGTTGCCGCTCAGTACGACTCAGCAGGAGAGACATGGCATCGCATTCGTGGCAGTGGACACGAACTTCTTGAGAAGCCCGCCATCTATGGGCTTCTCCCGAACGTTGAGGGAAAGCGTGTGCTGTGCGTTGGGTGTGGTTTCGGTGAAGAATGTGCGCGTATCTCCGCTCTCGGAGCCGCGCATGTCGTGGGGATAGATCTATCTCCTGGGAACATTCGACAAGCTAAGAGCAACTTTCCCAATCTTGAATTCCACGAGATGGACATGGAGCACATAGCTTTTAAGCCAGAGTCTTTTGATATTATTTTCTCAAGCCTCGCGCTCCACTATGTGCCGTCGTGGAACGCGACCCTCACGGGGATGAGAGACGCTCTAGCCCCCGATGGTGCTATCGTTATCTCAACGCACCATCCCGCTGCGTGGTCAGCTCTAAAAGAGGAAGACAACGCGAAGAAACGGCAAATTCTGGGATTCGAAGTGGACAAGGCGAGTGGTAAGGTGTCTCTCTTTGGGGACTATCTCCACGAGCGTCCGATAACCGCTAAATTCGGAGGGGCCTTTGAGGCTTCCTTCTACCATAAGTCGTTTTCGGGAATGCTTAAGGAGTTTCGGGATGCGGGGCTCACCGTTGTCGATTGCACCGAGCCCGCGCCGGTAGCGGAAGCTCAGACGCTTGACCCCCAATTTTGGGAGATTCGCTCCCGATTTCCTCTCTTCATCTTGTTTAGGCTTGAACCTACGCGCGACGCTCAGAATTGACGCACTAAGCGGGGAGTAGGATCAGATCGCTTGTCTCATAGGGTGCGGTCCGAGCCTTGAGAACGTTGAGACGAAGTGCTCGTCCCCGAGAAGTCCTTGGATCATGCGCTCGCGCATATCTGTATTCGTTCGAAGCGTTAGCCATGCATCTCTAATCGCGACATTCAAGGCGAGTGATAGTTTGGGCTCTCGAGAGATTCGTTTGCCAACGCAGAGGGTAACAAGCTCGTATGCTGGAACCCTTCGAAAGGTTGGATCAATGACCCAATCGTTTCGGTTCTCTGCGAAAAGGTAGTAGGGCCAAAAAAGGATAGTTCGCGCGTCACCCCGGTTCGCCAATTCATCTACCAGACCCGCAAAGGCGAGGGGCTCAACCTGGGGGCGGTGCTTCAATGACGGGAGGTCGTCCTCAAGATGAAAGTGAGATCCAGTGACTACATCAGTTAGAAAGAGATATCGCTCAACATCTCCTCCGCGCGAGAGCCGTGCGTGAGTTGTAACAGGCATCATCGCCAAAGGAGAGAAGCTACTTCGTCCCTGACATAGTCTAACACTGCAACAGAGCGCCATAAGCACTCCGTCAACTGGTTCGTCCTCTCCGTGAACGCGAAGTGTGTGCACGATGTCCTGACTTGAGCTGAAGTTGTGAGAGATCTCCAGATTGTAGCCCTTCACTGTTGTGAGGTAGCGGAAGATGCACAGAGAGGTTACCGCTCCTACGCCGCAGAGTAATCGAATGGGTGTCGGGGTCGATAATTGTTTGGATATCCAAGTGTCTTGTCCCCCAAGTCCGAGTCGCGCGCTGTCGGATAGCTGAAGATCGGGCTCCCCTACAAGGTGAGAGGCTTGCCCGCCCATCGTTTGAAAGGGTTTGTAATTGGAGAGCTGGCTGAGTAAATGTTTTGTGCCGGCGGCGGAAAATGTAGCTGTATCATTCAGTCCAATATGAACCTCTCGACGTATCTCCTCCAACAGCCACTGGTGGGCATGTAGAGGGGGAGGTGAAAGCGCAGGGGAAAACGTAAGAACCTCCGCAGGGCTCTCATCGAGCAGAAGCGCAGCAAGGAGTTTAAGCTCCTCGAGGTCGTTACATACTGTGCCGTTTATAACTATCTCAGTAGCCCTGGTAAGTTCCGTTTTGAGAGATATCTCGACCGGCCCGGGTCTTTTTCTCTCGGGATTTACACGAGATATGAGCCGACGGATCAGTGAGGTCCCTTCTGGGTCAGAGCCAAAGATCTGATAGACCCAGCTCGGTTGTTTGCTGATTGCGGAATCAAGAGATGCGGCGAGCGTCCCCGCATCTCCAATCAGTTCGGTGTGAGGGGTTCCTTCACGGTCAGCGAGTACACTTTGCACACAAAGAAGTGAAAGAGCCTGCACCGCTCGCGACCACGCGAAAGTGCCCATGCCTCTTCGCGCGGTGTTACCACGTTGAGCCTTGAGGGAGTTTTCTAGGAGAGGATGAGAAAAAGAGGTTCGGTCGAGGTAACAGCTGGAGCCTTGTACTTTGAACAGAAGGCAGAGTCGCATGCGCCTCACTAACAGTATAGGACGGTTCCCGGCAGACCCTATCCTACGTTGGCGGCAAGTTCCACAGAAAAGTTAGAAAGCGAGGCATGATATACTACAATCTCTTGCTATCTGCTTGTTTTGATAGGTGATTCCCGTAAATGCCGAGGTGGATATTTGATAGGGATGGCGCGGCTCGTTAGTGCCATCGAGTGAGTGCTGAAAATGTAGTTTATGCCAGGCGACGGGAGAGAACGCGTGCTCTCACCTTCCGCGCGTGCACCCTATGTTGTAGGGAGTCTTCACGTCATAGTGATTTGGTGCCGCCAATCCGCAGCCTAGAGCCGCTATGTTATTGCAATGACGCAGTGAACATGTCATGGCTTTTTAGTATCGATATTTGATATCATAAATCCAAGACATAGAAGGACGCTACGATAGATATTCGATACGCCGGTTCGGTCGAACATTCCGTGGCAGGATGTCGAGAAGATGTTGATTGCTCTAGGGGCCGAGGTGTCAGAAGGGCGGGGATCCCGGGTTCGGGTCTGTTTGAGGGATGTTAACGCGGTCTTTCACCGTCCGCACCCCAGGGGGGAAACGGATAAAGGCGCGGTTGTCTCGGTGCGACGGTTCCTCATGACAGCAAGGATTTCACCAGGGAAAGATGACCTATGAAATATAAAGGATACGACGGGAGTATCTCCTTTGACGAGGAAGCGGAGATCTTTCACGGAGAGGTAATTAACACGAGGGATGTTATTACCTTCCAAGGAAGGTCGGTGAGTGAGCTCAAAAAAGCTTTTAAAGACTCAGTGGATGATTACCTTGAGTTTTGCGCCTCGAAGGGTAGAAAGCCGGATAAGCCATTTTCAGGAAATCTTGTGATTCGAATAGATCCGGAGCTGCACCGAAAACTCGCTATTCAGGCGAAGAAAAAGCGAAAGAGCCTCAACGCGTATATCGAGGAGCGGCTCGCGGGGTAGTTCCCCGGAGTGTTTCTTTGTACAGGCTCCTGGTGGAGTGTGGAAACAGCTAGTTGGCGTCTATGGGGACTGCGGTAGGAGGGGCGTAGCTCGTAGGGAATCGCTCCAAAAGGGGCGCAGGAATCCTGTTTGAGAAAATGTTCGAAAAATCGTACAATCGGTTTATGAGCTCCTCTCTCGTCTCTCACATAGCTCAAGGGTTGTCCCTTGAGGTCATTCGCGGGCTTTTGACCAGTTCGCGTCCGCGTCATTTGCGAGAGCTTGCTCGGGACTACGGGGCGTCTCCGGCTGGACTGTCGGATATCCTGGATAGGCTCAAGAGCGTTGGGGTACTGGATGAGACACGTGAAGGCAACCGTCGACTGTTTAGCCTTCGGATAAGCGATGAAGATCGTGAGTGCCTCATGAATCTCTTTAAGGTTTACGAATTGCAACGGGTGAGGAACCGAGCGCAACGGGTGAATCGACGCTCAGAGAGGATGATCGCCAAGCTCAACGACATGGATGAGATGTATACTTTTTATCGAAGGGCTAAGGGACGATGAGGCTGACTCCGTTGTTAGCGCTGAAGAAGACAGTTGCGGCTCTTTCGGAGTTGCCTTGTTGTTTCTGTCTTGTGGGTGGTCACGCCGCAAGCCTCTATCGCTCGCAGGAGCGATTTACAAAAGATGTGGACTTCGCGTTAGTCGCTGAGCGTCAAGAGAGGTCCCGGGCTGTAGCAGAGGATGCGATACGAGCGCTCGGGATGAAGCCGATGGTTGGATTCATTTCTCATGGGAGCGAAAGGGCCGCACGGTCGGCTGTGTGCATGATAACCTCGGAGGCCGCATCGGGGGAACTTACCGGTTTGGTTGATATACTTCTTCCGGTTATATCGTGGGTTCCTGAGGCCGTTGAACGGGCGCAGCATAACCGGATCGATTTAGGATTCGCGATGGTGCCGGTAATCACTCCCGAAGATCTGATTCTCGCTAAATGTCAGTCGGTCGCAAACGCTCCTGATCGTTTCCAGGATCTTGATGACCTTAAGCACCTCTTTAAGGATGTCCCGGACCTTGATATCGATTACATCCGGCGGCGCTTAAGAGAGTTGTCCTTGGTTATCCCGAAAGCTGTGGAGTCCTCAGCCCCTCAATCCCTGATCTAGTGCCCCTTCGTTTGCGAAAAAAGCTGAGATCGCACGCAACTTTTCACGCCGCCAAGCGATACGTCAGTAGTCGTATTCGACAAACGGAGGCAAGGACTATCATGAAGATACAGGAATACACATTCGCCCCAGGGGTACCCCCCGAGACGCAAAAGGAATTGCTGGCTGGCATCGAGAGCGCAGCATCGTTGGAGGAGCTCTTCGATGTTTGGTTTCTGCAAAAGGGGTATCGGATGGGGTTGGGTACCGCGATTAATGACGACGGAACGCATAATCCGGGGGCGATTGCGCTGTTCTTTGATACGCGGGAAGGCAAGGAGGTGTGTGTAACGTTCATCTCTCGCAATGACCTCAATGCGGCATTTCCAGATCTTATTCGTTTTGAGTCCTTTATTACGGGATGGACGAGGCGTGGGATTGATTTCGAGATGCTCGATGAACAGTACAATGAGTGGATGCAGGGGATGGGATTCAAGGAGACCTATGCGCTTATGGGGTTCATCGGACCGCGACGAGCCGCTATCCCTCTTATGGTATCGTTCGCCTTGAGCAAGGGAGCAACGATTGAGGCTCGCCACATCAATAGCAGCGACTACGACCCCGAAGATTACCAAGATGACCTCGATGAAGAGGGGATTGACTTAAACGAGTGCTTCACGCTCACCGCGTCGATTCAGAAAGATCCGGGGAGAAAAGGGTCGCCTCAGGGGATATTTCACCCGTTCTACCTGTACAAAAGGGAGACCGAGAGAAACACGGGGTGCCTCGAAAGCGCGCTGGTAGGGTGTTAGTGGGCGGCTAATCGCGGATTCGTTAAAAATCCCGCAATCGAACTTGCACTGAGCGAAGAATCTGCAGGTATGTGTCTTTTTGCACCAAGCGAGAATCTCCTGCGTTTGGTTCCCACGCGGAGACCTCGGCGAGTGATTTTGCAATCGCCTCTGTCGCGGTTTGACGAGCGGCTTTGTAGATCGGCTCGGCGTCGTCGTGGCAACTTAAATCGTGTAGCGCATCGAGCACTGCGTTCCACTTATTCTGAACTAGTGTGGGTGTGGCGTCCCGGTGCCACAGTAACCGGAACCCGTCCCCCTTTTTGAGAGGGATGGTGAGTTGAAGGTTCTCGGCGTTTACGTAGCTCCGTAGGTAGCGCCCCTGGATAGCCGTAAGATAGTTTTCGAGGCGATCGACCTCGAGTCCGAGACGGTTGTAGTGAGTAACCATCGCCTTGGCGCCGCTCACGAGCCCGAGGAGTCGATCGTCGCTTGCGCTGAGGTCGTAGTCAGTTGTGACCTGCCGGCAGAGGGTGCGGTAGAGGAACCGTAAGCCCTCCAACTGGGATTCGGTCGTTGTGGTGGGTTCAAGCCCCGCAAGGTACGTGGTGAGGAGGTTCGCATCCTCTATGTGGAGTGACAGCGCGGATGGATCGATCGCTTCTCCGTGACCGTGGAGCGACCATCCTCCGTTTATCGGGCCGACGGAGAGGCCGATCGGCGCCACGAGCGGGGTTAGTTCCGCTTGAAGGTGCTCGCGAGTGTTCTCACGGTGGGAGATCTCTGTTGTAACGGCGCGGTCGAGACGCTGGTCGTTGTTAGCTTCGGTGTGTTCGGAGCTTTTGAGGAGCTGCTTGAAAACCCCCGCGACGATTCGCGCCGTGGTGGGGCCCCAGCCGGTGTTCTTATTATACTCTTGAAGCTTGTGTGCCACGTCCATGAGGTCGAGGGACGCTGGGGCACGGTGCGCCTGAGGAAGCGAAAGCTCGTCCATTGCCATGGGTGACGAATCTGACTTTTGCGATGACTGTGGTTTGTCTTGGTGCATGTGCCTCCGAAAGCGACTACGCGTAAAGTCTGACAGAGCGGTGATGCTATGCAAGCCGTGCCGATTCGAACAGATCCCGACACCGTTGAGGGCGGCCGGGGATTGGAGACGTTGCCGGGGCAGAGAAATTGTAGGGTGTACCTTCGCGCAGGGGATGAAGCGGGTTCCCGCTGCTAGGTGATGCCCATCCTCCGTATCTGTCCCACGAAACGTTGCGCGGCCTTGGTAGCTTTTTTTGCGTTACCGAGGGAGTTGCCATTCATAGCCGTGGTGAGTGCCTCGATCGCTTGAGCAATGAGCGTCTGCCGCTCCGCGGTTGCCTTGGGGGCTGCCCGTCTGAGTCCTTGAAGGTTCGGGGTGACGATTTTTTTGAGTTGAGAGAGTGAACGTGCGCGGCCCGCCCTCGCGAGCTGGGGGCTCAAGTCGTCTACAACCTTTGCGAGTGCCATGTCTCCCCAGGTCGCGTATTCTACTCCGTCGAAGGCGGCGAGAAAGCCGAGGGAGTTTGGTGATTGGAGATCCACGTGTGCCGAGACGCCGCCGTCTTCGAGATAGCATTTTCCTTGGCGTGACTCATTAGTTCCGGTAGAGGCAACACCGACAAGCGCGATGTAGTTACCATGAAATTTGACCGCGGGTCCGCCGGAATCGCCCGAGCATAAGGATGACCGGGTGGGTCGATGGGTACTGTAGAGCATCTCACCGTCGGTGCCTTTCAGTTGAATCTCCCCGATTTTAAACCAGTCTTTGTAGGTCCGAGCCCTCCGTGGGTCTCGTTCACTGAGTCCGTATCCGGCGACGATGAATCGCTCGCGTGCTCGGGAGCGGCGCCCAACAAGGACCGGAACCGGGGCTTTCTTTGTGGCGTTTTCAGCCAGAACTATCATGCCAAGGTCATACGGACGAGCCTCAACGATCGGAAGATCAGGATCGAAGCCTGAGTCGTACCAAGAGCTCGCGACCGGCTTTCGCGTTCCATCCACGAACACGAGGTAGTTCTCGGGATCGCCCTCGTCGTAGATACAGTGCGCGGCGGTGAGTACGAGGTTTTTTCCTACAAGGGTTCCGGTGCATGACTTGTTTTGGGTTTGGATGAACGCAACGCGAGCACCGGCAGAGGTGGGAGCGTGGAATCCTCCGAGGAGTTTGGTGTGCACCTCCTGGGACCGCGCCTCATGAGGGAGCGAGAGTGGAAGCAGAGCGATAAGGAATGTAGCAGTGAGGTATAGGAAACGCATAGGGGCAGGATATCCACTTCGGGATGGAGAGGTAAACGGATGTGCCACGGAGTGAGCTGGGTGCCTTCGTCTCTCGGGATCTCTTGGGACACATACGGGGTTCGCTCAGCAGCCTTGGGCCTGTCTCACTTGTTGATACACGTTGTTGATGTATGACGGTTGGCTCAGCATCATAGTTGGTATCGTGGAGTAGGTGCGAGCGGCTGTTTCCGTATGGGGGATCTTCCGGGGGCGTGGCCGTTTCTTTCCTCTTCACGCTCGTCCACCCCGTCAGTAAGGATTTCGATGAAACTCCATCACGTACTTGTAGCCATTGCCGTTGCTCTATCTTTCTCTCTTGATGCTGGTGCTGACACGAGTCAGCTCAGAGTTCGTGCGCTTCGACAGGCTCGAAAGATAGCTCGAACGACTCCGCAACCAGAGGTGTCCGCCGCGAAGAATACGAACTTTGATGGGGTATGGGGTGGGCGGTATGTGTATAGCTCCCGAAGTAGTAGTTGCGGCACAAGGCTTACATCTTTTGATTTCCGTCATTTACTTGTGACGAAGGGTAGTTCTGGTTATCTCTCAACGAACCATGACGGCGATTTCAGGGGACGGTCCCGTGATAAGGGGCGCAAGTGGGAATTCGTGAAGGGAGTCTCCGTCGGAGGGCGTCCAGCCGGGTTGGCCGTGGTGTATCAAGATCTCGCAAGAAACGGTAACAGCGCTAGTACTGGAGTCGCGGTAAGTATAAGCGGTGGATGTCTGCTTTCTTATGGCGCGAACTCTATTCGGCTTGCTCGATAGGGTGATAATATTGATGCGACGCGATAAGGCTGCGCAGTGTGAAAACCTGTGTCTAGTGTCGGTGTCTAGGGCTATCCTTGCGTTAACTTTTTGTGTTCAACGATTCGTACATCGAATTTACGAAAGCTAAGAAATCGACAGGCCGATAATTCGACAAGGTGGTTGCGTGTAGCGGGTGGGCCCGAAGGGGCCCACCATTTGAACGGATGTGCTACAATTAGCGAATCTTATCTCCCGAAATTTCGAAAGTTTTGCTTTGAGCGATATTGATAGTGACGAGGTTAATTAAGAAGTCCTCGGGCTTCATTTTGAGCTTAATTGAGACGTTTTCGAACTTTTGCCCTGAGCCGTAACGCTCTCTTAGAACCTCCTGTACGTCAACTGCCCCGGTGTAGTCGAACATAATGCGGTGTTCGATCTTGAAAGGCTCTCCTGTGTGGCTTGGCGAGTCGGTGAGTGTTACTTCATTTCCTGAGGTGGAATAGATGCGTGCTATGGTACAACCGTTAAGTGCGGCGATGGCAAAAATTGCTGCCAGTAGAGACTTCTTTTTCATACATACTCCCATAAAAAGGGTTCAGACAGATGCCATAAACCACATACTCCTGCATGCCGACAGTGTGTGACTCACCAGGTGAGACACGTTGTTGTTTATGACGTGTTGCCCGACCCATAAAACTCTCTGTGTACCGTGGTCTAGATCTTCTCTCTGTGTCGCCAAAGCTCCATATCATCGTTGGCCGTGTCATTAGGTGGTCACCATGCCTTAGCGGCATCCGGAACATATCCATCCCGCAGGATTCTCCACCCGTCTCACCTCATGAAACACCCAGACCTCGCGTTCTCCCGTTTGTGATACTCTGCCGGCACGTTCAAAAAGGGAGCTCTATGCGAATACTGTTCGTTCTATTTCTCTTCGTACCATGTCTTGCTTCCGCGCAAGGTTACCCTGGCTCTGGCGGCACCTTCGTTCAGCAGGGGGCGAGTCAGGTCGCAATCCTTCCTCCGGTGGGAGGAGTGGGCGACCGGAATTCCGCAGGGTGGGGTACGGGGTATAGCGTTGTGACCTCAACACAGGAGCGGGCGAATCCACTCGGACGCGCGTTGGGTGGAAGCGATACGGTTGTGGAGACCGTAACCAAGGTTGTTCCAAACGACGCGCTCGGTCGGCCGATGCGGGGCGGCTATCGGGCGTTTGAGGAACCTAATAGCGCTGGATGGACGACGGGCTACAGCGCGGTGACATCAACGTATGAGCGGCCCGATCCGCTTGGAGCAGCGCTGGGTGGAAGTAAAACGGTGACAGAGACGACAACGCAGATCGTCCCGAACGACGCGTTAGGGAATCCGCTACGTCCGCTGGCGCCATTTGGGGCATTTCTCCCCTAGATGAATGGTGAAAATTGGTGAAATCGTTGCGTGATAGAGGCGGACGGTAAGGAAATAACCCTTTGATGGAATTATCGTCACACGGTCGTCTCGTCTTAGAGCACAAACGCGTCAACGACACAGACCCCCGCAATCATCGCGCCGTAGAAGGTGACAGCGCTTGAGCAAAACATCCAACGTAGGGTTCCTCGGCGGGCCTCAGGAAGGCTCTCGATATCTAAAGTGAAGTCGATCTGATCATCTGGTGTGGCTCTTACCCTATCGTAGAGCCTTTTCAGGAGGTACTCCCGTCTATAGTTCTGCGCGTCGATGAACCACAAGAGGAGGATTGGAACGAGTGCAAGGTAGGCCACGTGGAACCCCTCTTGTTGGGTTCCAAGCGCGATAAAGACAGCGGTGAAGCTCACGGCAAATCGTTTCGCGTAGACGTCGCTTCGATTGACCATGTCGAGGAGGTCAACGATCAGTTTGAGATGCGCTACTTTCTTTTCCATGGACCAATAGCCCTTTTAGGCAGGTGAATGCCCCCCGTGGATAGCATCTTTATGGTGATTTGTATCGGATGAAAGTGATGGGGAGTACCAATCCACCTTGGCTAGGCGTGGAAGCGGTGCCTCGCGGAGCTTCGTCTGTCATGCGCCTGTAGCCGGGCTACCTTTCCTTCGCCTGTCCCCGGGCCACTTGTGCGTGTCCCCGGGCTACTTTGTGCGTGTACCCGGGCTACTATTCTTCGCCTCAGTAAGCAACTTTCCATTCGTTCTCTCGAATAGACCCTCATGAGCAAAGGAAAAGGAATGAAATACCACCCTCACGGGAGCGTATTGTTTTGCACGATTAGTCTTGAGGAGGGCCTACTTCTCTTAGCTAATCCACTGTGCCAAGCGATCGTGAAGAGCTGCCTTGCGGCAGCTAGAGAGCTCTATCCCGTGCGTATCTGCCACGTCCTTGTGGAGGCAACCCATATTCACCTTGTTCTTGTGGTCATAGACCCTGACCACGTTGATGCGTTCTTTAGGCATTTCAAAACCGAATCAGCGCACATGATTAATGGGCTCCTCGGCCGAAACAAACGAACCGTGTGGTGCGAAGGCTATGACAGCCCGATTGTGCTTACCCCTGCGAGAGCCATGATGGCTATAGCGTATCTCTATGCGAATCCAGCCAAGGATAACCTAGAAACCTCTATCGACAGGTATCCTGGGTTCTCCTCTTGGAGGATGTTTGTGTCGGGTACCTTAACCCGTCAGTGGAAGCGGTTGAGGCGTCCCCAGTTTGCTCCTATCAGGCGAGACGCTAACAACCTACGAGGATATACGAAACTAGCCGAGCAGCTGGTGGAAGCCTCAGATGAGGTGCAAACATTTACCCTCGAGCCGAACGCGTGGATGGAATCGTTTGGGTATCACCAACCTGAAGAGCAGCAGCGGCTCAACAACCAGTTAATTGAGCGTATTAGATCGCTTGAGGACCGTGCAGAGAGGAAGAGACAACGGGAGAGGAAACGCGTGATGGGACGAGACCGCCTCATCGCACAGGTATTCGACACGAGCTATCGCCCCAACCGGACGGGCCGCCGTATGTGGTGCCTCTCAGAGAAGCGCAGTGTGAGGCATGAATTTATCGAATTCTTTAAGGCGCTCATGGCGAAGGCGAGAGCGGTTCGGGAGAGGTGGAAGTTAGGGGATGTGACTGTACCGTATCCCCCAGGGTTATACCCTCCGTCCATGCCGAAGCTCGCCAACGCGATCGCGCGCTAGTTTTTCTACCTATCCGAATTTTGCGGTTTCCTATTCGCAGGGCAGACGTGTATCTGCTGTCCGATTTCAGTCTTGATCCGATGTGATTATTTCGTAGTCGTCTCGGCAGGCGGCGCCTTGATGAGGCTTTCTTGCCCGTGGCGTGGAGTAGTAGCCCCGGTACAGGGACTCGGGACTCGGGGCTCGGCCCGGGCGCAGGGATTCGGGAGCGGGCGATCCGGCTACCTTCCCAACGCGCAAAAGAAGTTCACGAGCTGCATCTGCTCCGGGGTCTTACACCGAGTCTTTAAGAGAAGGGGGGAGCCAACGATGATGGCGAGCGCCTTGGCCCTTGAGAGCGCGACGTTGATTCGTTGGGTGCTAAAAAGAAAGTCGAGTCCCCGTGGAGTCTCATTGATATTGGAGGAGGTCATCGACACGATGGCGACCGGCGCCTCTTGTCCTTGAAAGAGGTCGATGGTACCTACCCGTCCCTGTGGGATGCGGCGAGCTATCTCTTTCACCTGAAGATTAAAGGGCGCGATGATCATGATGTCCTCAAGGGTGAGGTTTCGTGTTATCCCCTGCTTGTCGGTGAAGGAGCACCTCAGCAACTCCTGAACTAACTCCTCTACGAGTTGCGCTTCATCCTCAGAGCTCGTGGTTGAGTCCTGGTTATGTTCGCTTGGAACGAAGAGGATGCCAGAGCTTTGAGTGACACGAGAGGGAGATGGATTGGTGATCGCTTGGCGATCGTTATCTCCGTGCGCCTCAAGTCTGTTTTCATACACGTGCTCCGATAAGAGCGAGCATATCTCGCCGTGCATTCGCCGACAGTTATCAAGGAATACACCTCTGCGTGGTGGAACGGTCTTGTCATCCCCGAGGAGAAGTTCGAGCGGGGAAAGGTGGAGATCCGCCGGGTGTGTTCCCTGGATTGGTTGTGAGAGCTGGCACGGATCGCCGATAAGGATCAGATTTTTGGCAGAGGATCCGGCCGCCATGAGGTGCGCAATCGACATCTGAGAGGCTTCGTCTACGAAGAGATAGTCGAGCCTATCGTAGAGGTGCTCGTAGGCGAATGCCCACGCGGTGCCGGCTAGAAGGTTATATTTATCCGGGTCGAAGCTCTCTGACTTGAAGCAGTTCTCGATGAAGGAGGTGTCCCCTGATGGCGCATAGCATTGTGAGGAGCCCTCTTTGTTTGACTTCTTCACACCTCGATATGGGCTCTTCTGGGTCTGCGCGACGTGGTCAACTTCACTCAGGAAATTATTGACCGCTTTGTGCGAGTTCGAGGTAACGCCGACGGTTTTTCCTGCCTGCATGAGCGCAACTGCGAGGCGGGCGCCGTGATAGGTCTTCCCGGTTCCTGGAGGGCCCTGAATGAAGAGGTAGCTTCCATCGAGATGGAGCGCCGCGTCGTAGAGGGCGGCCGCAAATTCAGGATGCTGCGCTGAATGAGGAACGATGACGGGACGTGACTTGCCGTCCTTAAAGACCGGATCTCGGGCTTGCAGGGTATCCACAAGTGCAGTGTGTGGGTAGTTCCGTTGGAGCGCGCCGAGGTTCTCCAGGTCAAGTTCGCCCATCGCGTCGAGGAATCGATCGAGCCCCTCGCGGAGGGAGTCGGTGAGTTGCTCGGGCTTCTTGGTTATGTCGAGGTTATCGTAGGTGGTCGCGTCACCGCGTAGTTTGATACTCATGGTTCCCGCATACGGATCGATCGCCTCAATCGTCCCGTAGTCCTGGTCGTGCCTGACATCGTGTACCGCGTCTCCCTTTTCTAGTTTGGTCTCGCGCGCGGGGAAGGTGTAGTGAACAAGCCGTGACCGACCCGAGAGCCCCTCGGGACGTGACGGATCGAGGCGCAGGTTTGTGAGCGTCTCAACGTGAGAGTCCTGTTTTTCGGGGGAATCTTTAAGGCTAAAGAACTTCCACCACGCGGGCTTCATCTCTCGCCGATAAAAATCTGAGAGGTAGAAGAGCTTCTCCCGGAGCTTTTGTCCCTCAGTATACTGCTCCTGTGGGGTCTCAAAGAGCTCGTCGGCGCCAAAAGCGGCGCGATAGCGGTTGAGTCGCGCCGCTTCAAGCTCGCCTTTTGGCACCTCATCCTCTTTAAGCTTTTTCTCTTTTTTGGGCGCTGGGGGATTGATGGAGGCCCAATCGACTTTGAAGTGCTGTGCGGCCTGCGCTTTGAGGTTGTGAAGCCAGTCGAGAAGCTCAATCGTCGAATCACAATCTTTGCGGTTGTAATCGATGATCTTTTTGAGGACCTCGGGATCCTTTGTTTCTAGGTAGCGCTCGAATACGACGATGCTATCACCGCCTCCTTTGACATCGAGTTCCCGCTTGGCGCTGTAGAATCGCTCGAGGTTCTTGATTGAGTATTTGGGCTCCGATACCCGGATCGCGTTTCGTACCACCTCGTAGAGGTCCACGAAACGTTTCTCTTTGAGCAGCCGGTCGAGCTCGTCGGTGCGAGAGGGGTATTGGGCGCTCATCCGTTTGAGGGCAGCGATCTCGTACGGAGAGTAGTGATAGATGTGCGCGTCGGGATAGGTCGTCACGCGCGCTATCATGAAATCCATGAGACGTTCATAGGCGATTCGCTCTTCGGCTTTGGTAAAGGCGAGGAAGTGCGTAAAGCCGAAGGTTTTGTCGGGATTTCTGAACGAGAATCCATGGAGGTATTCGAGCCCATCTCGAAGTTGGAACTCCTCGTTCTCGAGCGCCTCCGCTTTGATGAGGGGATCCGCTTCAATGTCGTAGAAGAGGTCACCGTCGGATCGAGGTGGAAGCGATTTAAATCCGATGCCACCGTCCTCTGGATGAACGAAGGAGAAGCTCGGCTTCTCTTTGCCGACTATTTGGAGACGGGCTTGCTCTTTGAGGCGGGTAAATACCCGGGGAGCGATCTTTGGCGGTACCTCGCCTTCGTGTGCGGCGAGTTCCGACATGGTGGTGACCCCGATCTGTACCAAACGTTTTCGTTGGGGACCGGTAATCCGCGCTACCCGTGAGAGGTGGTCGCTCTCCTCCCAGTGCCCCTTGCAGTGGTTTCGCCAATGACAGATGGAGCAGTGCGCGCACGGCTCAGGCGAGACGGTGGCGGGGTCGGTCGAGGTGAGTGCCGTCAGAAACTCGTGCTTGAGGTTCTGATAGTACGAGTAGTAATCGGCGATTCGGTAGGGACGGGGAGTGTTGGTACCGTCGACGATGTAGGCGTACTCGGGAAGTGTCCCCTGGAGTGATTCGAGGAGCTCAGAGTAGAAGCAGAGCTGAAGGGCGTAGGTCGCCTTATGGGTCTTACCTAACTTTGTGTCGACGACCTCATAGCTAAACGCTCCGAGCTTTGAAGGTCGCTCGACCCGTTGTAAGAAATCCGAGAGCCCCCACAGATTATCTTTGGCAAGCATCGCTTGGTAGACGTACTGGTGTCCCGCCTTGAGCGCTTCGAGGGTGACTGAGACCTCGTTAATCGGGTTATGCGGGATCGAGTACTTAGGCTCGAATGGCGGTGTGCCGTGCGAGGTGAGGGTGTGGAGGTAGCGCTGCTCGTGCTCGCGTCCTTTTTGGGTGATGAGAATCGCTTGGTCGTCCTCGGTGGTCTTCTCAAGTTTTTCAAAGAGCGCGCGCTTGTCTCGGAGCACGAGGTAGTGGCAGTCGCTAAAATTACAGAGGTCTGTCGCGGTATAGAAAACGGTATCGCCGAATCTTTTCATACGGAAGGGGCCCTTGAGGACACGGGGAACCCCCATACGGTACGAACCGAGCAGGTGGGTTGGAAAGAGGCTATTTACGTGTCCGTAGCCCAAAGTATAGCAGGAATCGGCATGGGACGGAGGACCTCTATCACGAGGTGAGACACATGGGAGGTGGTACCGCGGATGCTCCTAAGACGGCATGGTGCGTGCCATGGGCTGAAGCTCGGAGTTGCTTGTAAAGAGCGCAGAGAACCTCTCTCGACTCGCGCGGAGTGAGAATTCCCGATCGGCTACGGTATGGAGAGCCTCGAATCGTTTCAGTTCGAGGGGGTTTTGTAGAATTCGGGTGAGAGCGAGCCTAAAGTCGCTCTCGTCTTTCACGACGTACCCGATCCCTTTTTGATGGACGAATTCGGACATGATTCCGGTATCGTTGCACAGGGACGGGATGTTCATCGAGGTGTACTCAAAGAGGCACACAGGGATAGATTGGTCGACTCCCGGCTTCCTGAAGATAAATCCGATATCCATTTGCGCCAGGAGCGCTGGAAGATCGTCGTGAGGGATGATGCCGTGAAACACCGTCGGGATCCCGTCAAGTTGTTGGCGTACCTTGTCTCGGTTTCGTCCATCCCCGATCAGGTGAATCTCTACATTCCCTATCCCCTTCAGGTCTGCAATCCATCCGAAGAGGTCCTTCTCGGCGAAGTTCCCGAGGTAGACGAGCTTGAGTGGGCGTGTTCCATCAAACCACTCTTTGTGTTTGGGGATGAAGGTATCTGTGTCTACGCCGTTTGAAACAACGACGACGTTGGGATGAGAGATCGATCGCTTTATTCCCTCGTTTGCGACCGTTATCAAGGTGGCTGAGCGGATAGCGCGTTCTTGAAGGAGGCGATTTGCTTTTAAGATAATGGATCCGATCCAGTGGGCGAGCTTCTTGGGTAGAAAGTGCGCAAGGTACGCTCCGTAATCGAGAAAGGCGAGGGAGTCCCGGAAGTCCAATACAAAGAGGGGAGTGAGCTTACTGAGTGCAGGGGCAAAGAAGAGCATCTCGTACTTAGGCACTGACACAACGATAGCGTCCGGTCTGATGCGTGAGGCGATCTGTCGAGCCTCTCGGCCTAATCGGGCGAGGAAGAGGATAAACGATATGGGGGTGCGCTCCGATGGGCGATCGATCAGCCGATGTCCCTCTGGCGGGGTACACGACGCAAGCTTTCCCCCAACGGCGTATCGATCCCAGGAGGGAAGCGCCTGTAAAAGATTCTGCACCCGCACCTGGGGAGCGCCTCGCACGGGAAAGAGTTCATCGAGAATAACAAGGATCTTCTTCATCGCCCGTATTCTTCCACTTTTTTGCATATCTCGGGAAGGGTGTCTGGCTTCTGGAGCGAATAGAGGCGGATAGGGTGAACGAGGGTGCTTATTTTGGTTGGAGGAGCGGCCCGTGAGCCGACCTTTCGCACTACCGCGGGGATTCTCAGCACTCTATGAAATCCCTCCTTGGTCTTCCAGGAATCATGGGAGCTGAGAAGGTAAACAGTATACCCTTTAGATTGGAAGTAGGTGATGAGGTCGTTGAGTTTTCCGGGTTCACTGAAGTCAGCCTCTCGAATCCCGAAGGTTGGTTTATGAAATGAGAATCTTAGCGCGGTGACGATCGGCACCTCGGGGAAGTCCTTCTTATCGATGAGGAGGACGCTGCGGCCAGGTGTCGCTTCATTCACACACGACATCGCCTCAAAGAACTGACGGCCTTCTCGAATTTTCAATCGTGCGGTGATTGAGGGGTAGAGAAGGACCAGAACGGCGAGGCAGTAGGCGGGAAGTATGAGGTGCTTAAGCCGGGGGAGGTAGCGGGTGAGGGAGTGGAGCGCTATCGCGGCGCAGATGATTGCGAGGGGAAGGAGCTCGCTGACGAGGTACCTTCCAAAATAGTAGAGGTACGGAGTTGTTAACTGCTTGACGGTGAGAGCCGCGAAGAATCCGATCGAACACAGCGCGAGTGGCGCTAACGATGAGCGTGTGAACGCTACCCGACACACGCTCGCAAGGCCGATAATAAACGCTAGTATCCCCAGAGGAGATAGCATGAGTGAAAGGGTGTAGATCGAGAGATACCTGAGTGAATCGACGCCGAGTGCGGCCATCTTCCAACGCACCCCGAACCACCGGTGCTGGGCGTAGTGGTCGGTGAAGCCGAGGAGGTATCCTCGGTAGGCTATCGCGACAACGATCAGAGCTAGAGCCGCGATGGTGAGGGGCACTCGATAGTGGATGACGCGCTTACAGAGGGGAAGAAGGCGCTCTCGATACCGCAGCGCGATGAAGCAGCAGAGAAGCCACACCACCCCAACTGCGAGAAAGGTGGATGCCGCGTGTTCCAGGAGCGCAGGCGGGACCCCCAACTTGCCCCGATATATATCTCGCGCGTAGGGACCTGAAAAGGTGAGCCCCCATACGACGCTCACGCCGTACGCGCACAGTATGCCGAAGCCTGTCCAGGCAGCTTTGACATCCCGTCGTTTGATAACCATCCACCCTAACGAGATGAGTATGAGGGGCGCGGTAAGAAAGCCGGTTATTCGTGTGAGGAAGAGAGCAGCAAAGGGCAGAACAGAGGTGAATTGAAAGCCGGCGCTCAGCATCGCGAGTGCGGAGAGGAAGAAGAATCCCGCCACGGCTTCCGATACTGGAAAGGTTCCGATGTAGGAGTGCGCGGCGTTTGTGGCGAGCAGAAACGCGGCGGCGATTCCAGCCGCTTGCGATGCGCACACTCGGACCGTGAGCAGATAGGCTGCGATCAGGGTAAGCGATGAGAGGAGCGCGAGGGGAAGCCCCTTTCGCTCCTGCCCAAAGAGCCATTCACCGATCGCGAGCCAGACCGTATTGACGTGGTAGAATTGGGATACCCACTCATTTTCTTGCAGGTCTTTGAGGTACACACCGGGAAGCATGTTCCCATACCACCCCCCGGTTGTGTTCTGAGAGGTTCTTCGAAGGGTTGTCGCTACGTAGTAGTCCTGGAGGTCCTTTCGGTCGGCCAATTCATCGAGGAGCGGGTCCTTGATGATCCAGCTTCCGTGTTGAGCGAAGTGGCTCGCGACGTTCGTGTAGACCCCAGGGTCCTGTCCGCCATACACGTCGATAGCGGTATTAGAACGGAGGGCGAAGGCGAGAAGGACGAGCGCTACGACCCCCCATTCGGGACGAGTCATGCGCTGTGAGGGGCGATAGCGAGTGAAAAAGAGAGCTGAGAGGAGTAGGGATGCGAAGGCTCCACCGAGAACCATCGTTGGGGTGAACGACTCAAGGCTGAGGAGTGAAACAGCGGCGAGGGAGAGGAGGGTGATAAAGAGTACGAGCGCGAAGTAGTACGCTTGAAGAGCCGAACGTTGACGCAAGTGTGGTGGCTGGTTCACGTGTTCCGGGGCAAGGCTAGTCGCAAGGTGTGGTTCCTCGTGCGGCGTCTGTACTTTCTCTTCACTCGTACGAGACCAGTCGCCTCACTAGTGTGTCAAAGAGGGGGGGGCTTGGCAACACTCCCACCGGGGGGCGAGAGTCCGGAAAAAGCGGGGAATAGTGCTCAGAGTGCGTCCCAGAAATGCCCCTCTGCTGCGGCTGGCCGCAAGCCCCGTCGACCTCGTCCTCGACTCACATGCGCTCTCGCTCGGCCTCGCTACTAGTGTCCCTTTCAGAAAGTTTTTTCACATGAGACCGGAATTTGGTCGCAAGGGACACTACTGGTTTCTATTGTGTTTTCGCTGCAATAAAGCAGCGAAAACGAACAGCCCTCGTGCGGCTTAATGGCCTTTGGAGGTGAAGAAAATTTTTGCAAGCCGCACTGAGATCCTCTCTGTTACGCACGCTTAGCTGGATCTTTGCTCCGATGCTCGCTGGGAGCGGATGGAATCCCACGCTTTGCGCAGATCGCGCCACGCCAAGAGGACTCCGAGCGCGAGCAGCACGAGCATCGAGAGTATCCGTAGCTCAGCTGAAACGAGGATACCCTTGGACATACCGACATCTGCCTGCGCGCACAGAAGTCCGTAGGCGAGCTCTCGAATCCCAATATTGCCCGGGGTGAGGTTGATGTGGAAGGTCAGGCGATAGAGGGCGTAGAACACGGCGAGGGTCGCAAAGGGGAGGTCAACCTCTACGGCTTGTAAGAGTAGGTGGAATACGAACGCCATCGTAACAAAGGACGCAAGCGCGAGCATGGTGGAGACGAACATGTACCGAATGTCTTGAACGCTCGCGGTAATCTCCCGCGCCACCTCCGAGAGTCCTCGAACTATCTTGTTGGGACTTTTCCGCTCGCCGTGAAGACGTGAGAGCGCGTAGGAAACGAGGTAGGGAAGAAAAAGGAGCCCGATGAAACCCGCCGAGAGCCACAACGAGGCGTGGATTCCGCTAAAAGAGAGGTTATTGCCCGTAGCCACCAAGAGGAGGGCGGCGATCGCGAAGTTAAATATCGTGTCGGTAAGAATAAAGAAGAGGTTCGCTGAGATATAATCGGTGTACGAAACCCCGAAGTCCTTTTTGAGATGAACGCCCCGATAGACCGTTCCCATTTGGGGCACCGTGTTGTTCATGAATCGAACCACGATGAGCATCCGGAGCCAGGGTAGGAGGCCGATTCGACAGTCGCAATGCTTTTCAATCAGGATGACGAAGCGATAGCTGTAAATCAAGAAATAGACCACAAGCATGGCAACGATGAGTGCCAGTCGAGATGGGGTGATAAGGAATGCTTGGCGTAGGGTCTCTCGCTCATTCGCTATCGCGTATACCACCGCGAGCAGAGAGAGCCCGAGCAACGTCCACTTTGCGGCCTTGATCAGCGCGGAGCGGTGCCGCTGTGGTGTCGTCTCCTGCTGCGCGGCGCTGGTCATTCGGTTCTCTTATTCGTTGAAAGCCGCTACGCAGCTCTTTTGTTTCTCTTCCGCTTCTGATCGGCTCTTCTTTTTGCCGGCAAGGGGATGGCATGTCCCCGGGATGATCTTCATCTCTCCCGCCTCGCGATATATCGCCTCTATCTCGGTCATGTTCGCGCGTCGGTAGTTGGTGAGTCGTCGACGGAGCCCTCCTGCGAGGTGAATGTACCGCAAGGGGAGCTTGTCATAGAACGCTCGTACCCACCCGAACTTGGCAACCTTCCAGAAGATGACGAAGAACGCTGAGCTGACCAGGGTTGGTATGTGGAGCAGCCGAAATGCGCGACGGTCTTGCGCGTCTTTGGGCTGGAAGGTTACCCCGTAATCCGGGATTGAGAACCCAAGGAGAGGTGAGAGGATCTTGAGGTTGCTGATGGCGAGCTTCTTCTCAGAGGGTTTTGTGCTCACGACGAGATCGTTCCAGTCCATCCGCTTCGTGACAAGAAGTCCGCGATCGATCGCGCTCTGAATGAGGGCACTTCCGCGCTCTGTGCGAGCGACGATGTCCGATTGTCCTGGATTGTCGCCCCCTTCAGCCTGGACAAGGGTTTGTTTGTCGTAAACCCACGGAACCCGGCAGTCTCCAAAGCTGATATCAGAGAACTCGTTCAGTTTGTCGGTGCAGGTGAGGCACCGCATCTGAGCGAAGTAATCACGAGGGCCCGTACGGCTCAGTCCCCCTGAGAGGTCTATCGTGCGTCCGTCATGAGTCTCGATTCGCAGATCGGCTGGCCAGCCGCGCCATTCCTTGCTTCGAAGGTTGAAGCTCTTGACGTCGCTGGTTTTGAGTCCATACCGAGCGAGGAGGAAATCGAAGAAGTGCGTTGAGTAGATACCTTTGCAGTGGAGTCCGAAGAAGGCGTAGATCTTTGGAGCGAGGGTCTTGCTGAACTCACTTGCTTTTCGAAACGCGTGAATCTGGCAGCTCACACCGACGAAGACGAATTTACCCTTCTCTTTGCGAACTAATCGGATCGCTTCGGCAGCCGACACAGGGCCGTATTTCGATCCGACGCAGGAGAGAATGTCCTCGCGGGTGCGCGCGATAAATGTTTCTGCTTTGGTTGGAGCGTTGGCGGGGACTCGGGTGACGACGGCTCCATCGATCTCTTTTCGCTCGAGGAGATCAATAAGGAGTGCAGAGATAACGCCACCACTTTGTCCCGCCCATTGGATATCCTTGTCAGCCGCGTACCCCGCGTAGATCTCACGGTAGTGGCCAATCTCTGGGTGCACAGGAGGTCCGCCATAGATCTTTTTATGGAAGTAGGGGACGTCGAAGCTGTGACCGGGGCATACGCTAAAGCAGAGTCCGCAATTCGTACATTTGTCGAGCTCAATGTCGGGAGCGAGGGTGCCTTGGGGCGTGGGCCGCATGGTAATAGCGTCTGTGGGGCACGCGCCGCCGCATCCCCCACAACCGTGACACAGTCCTTGCTCTGGTACCTCTATGAGGAATCGTGGTCGTTTCGTCATGATGTCTATGTAAAACCTACGCGGCGTTCCTGTGGGAGGGCTCTCGTCGTTGAGCGGTGTTCGCTTTCACCATCTCCGCAACCGCGTCGAATGCTCCGCGCGCTGAGGACCGTAAGCTCTCCTGCTTCCCTCGAAGCGTGTGAGCTATCTCGTTCCTGCGATTCCACGCGCGATCGAGGTGCGGGATGAACTCTGAAACTACAAGATCCTCGCCATCGAAGACAAGCTCCGGAATTCCAGCTTCGGCGAAGAGCTCGTGGTATTTGTGGGCCCAGGCCAATGCGATTGATGGCACGGCGAGTGAATTCGCCGCGACGAGGCTGTGGAAGCGGGACGCGATGAGGAGATCCACCGCTCCGATGGCGCTCTTCAGTTCGGCTGCTGAGTGGTCACCCGAGATTACCTCAACTGATTTGCCGTGTTTGGCGTGACCAACCGCTTCGTGAGCGAGCCATTGATCATCTTTTCTACCCTCGTAGTGCTCGTGGCAAATAAATACAACCCGCGCGCCGAGCTTCTCAATTGAGTGGTCGATCGTGGCGGCGAGAAGGGCGGTGTACGAGTTTACACCGTCGATCGTCTTTGCTCTCTCGAAGACGTTCGTATTAGGAACGATCCCGATCACCGATTGATCGAGAGATGTTCTTGCGATGAGTTTTGGGGAGGCGTCCTGTCCGGTACAAGAGAACAGGTATGCGCTATCCGCGCATCGAATTACCTTGGTTTTGCTCGGAATACTGAGGGACTCAAGGTGTTCGACGGTGCTCTCACCTCGGGCGCAGACCAAATCCGCAAGGGGGAGTCCGATTTTCGCGAGCCAGCGAGTCGGTAGCTCTTTGAACGGGCCCACTGCCTGCGTAAACACGACGAACGGTTTGCGGAATATCTTCGCGGTGAGGATCTCGGCGACAAAGACCACACGTCGATGAAGGGGGCGCTTATCGGTCAAGGCGAAGCCGCTTATGTCGATAACGATATCCGCTGACGCTACCGCCTCAAGGTATGCGTTTCCTTGTGCGGCTCGAGCTCGAAGTGCTTTGGTGGGAGAGAGCGTTGCTGCGAGGATCCTGAGCGCCGTAGAGAGTGATTTTTGGTTGCGGATAAGGCGGAAGGTGCAGGCACGTTCTCGAATTGAGAGGGTGTGCTCGCCGTACGGGAGCGCCTCTCGGGCCGCATAGGACGCCACGGTGAAGTGAGCGTCGGGAAAACGTTCGGAGAACTCTCGAATCGCGGTGAGAGCCATAGCCTCAGCACCTTTGTTTTTGAAGTTCGCTCCGATAAGAAGAATGTTCATTATTAAATCCTGTGGGTTACGGTTGGGGAAGGGTAGCACAAAGGGGTGGGGTCGTTGAACCGGGGGAATGAGATAGTTGAGGAAGTTCTTGCCCTGAGACTGGTCTGTAAGTGCCTGTAATAACGATTTATATGGTTTGAGTGGGAGAAATAGACGGGAAATAGCGAGGGGCTATTCCGCGATCAGGGGAATGGTGAGGTTGGGAAGCTCATAGCGCTTCGATGTCTCAAGCTGGCACGTAGGCATTCCGAGCAGGTATCTGTCGAGACTCTATGAGTTGCGTGACTCATAGCGGGGCGATAGAGGTACTGCGAGCTAGCAGGGTGGTGAAAAATGATTTCCTGCTGCGCATTTCGATAGTTTAACTGCAACTTCGTTGGAGACGTCAAAAAAATCCTCAACGTATCTCAGAGGATACGTCTGCGGTTTTTTAGCCATCTCCGCCTCGTTTCGTCTAAACTCTCAAAATGCTCGCGACGGAACCATTTTTCACCCCCCTAGGTTGAAATGCCGGAGCGGTAGTAGAACTGGTCTCAAAAGTAGCTTCGTAGCGAGGGCGGCGAGACGCGCGGCGAGGCGAGGAAAATGAGCGAGAAAACCGGAGGCGTATCCACCGAGATACGCTGAGGATTTTTTCGCGA